>QWQG01000105.1 GCA_003670925.1 Planctomycetota bacterium | reverse complement strand
GTTGCCGGTGTTCTGGTTGCCGGTGTTCTGGTTGCCGGTGTTCTGGTTGCCGGTGTTCTGGTTTCCGGTGTTCTAGTTGCCGGTGTTCTGGTTGCCGGTGTTCTGGTTTCCGGTGATCTGGTTTCCGGTGTTCTGGTTTCCGGTGTTTCAGTTGCCGGTGTTCCCGCCTGTACTTCGCTTGGCGTTGAGCGTTTACGATCGCCGCGTGTTTGTCCGGTGCGATAGCCAAATTTTTGTTTATTTCCTCCGCGCTGCGAATCTGAATCCGATGCTTCGCCGTGCTCAATAAATTGTCGAAGTTGACGAATTTCAAACGAGGATAATTCACGGTGTCGCCCCGGTGGCAGACTTCCGAGCTTCAATGGTCCGAAGGCAACTCGTTCTAGGGCCAGCACTTTGTGTCCGACGCGGGCCATCAAACGTCTGATTTCGCGATTCTTTCCTTCTTGCAATTCCAGTTCCAGAATTGTGCTGCGTCCACGGCGTTTGAAAACACGCACGCTTCGAAAACGGAAAAAACCTTCGGCGAAGTACATGCCTTCGCGCAGCTGATGCAGGATATCTGGTTGAGGAAAACCAGCCACTAAACAGCGATAGCGGCGAATGACTTCAAATCGTGGGTGCGCCAATTGCTGGGCAAGATCGCCATCATTCGTGACCAGCAACATCCCTTCCGTACTTTCGTCCAAGCGACCGACGGTGAACAATCGCTGATCGACCGCGGGGACGAGGTCGATGGCTCGTGGGCGTCCTTGCGGATCTGAATTTGTACACAAGAAACCTCGAGGCTTGTTCACGAGAAAATAACGAAAACGGGGCGGACGGAGTCGTTCCGCATCCAGTTTGATTTCCTGTGTCTTGGGATCGACGCTGCGTGCCGGATCCGTAATGACTTCGCCATCGACCGTGACGCGTCCCGTGCGGATGTATTCTTCGCAGTTGCGTCGCGAATCTACCCCTGCCATCGCCAGAAATTTTTGTAATCGCATTTCATCCGGCGACTTCACGCTGTCAGGAGTCACATCATCCACCGCCGCAACGGCCCCTGAGCGGACCCCGCGTGCCTCCGGCACTTTGAATGCCGGGCGTTTACGGCTGATCGAAGCGCGTGGGCCTCGATCCGATTTTTCCCTCGGCCCTTTGGAAACACCACGTGAAGGGCGATCCACTGGCTTACGTTTGGCGGGGTTACGTTTGGCATTGTCGGTGCCAGATTGAGGGCGACGAGGCGGCATGGTTTCACGATCCAAAGTATATTATCTGAGGCCAGCGGGCATTCTGCCCATGGTTTGCACCCAAGAGTATACTCATCTGATCACAAGGATGCCGCGTAGTTTGGTGTTTTGGCGGGTATTCTCGCGTGCGACTCACACAAAAAATGCGGCATAGTCGGAAAAGTCGCGTTTGAAACTCTTCGGACGATAACGGCCGAGCAGGCCATTTTTGAGGAGAAGAAGTCCTTTTTGTTGTTTGATAAGGTTCCCATTCGACAAGACTGGGCTCATTTTGCGATACTCTGAAAGAGTTGCTGCAATTTTCAGGTAACCAAAGATGCGAGACTGAGTTGCCGCAGCAGATTCACTGAGTTCCGTCGCTGTGCATTGAGAATCTACATATGCAGACATCCATGAAAGTTGTAACCGCGGCGTGCGTGCTCATTGGACTGGCTTCCATCGCTTCCGCTCAAACAACCGGAACTTCCGGGGCCTCGGGCATGGGAGGGGCTGGTGCAGGTGGTACGAGCGGCGGACTCTCGGCCGGGCAAAGTGGCGCGACTGGCAGCGGCCTATCAGGGAACAACAGTTTTGCTGGGACAATACCCGGAGAATCGACTGCAATATCCAACGCAGCCCAGTCCTTTATTGGTTCGAACGCGACTCAAGGTTTTGTGGGCGGAGCGAGTCAGGCCGGAAATCAGCAGGCATCAAATCGGCAGTTCCAAGCAATTCAGAATAATCAGTCACAGCAGAGCACAGGCCAGCAATCCGGAACGGTTCGTGAGATTAGGACAGCCCTCCGCGTAGGGTTTGCGTTTCCAACGGCATCGCAGTCACAAATCAACGGGCGTCTGGCCAGCGCCAACTTGGCAACGCTGGGCCGTTTCACCACCAGACGACCGGAACTGTCCGAAATTAACGTTGCGATGAATTTAGATGGGGTGGCAGTACTCACCGGTTCAGCCACTAGTGTCGAGACGCGGCGACTTGCCGCCAATCTGATGCGTCTGCAACCAGGTGTCCGCAAAGTCGATAACCAGATTGTCGTGCAGGCAAACTGAATGGCAGACAAAGGACGAAAGTCACCTCGAGCGCAGCATGGCAAAAAAGTACGAGTGGATCTGCGCCGCAACAAGCAGGTGCGCACGCGACAACAGAATCTGACAGACGAACTGTTGAACGATCAGGAATCCGCTGCCGACGTCAAGCACTCCGAACGTGTGACTGGTCGTGGTGATTTGTCACGCCGCCGGACGCTCGTTGGCATTTCTTCGCAGGGTAATCAGTTACTGCGTGTTGTCGATGAAAAAGGCCTGCGGCGTGGACGCGTCACAAGCTTTATCGGCCTCCACATCATGGTGCGGGACGATGCCGATCAAAAGGAATTTGCATGTTCCGTGCGCGGCGTTCTGAAATCGATGGCCCGCGATGCCCGTAACGTCGTCGTCACCGGTGATCGAGTTCTCTTCCGACACGAAGGTGACGCGAATCAAGGCGTGATTGAACGAGTGGAACCACGTCATGGGCTGCTGTCGCGTGGTAGTCAACGCCGCGAACATATTTTAGTGGCCAACATTGATCAAGTACTGATCGTAGGCACTGCCGCCGATCCGGACTTCAAACCTCAACTAATCGATCGGTTCCTTGTCAGCGCCGAACGCCTCAACATTGAACCGATCATCTGCATCAACAAGATCGACCTCGTCGATCCAGGGACGCTGCTGCAGCATGTACGAACCTACGGTCGGATCGGATATAATGTTGTCCTGACTTGTGCCATGGACGGACGGGGTATCGATCAGCTGCGACATCTGCTTAAGAATCGCCAGACGGCCGTGAGTGGCCAAAGCGGTGTCGGCAAATCATCGCTCCTGAATTGCGTCGATCAGGAACTAGGCCTGCAGACGGCAGACGTGGGAGATTGGACGCGTAAGGGAACTCACACCACGCGCCGCGCTCGTCTGGTGCCGTTGACCTTTGGCGGCTGGGTCTGCGATACACCTGGAATCCGACAGTTTGAACTTTGGGACATCTCGTTGGATGAAGTTGATGGCTATTACGTCGAATTTCGCCCTTTCATTTCCTGCTGTCGCTTTCAGGATTGTACCCATACCCATGAAGAAGGCTGTGGCGTGAAGGAAGCGGTGTCCCAAGGACTCATTTCATCCGCTCGCTATAACAGCTACCTTCGCCTGCGGGAAGAAGACGTCTGGGTCTGGAAAAATCCGGCGCGAGGCCATGCGAAGCAAGTCTGAATCTCATGCTTTCAATTGGAATCTTAGCGAGACTTGTCGCGCGTGAATCTGTTGTCCGGGGGAAACGATCACGAATTCCGTTTGACTCGATCATGCAAATAACAAGCATGAGTTGCTCGTCGAAACCGCTTGCCGTGCGTTCCATAAATGATGTGGAACGCAGCGACTTCCGGCATGTAGCCTAGGATCAGATAGATTCTCTGTTCAGGGGAAACTAAGTGGAAAATCCCACGCAAATGCCGCAGAATCCGTTTTTTCGCCACATTCTCTGAGAAGTTGGGCGAACCTACGTGCTAAACTATGGCAAAAATACGTTGGCTGAGGAATCTTCTCCTAAAGTTTAATGACACAGATGCATCCGGCGGAATGATTTTTCGCCACCTCACTTGGATTCGGACGAGGGAATTGACATGAAAACATTATACATCGTTTTGGTGTTCTTTTCAGCTGGAGGAATGGTTGCGGAGGCTGGTCTTCGTGGTAGCCGATTGTCTGGCAACTCAAACTGCTCCCCCACAACGAGCCGGGGTAATAGCTGTGTAACAACGCGCTGGTATAAGGCGAAGGACGGAACTTGCCGGGAAATGTTGCCATACGCAAAAGCACTCAGCCGCGCTGAAGATGCGGACGATATGGAGATTGAACTTGAGAATACCCAAAGTGAACTCGCCACAGTAAAAACTAATATCGAAGCAGTTCAGTCTGAGGCAGCCAAATTGCAGGCAGCGATGCAGAGCCAGATTGCGGAACTGACACAGCAGTTGGAAGCAGAGCGTCAGACAGTTTCCGTGCAGAAGGAACGGGGCGACAAAGCCGAAGCCAGTCATAAGCAAAGCGTTGACCAAATTGCCAATCTCCGGGACGCCGCGAAGAAGATGGAAGAATCAGTTCAGGCTGTTCAAGCTGAGATTAAGAAGACTACTGAAGAACGCGACAGCCTCAAAATAGCTCGCGATGAACTGGCACAAAAACTGACTGACATGACAGCTGCAAATACGGCTGCTGAAGCAGCCGCACTGCTCAACCAGCAGGAATTGGAAAAGTTTAAACAAGAGGCAGCGGAATCAAAGAAGGCCGCCATCGAAGCTGAAGAAAAAGCAAAAGATGATGTGAAGCCTGATGCTGACAAACCGGCTACCGATGGCGGCACAGCTCCAAGCGAAGAAGTTCCCCAAAACTAAGCCTCGAGTGTCATGCGGTCAGCATAGAAATCTAGGGAAGCCGCAGTGGATTCAAGATCCAACGCGGCTTTTCTCATTTCAGCGTGTGTCGGGTCAGTTGTCACTGAAGACAGTCGCAGCGTTTTGTGGTGCCGCATTGGCTCCGATCCGTTTAGAGACGCAAAAATGCGATGCGGAAAAGCCTCGTAATCGCGAATTTTTCGACGATCAGACGAGTGAGGTGCCAGATCGAATCAGCAGCGCCTGATAAGCCCCGTCGGCGGGTTGTCCCGGGTGATGCTGAATTTCGCGGTCCAGACGGAATTCTTTCAAAGCCATCAGCACGGTATCGACCACTCCTCGATTCTCTTCCGGTTCCATGCTGCATGTGGAATACACGACACGTCCACCGGGGCGGACGAGTTCACACGCCTGAAGCAGCAATCGCGTTTGCAGCACGACCAGTTCCTCAAGTCCGACTTGATTAAATCGCCAACGCGCCTCAGGCCGCCGGTTGAGTACGCCGGTATTAGAGCACGGGACATCGACCAGAACCGCGTCAAAGGGACCGGCGGGCAGATCTCGGCCATCTTTGGGGATCAGCATCGGCTGGATGGACGTCAACTGCAAGCGTGCGGCGTTTTCACGAATCCGCTGCAGTCGTCCACTGGCGACGTCGCAGGCGACAATGGTTGCTTTGTCACCGCTTAATTCCGCAAGATGAGTTGTCTTTCCACCTGGTGCGGCGCAGAAATCAAGAATAGATTCGCCGGGTTGTGGTGCGAGTAACAACGAAGCCGACATCGCCGCTTCGTCCTGCACACTCCAGAGTCCTTCGGCGTATCCGGGCAACGTCTCAAGCCGAGGTGACTGTTCGAGCTGAATGCTCCCGTTGAGTGTTCCCGACGACGCTTTGCAACCGGCAACTGTCAACGAATGCAACACCGTATCACGATCAGCACGCAGCGAATTTACGCGCAAGGATGTGGCGGGCGGATCGATCGTATGAAAACAAGCCGCAATCAGATCCGTGTCGGACAGTCGCGAAGTCCAGCGTTGTGCAATGGTTTGCGGCAGAGAAAAGGCATCAGCATAGTATTGCATCCGCTGCGTCTGCGGATTCGGTAAGATCGCCTCATTTAGGCTGCGCCACTGGCTGCGTGATGTCGGAAGGGAAGTCGCGGCAGGCCCGGTGGCCAGTGCGTCTGACAGCAATCGACCAATACCCCGCAGCACGCCATTGACAAATCCTGTCCAGCGCGGACGGTCAAGCAGACGACACAGATCCACAGTCGAATCGACCGCCGCATGATCGGGAGTTCGCGAAAACAGAAGTTGGTACGCCCCAATCCGTAAGACGCGCCACAGGTCGGGTTCTACTTTATGTCGTGGCCTAGTGATGCGTGACTGGATGACAACGTCCAGCGTTCGACTGCGGCGCACCACGCCAGCGGCCACGTCGAGAGCTAAGGAACGATCCGCACTGCTGAGCGAATGCCGCGCATCCAGATCAGCCATGATATCTTGAATGAATCGATCTGACTGCTCAAATTCTTGCAGCACCGCGAACGCAAATATCCGGCCATTTTCGTAAGGAAAACGCAGGTTCACACAATCTTCGGCGGCTGTTGTTCTGGCCGACTTATTCCATACGTCACTCACGACAGACCTCCTAGCAGGGCCGGAGACGTTTGATCGATCCAAATATTGATTCGTTGCCGTTCGTAGAACAAAGTAGCGATCCTGTCGTTGTGACACATGTGACGCATGTTCCAACGTGCTATAAGTCAAGTTACATAGAAAAATCATCCCATCGGCATTGTAGCAGCGAAGCACGATGATGTGTTTCCGGTGAAGAATCAAATCAAGGGAAAATTGAGAGAGTGCCGCGTCGCTTGGTTTTAACTACGAATGGCAGCGACTTTGGTTGTCGCCCTGATCTTCCTCTTCATGAGCGCTCATTCATCATGCCGCGTACTTCACCAAGCCACTTTCTGAGACATCTCGGTCTGAAATGGTTCACGCTGTGCGGCGTAGCGTTGCTGTCTGTGAGCTGTCTTCAGCCGCTGGTGGCCGACGAACGGTTCGACTGGCCGGGGATTCGTGGGCCACGGTGGGATGGAATCTCGGATGAGTCGGGAATTGCGGATTCCTGGCCTGCGCAAGGTCCACCCGTGTTATGGACTCGTGAACTGGGGCAAGGATACTCAGCGTTCATTGCGTGGGGCGATCGCATCGCGACTCAGTATCAGAGTCTCAGCGGTCAATATCTGATCTGCATGAATGCCAACACCGGCAAGACGCTTTGGGAATACCGATACGCCTGGGCATACGATCCCGCCGGTGTCTATCCCGGTCCGCGAGCGACTCCGACATATGACGATGGCCTGATCTATTTTGCGAGCCCCGCCGGGCTGATTGGATGCCTCGATTCGAACACTGGAACTCTGCAGTGGTCTGTGGATCTGGCCGAAACCTTTGGCTGTGAATTGACGGGGTTTGGCTATGCCTGTTCGCCGACTGTGGTGGATGGCCTGGTTGTGCTGCCGGTCGGCTGCGCGAATGCGAGCATGGTTGCACTGGAGGCAAAGACCGGACAGGTGAAATGGCGTTCCGGCGACGATGCCGGAAGTTACGCTCCAGCATTTCCGATTACGTTTGAAGGCCGATCACGGGTGTTGGGTTATCTGGAAAATGTACTGGTCTGCCACGACCTCAGCACTGGTCAACTGCTGTGGAGACATGATCTGTCGCAAGGCTACGACGAACATTCGTCCTGGCCACTGTATCGCGAGCCTCATCTCTGGATTTCAAGCCCGTTCCGTGCTGGTTCAGAAATGCTTGAACTCACCAGTGATCCGACTGCTTCTGTGAGATCGCTTGGCAAGCAGTCATTGATGTCCAACGACATCTTTTCCAGCGTGCTGATAGACGGAGCCATCTATGGGTTCGATGTGCGCGAGGCGCAGGCGAAGACACACCGATCCACGCGTGGCGTGTTTCGGTGTATCGACTTTATGACCGGTGAAGAATGCTGGTCTGTGGGTGACGGTCGTCCGCTTCGACAGAACTCCACCGACGCTCCGCCGGTAACCGCCTCTCAGGATACGCCGCTCATTGGCCATGCCACCGTCATCGCGGTGGACGGAAAACTGATTCTGTTCAACGACCTGGGCGAACTTATCCTCGCGCGTGCGACTCGGGAACGATACGAAGAGCTTGCACGGGTCTCTGTCCTGTCGGGAGAAATCTCATGGACTCAGCCTGCGTTGTCCCATGGTCGGCTGTTTGTTCGTAATCAGAGTCGGGCAGCGTGCTTGTTCCTTGGCGATCCACAGTCACTGCAGCAGAATGTTCGTAGCCGGGCGATGACGACGGCGGAGATTCCTCAGACGGCCTACTTCGACTGGGCCAGCGTGATTCTTGGCGTTGAGCCGGAATACGCATTCGACCTGCCATCCATGAAGTGGCTGACATTGTGGTTTCAGATTTGTCTGTTGGGAATCATGTGCGGCTGTCTGTTGATCACGGCGATGCTGACGGTGATTCCGAATTTCCGAAAGGCGTCGCGGCTTTCGCGTGAAACGACTTTCTGGGCGATCGTGTTTCTTGTCGGAGCCGGTGGCACCACATTCCTCAGCCCCATGCTGCACGAATTTGTTTTTACATGGCCCGTTTGTCTGTTTGCCGTCTTTCAGCCGTTCATCGATCGCATTGTATTGAAACGCAGGCCGATGGCAGGCCATGAACGTTTTCAGTCAGGTCTGTCCTGCGTGGCTTTTCTTGGGGGTTGTTTGTTGTATTTTCTGACATGCCGACGTTTAAGCCTCGTGTTTGAGTGGGTGTTTCTGGGAGGCTTCTTCGCTGCTGTTCCGTTCTCACTGGCTGCCAGACACCTTTTTCGGGCTCGCCGTTGGTATCCATTCTGGCAAGTACTCGCCACGGCACTGGCCTTCACTGCATTTTTCTGGTCGTCGGTCGTCTATCTGTATCTTCGCGTGAGATGAAGATGGAACGCTAGGAATCACGGTGGAACAGTAGAATTACGGTAGAAGTTCAGGCTTCCGGGGAGGTATCCTGCTATGTCCCCGTGATGGCATGATTCCAAGGATGTGCCTTGTGCCCGGACGCTTGAAATGTTTGAGTCCAGTTTCAGAAGAGTCGCTACCTATGAATCACAAGTCCCTGCATGACGCACGCGCCAATTTTCTTCGGCGGCGATGGTTTCTCAATGACTGCGGTCTGGGGCTAGGATCTATTGCTGCCGGAGCCTTGCTGTCGCAGGATTCTGCGGCTGCGACGTTGAGAGATGGGGAGTCACCGAATCCACTGGCTCCCCGGGAACCGCATTTCCCCGGCAAAGCCAAACGTGTGATCTACATGTTCCACGCGGGGGCACCGAGTCACCTGGAAATGTTCGACAACAAACCGGAACTCACAAAACGCGACGGCCAGTTACCTCCGGCAGAACTTCTGAAAGGATATCGAGCGGCGTTCATCAATCCGAATTCCGCCTTGCTCGGCCCTAAATTCAAATACGAAAAGCATGGCCAGTGCGGGATGGAACTCAGCGAAGTGCTGCCTCACACGGCGAAGCTTGCTGACGACATTTGTCTGATTCGGTCGATGCAGACGGACGCTGTGAATCACGCACCGGCTCAGATCATGATGAATACCGGATCGCAGCAGTTCGGCCGTCCGAGTTTTGGCTCGTGGTCACTTTATGGCCTTGGCAGCGAATCTTCCGATCTGCCGGGCTTTGTTGTGCTCACCAGCGCTAAAGGAACCAGCGGCGGCGCGAGCAACTATGGTAGCGGTTTTCTGCCGACGATGTACGGCGGAATCCCGTTTCGCAGCAAGGGCGATCCCGTCCTGTATCTGTCCAATCCGGCTGGAATTGATGCTGAGGCGCAACGCGCGTCCCTAGATTCGCTGAACCGTCTTAATGCGTTAGAATACATGGCTGCCGGTGATCCGGAAATTGCCGCTCGGATTCAAAGCTACGAAATGGCGTATCGCCTCCAGACGAGTGCTCCCGAACTCATGAACCTAGGAAGTGAGTCGAAGGAAACTTTGGAACGATACGGAATCAAAGACCCCAACGAAGCCAACTATGCGCGCAATTGCCTGCTATCGCGTCGCCTCATTGAACGTGGCGTGCGTTTCGTGCAGTTGTTTCATGAAGCTTGGGATCAGCATGGTAATCTGACAGCTGGAGTTCGCCAGAATGCGCTCGACACGGACCAAGCCAGTGCGGCTCTGGTTGCCGATCTCAAAGAACGCGGATTGCTGCAGGATACTATTGTCGTTTGGGGCGGCGAGTTTGGTCGGACGCCGATGGTTCAAGGTGGCAACGACGGACGCGATCATCACAACCGCTGTTTCAGCGTTTGGCTAGCAGGCGGAGGTATTAAGTCAGGGCATGTCTACGGCCAAACGGATGAACTGGGTTTCAATGTCAGCGAACACCCGGTCCACGTTCACGATCTGAATGCCACGCTGTTGCATCTTCTCGGCTTCGACCACACGCGTTTGACGTACCGTTTTCAAGGCCGTGACTACCGCCTGACGGATGTTCATGGTAACGTAGTGGAAGGCATTCTATCGTAACTCAGTCGCTCCGCCGTCTTCGGTTACCTAGTGTGCTCGTGGTCAATTTATAAAAACGGTGTCCGCACACAATTTGCTCTCCCCGCGTAACGACGTCCGACTAATCATCTGGAATTAATGTTGGAAGAAAGTAAAACCTGATGCAACTCTTGGGAACAACGCTGCTCATCGCGGCTTCTCTGCTGTTGGCTTATACTCACCCTGTGGTTGCGCAGGAGTCGGTTCCGGACAGTGTGGTGTTTGAAAAAAATATTGAATACACAAATCCGGACGATCAGCATCTGCAATTAAATATGGCACGCCCGAAGGCGGGCCATGGGCCGTTCCCAGCGGTTGTCTGCATCCATGGCGGAGGGTTTCGGGCCGGCACGCGCGAGAGTTTTAACACCTTGTGCATTCAACTGGCCGAACGTGGTTACGTCGCAGTGACGGTAAGTTATCGGCTGGCACCAAAGTATCAGTTTCCGGCAGCCGTCCATGATGTGAAAGCTGCGGTCCGCTGGTTGCGAGCTAACGCGGATAAATATCAGATTGATCCAGACCGTATTGGGACAACCGGCGGGTCGGCTGGCGGTCACCTGACACAGTTTCTCGGTGTCACGGGCGGTGTAAAAAAGTTTGAAGGCGACGGTGGCAATGCCGATTTTTCTAGCAACGTTAAGTGTGTCGTCAATTTCTACGGCCCAAGCGACTTCACAAAGTCATACGACGCCAGCGTTGATGCCGCTGAAGTTCTGCCCTTATTTCTGGGTGGAAATCTTCAGGAACAACGACACCGCCACATCGAATCCAGTCCGTTGTATTGGGTGACACCCGAAGCTGCTCCGACTCTGTGTATCCACGGCACGAATGACAAATATGTCGCTCATGAACAGGCCGTCTGGCTCATCGACCGATTGTTGGCCTCTGATGTCGAAGCCAAACTCATGACCATCGAAGGCGGCGATCATGGCTTCGGGAAATCCCCGCCAGAGGTCAAGGCTGAGATCGAGAACGCCCGATTTGACTTCTTCGCCAAGCATCTCCAGTCGGACACGACCAAATAGGTCTAACGCCACTCTGCGCAGCGAGATGCTGCACTGCTGCCCACAGGAAACGCAAATCCAACGGCTTACTAGACGTGAACGCTGACGAACGCAAGGCTCCGCGCAGCAAACCTAGACGCCTAGATTTTGCGTTTATGCAATCGTCTTCGGCATGCAGTCGGGACGACTATTCGTCGTCTTCGTCAAGCAGATCGCGGAAGTTCTTTTGCTGGCGACGATCTCGCGGTGGCTTGCGCGCCGAAGCGGCGTTGGCAGCCTTTCCTTCATCATCGTCGGGTAATCGGCCTAAAGTTTTTTTTCGGCGATCTTTGACAGATCGCTTTTCAATTAGGCCGCGTGATTCGTCAGGTGGGGAATTTTCGTTTGGCATGACAGCACTCGAGGATCAATACCTTTCATAGCACATTAAGCGGGATTCCAAACACGGTGTTTGAAACCTTATCAAGCAGGTGCAACTGTTTTTAAGACGTCCCGAGGCAGGTGTGTGTGAACGCAAAGGACTGCCGCAAAGAGAACCTCGGGTACCAAATGTTCATTCATTTAAATTAAGGAAGGATTGTTAGATTGCCAAATGTTGACAGTATCATAGCTTTGTGAAAAGCCCGAATTTCAGGACGGAGCGTTGGATCCTTAATTTGTGGTGGTCAAATCATGAAACTGATACAACTTTGCCGCTCAGAAATTTCGTATCGGCTGCAATTTTTGGCGGCCCCGATGCGAACTTGCCCAGAGTCTTGAATCTTCCAAAAGTGTGGAAGTTACGAAGGATTAGTTTCTTCGTAAATTGCCGATGATACGGTTTGTGCGGCAATTTCTGCTTGTGGGAAAGATTGTGGCGTATTGCGTCAAGTCTCGATTCAAATGTGAATGCAGGCATGGATGCGAAACGGTGGCTATTGCGTTTTTGTCGATTCACTTGGATGCGGTGGTGTCGTTCGCAATCGAAAAGGTCCCTGCCATTTTTTCGAGGTTCTCGGCATTCCGCTTTCGCAACGCACTTTTTTGGGCAAGGGGGGGCTCGTGCGACAAATGATAATGATGTGGGCTCAATGCTGATTCGCAATCGCTTGTTTTTGCCTTGTTACGGAGGTCTTGAACAGCCACAATGCAACGGCGTGAGAACGAGTTCATCGCGGTTTTTGAGTGGTTGAATCATGGCAGTTATTTCGATCGCATGTTCGTCGTGCGGAACGTCTTTGAAACTACCCGATTTGAGTTTAGTCGGGAAACGCGTCAAATGCCCCAACTGCGGGATCCGATTCATCCTGACGATGCCCCCGGTTAGAGATGCCGAGCCAGAGGAAGTGCCTCTGCAGTTAGCGGATTCCCCAGCCGCCGTTGGTGCGCCGATGATCGGGACTTCGCCGCGTTGGGTTCCAGATCTACCCGTAGCGATCTTGGCGGAAACACCCGTAATCCAGTCTTCACCGGTCAGGGGTCTGGTTGGCCACGATTGTTTACCCTCCGATCCCAAACCGGAAACTTTAGCCACGCTGTTCACGATTCCCGGAGCTGCAGCTGATTCCGAAGCTGCACTCGGCAGCGTGATTGATCGGGTCAAAGGTCGTCGCAAAAAAAAATCTCGTAACGTCCCCTTGGTGGCATGCGTTATTTCATTTCTGATCGCCGCGGTCGGAGGCTGTATCTGGTTCTTTACGGCATCCAGTGGTTCTTCTCCATCGCAAATAGGAATCAAGCCCAATGCTGATTATCAGGAGACAGTTGCCGACAGGGCGGCATCAAATGATGACGCAAAAGCATTGAGTCCTACATCGGGCGAGTTGATTCCTGTCGATTATTTGCCTTTTACACCGCAGATATTGTGTCATATCCACCCAGCCGAGTTCTGGAAAGAAGACCGCAACACAGGAGAGTTTCAAGCGATGCTGAGTACGCTCGGGATGTGGCTTAAAGAACAGATTGAGACGCGAACACGTTACAAACCCGACGAGATTTCCGAACTGACATTTGCGGTCAACTTTGGGCCGCGAATGTCAGCCCCAGATGTCGCCGCCGTCGTACGTCTCAAGTTACCACAAACTGAACAGGAATTTATGCAGCGTTTCAAGGGCCGCATTTACGCGGATCCCAAAGTGGAGTTGTACGAAGCCCCCGATTTTAGTTACATGATAATTGATAAACAGACATTTGCCGTCGCGCCATCGAACATGTCAGAGTCGCTAGCGATGTCTTTGAAAGATCCGGCACTTGTGTCGCCCGACATGGAGCCTTTAATCCGGGAGTCTGATCGTGATCGGCACTTGTCGTTGCTATTCGATTTGAAGATCGTCGATTCACATCGGGAAGACGCATTTACTAGCCAGCTACAGACCATAGCGGACAAGTTTTTGTTTTGGTTTGGCGAAGATGTGCAGACCGTTTCTTGGAGTATGCACCTCGAGCCCAACGTTTTCATGGAGACCTTACTGCATCAGACACAGGCCAGCACACCGGTAAAGCTGCAGCGATTTACGCAAGGCAAGCTGTCGCACCTTGCGGATGAGATCCTGAGCGGCGTCCGGATGATGCGACCGGCCACAGTGGGGTCCCGCGGCATCATCGGACGCTTCCCGGCGATGATGAAAGCTTTCGAAATTGGCACGACTACGCACATTGATCCTGCTGGTGTCAGACTCATCACACTGCTGCCGCAACATGCAGCAGCCAACCTTGCTGCGGGAGCGATGTTGACTTGGAACCAGTCCCTCTTGACGAACTTCGCTGACGATTCGCATCTGACTAAGACCGACATGACGAAGGTTCCAGATAAAATTGCCGATCGCCTGCAACTCAAAATGCTCATCGATTTTCGCGCGACACCGCTCCAAGAAGCACTGGGTTATATTGGCGATTCCATCAAGACCGAAATCTCCATTGACGGCGACGCACTCAAAGCGGCCGGGTTCACCCAGAATATGTCACAGACATACAACCTTGGCAATGTGACAGCACTGAAAGCCATTGACACGATCTTCACAAAATACGCAGGAGAACGCGACCCCATGGCGCTCGTCGTCGATGAAACCGGAAAGAAGCTAGTCTTTATGACGGTGTCAAAAGCGAAAGCGGATGGACTGACAACCTTCAAGACAAAGGAATGAACCACGTTTTCGCAAACCCTGATGCAAGATCCCTCGGCTGGGTTCGATCTCGAGTTTCAGCTGCGGACTGCATCCCGGTGGTTCGCGGCGCCACGTGGCCTGTCATTTCGGGGCGCGCCAGCATGCCTTGGTTTCGGAAATCAGTTGATCTGCAGATCTGGGTCCCCATGTGGCGGCGGGGTAAAAATCGGGAGCCGCAGAACTGCTTTCCCATGATTCTAAGACTGGCGTTACGAATCGCCATGCGGCTTCCAATTCATCGCTGCGTGTAAACAAGGTTGAATCGCCGCGCATCACATCCAGCAATAGGCGTTCGTAAGCTTCTGGCAACTGCGCCGTAAAATGTGCCCCATATTCAAAATCCATCGACACTGGCTGGACCTGATAATTCATGCCCGGGCGTTTGGTGGAAAACCGCAATGAGATTGCTTCTTGGGGCTGGATTCGCAGAATCAAGGTATTGGGGCGAGTTTCAACGAGGTCGCACAAGTCGCCGTCACATTCAACGGTGGAAAACAAATTCAACGGAGGGTTTTTGAACTGGATTGCGATCTCGGTCATCTGCTTCGGCAATCGTTTACCTGTCCGCAAAAAGAAGGGTACACCCGCCCAACGCCAATTGTCGAGTGCGACGCGCATGGCCACATACGTTTCGCGATTCGAATTCGGGTTGACACGATCTTCTTCGCGATACCCGAGCGTTGGCTGACCATCAACGAGCCCTGCCGTATATTGAGCTCGAATCGCCCAGTTTTCGATCGGACCGCTGACACCCGGTCTAAGAGCTTGCAGCACCTTCATTTTTTCATCGCGAATCTCGCGGGCCTGAAAGAGCGATGGAGGATCCATTGCAATCAGGCACAATAATTGAAGCACGTGATTCTGCAAGACATCCCGCATTGCTCCTGATGTGTCGTAGTATCCACCACGCGCCCCTTCCATGCCCAGCTCTTCAGCAACTGTTATCTGAATGTGATCGACATGATTGCGATTCAGCAGTGGTTCAAAGATAGCATTCCCGAATCGGAACAGTAAAATATTCTGGACGGTCTCTTTACCGAGATAATGGTCGATGCGATAAATCTGACTTTCCTGCAGATGCCGCGATAATGTTAATGTCAATTCCTGAGCCGATTTCAGATCGCGTCCGAATGGTTTTTCCACGACCACACGCAGGATCGATTTGGATTCCCGTGGTGGAATCATGCCCGACACATCCAACCCCTCAACGGCCGGCGCAATTAAGTCTGGAGTGGTCGCCAGATACACAATCCGTGACGCATCATTTCCCGCCCCCACTTGAGATTCGATCGCTTGAACCGAGGTTTTGAGCATGGCGTACTCACTGGCGTCTGTCAGATCCAATTGTTGGTAAAACAGTTGATTTGCAAAGACATCCCACGCTGCCGCATCAAACTTGTCCAATCCCAGACGGGCCTGTACTTTCTCACGCATCTCAGTTCTGAATTCGTCATGCGACTTCGGACGCCGCGCCACTCCAATGACTGGAGAGCGAACCGATAAATACTGCTGTTGTGATAAGCGAAACAAGGCAGGAATCAGCTTACGAGATGTAAGATCGCCTGATGCTCCAAAAATTAGTACCGTCGTATCGTTCGTTGCAACCATGAAAAAATCTCACATCCTATAATCCGCGAAATCGTGTCTCCGAACACGGGTTGTACGGCACAGCTCTCAAACACGAAAGGGCATCATCTCTGAAGATCATCCCCTCAGCGAGTTGTTTTCGATCGTGTCACGCACAGACTCGCGACGCGAAGACACCGTTTTTCAGTTGAGGAATCGCCATTCGCACGCAGCTTTGTAATAAAATTAGGAGATTCCCACCCGACGGCGGGAAAACAGGAAGATCGTCCTTGATGGAGTGCGATGAGGCGGTTAAACCGCGTTTTGAAATTCAATTTCGTGTCAAAAACAGGTTTTTTCTGATCCTATGTCAGTTTTGATCCAACTCACCGACGGCGTCAAGAGTTTTGGCGACCAGATGCTTCTCGACAACGCTAACGTCACTTTGTACGAAGACGAAAAGGTCGGATTTATCGGACGTAATGGAGCCGGCAAATCCACACTATTGCGCGTGCTCTTGGGCGATGAGGAACTCGACAGTGGTTCCGTCATGCGTTCGCCGAATCTGCGCGTCGGCTACCTGCGACAGCACGATCCATTCCTGCCGGAAGAATCTGCACTCGACTTTCTGATCCGCGACAGCGGTCAACCCGACTGGAAGTGCGGCGAAGTCGCCGCTGAATTTGAACTGAAAGGCTTGTACCTGAATGGTCCTGTGAAGGGACTGTCCGGCGGCTGGCAGACACGCGTCAAACTCGCGGCGTTGTTGTTACATGATCCAAATCTGCTGATGCTGGACGAGCCTACGAACTTTCTCGACCTGCGCACCCAGATTCTGCTCGAACATTTTCTGAAGCACTTTCCCGCCGCCTGCCTCATCGTGTCGCACGATCGTGAATTCCTCACGGCCACCTGCGATCAGACACTCGATATCAATCGCGGTAAATTGACGATGTATAACGGCAAGATCGCCGGATATCTGAAACAGGTCGAGGAAGAAAAGGTCCGGGCTGAACGCACCAACGTTTCGGTTCTGGCAAAGCAGAAACAACTGCAGCGATTTATCGACAAGAACAAGGCTCGTGCGACCGGCGCCAGTCAGGCCCGTTCGAAGCAAAAGCAGCTTGACCGGTTGTCACTGGAAGAAATTGAAGTCGATCTGCCCAGGGCACACGTTCGGGCCCCACAGGTTGAACCGCGTCAGGGGCCTGCGGTTCGCTGTATGGACCTGAGCATCGGCTATGACGGCAAGGCCGTGGCGTCCGGCATCGAACTGGAAATTCTGCATCAGCAACGTGCTGCGTTTGTGGGTGACAATGGTCAGGGAAAAACGACGCTGCTGAGAACACTCGTCGATTCGCTCAAACCAGTCGATGGCAAAGTGAAGTGGGGTTACGGCTGCGAGATCGGGGTTTACGCGCAACACGTTTATACCACGCTGCCACCGGACCAGACTGTCCTGGAATACCTCGAATACAAGGCCAAACCTGGCACGACAACTCAGGACTGTCTGGCCTGTGCCGGATCATTGTTGTTTCGCGGTGCTCATACGAAGAAGCCGATCAGAGTTCTGTCCGGAGGCGAGCGAGCCCGTTTGTGTATGGCTGGGCTGTTGCTGGGGACATACAACATTCTGGTACTCGACGAACCTGGCAACCATCTGGATGTGGAGACAGTCGAGTCGCTGGCGGAAGCTCTGCTTAGCTACAAAGGCACGGTCTTATTCACCAGCCACGACCGCCACTTCGTGCGTTGCATCGCCACCAGCATTATTGAAGTCCGCGACGGTCGCGCCCGGAACTATGTGGGGAAATACGATGACTACATTTATTACGTGAATAAAGAGATCGAAGACGGCGAACGCGAACGAGCGTCCAACCGTATGGCGAGTGCTCCAGCGGGAAAAGGAGCGGGCAGCAAGGTCGAAAAACCTTCATCCGGAAAAGACATTCACCAGCAGCGGAAGACACTTCGCAATCTGGAAAAAAACATTGCCCGGCTTGACGATCAGCGGAAAGCTCTCAACGCGGAGATGCTGAATACTTCTGACGCAAAGAAAGCGATGGCATTGCACACTCAGATCGAAACGATCGCCAAAGAACTGGCCGAAGTTGAAGAGCGCTGGGTTGAACTGTCTCAGGAACTTGGCGACTGGTAGACGCAAAATCTCGGTGTCGAGTCGTTTCATTGTTGCATCACAGCAACGCTGGATGCATAACGCTTCGACAGCAACATGGTCTTACGGATTCGCCTTGTTTTTCGCTTCAATCTTCAGTTGCTCAAACACGGTAGCCACGGCGTCGGCAGGAATTGCGAAGGCTGGGAAACGGTCGGCGCGTGCGATTACAATTCCAAGAGCTTTTCCGTTTAACCCCAGCAACGGGCCACCTACCTGACGAGGATAAACATCGGCGTCGATCTGGATGGCTTGCGGAAATCCCCCCGCATGCGTGCTTGCGAATTGACCTTCGAATTGTTGGTCGCGGTACAACGGCAGCATCGTATCGTCATTGACAAACTTGGACGTAAGTAGAATGTCGATCGTGCGGATTTTATCTTCACGCATGAATCGCACCGAAATCTTATCGCCCGGTTTGAACCCACCAATCGCGTCGATTAAGGTCATCATTCGATCTACGGTGCGTCCATTCAGCGACATGATCACGTCACCCGGCTTCATCCCGTTGCGTTGGGCGGCACCCCCTGGCAGAATACGTTCAATTCGGACGCCGTTGTCATCCTCCGCCATCCGGATTCCCATGAAGGCCTTGTTTGCGCCTTCCATGGAATGCGTCTTGACGCTGATCACGGTGGGGATGAGTGCTTCACCTTTGCCGTTTTGTAACACCGCGAGGTCGCCGACATTTGCAGCCTCTCGCATGAGAGACACAGGCTGCAAATCCGTGGCGTCAACTTTGAGCAGCATCAGATCAAACGCATAGTCGCTTGCCAGTTCTTGTGCCTTGAAACGGCGACCGCTTGGCAGAATAACTTCCGGATCAATCGCGCCGTGCAGTTCGCTCGCCTTTGTTAAAATATATCCATCCGTAGACATTACAGTTCCGAGACACATTAACAAACCACCGTCACGGATCGAGACGATGCTGTTCAGATTCGGCTTGACTGCTGTCGAAAATTGACCCAGTTCCAGAGAGGAACGTTTTTCGAAGGTACCAATTGCCCGATTCTCACTCAGCTGATCTATGATCTCTTGTTCACGATCTGGATCTTCTGCGTGATTCGATTCAGGCTGCGGACCGTCTTCATCGTCGGAGCTTTCCATGTCTTCAGTATCGTCCCCTGTGACCAGTGCGAGGCTGGTTTCTTTGCCATCCCGCAGGATCCCGATTTCGATCTCCTGGTCTTCCTCGAGCAGATCCAAGGTTGTGCTCAGGTCTAACCGATCAGCGATCTTGTTTTTTTCGACCGTCAGCAGCACATCACCGGGCTTCAGACCTGCTTTTTCAGCGGGCGTGTCCGGGATGACATCCGCGATAATCGGCGTGAAGTCTTTCCATGTTAAATGCACCCCAAAAAATCCCGACTGCACAAGATCATTGTCTGTGGATCTCAAGTGGCCCCAGCGGTCGCCTGCCAGCAATCGATCCCAGTCGTGATGGAAACTGTCGATTGACACATGCCGGTTTTCGATGATCAAACTTGTGATCATGCTGTGAATCCCAATAACTTTGCCGTCCAGACTAAACAGCGGGCCACCGGAATCTCCCAGCAATATGGCGCAGTCCGAAACCACCGTCCGATTCCCGATCGATAGGATTCTTCCGAAGCGCACCGGGGCTTCGCGTTCCAGACGGTATCCCCCCGGATGCCCCATAGCGAAGCAATACTCCCCGACTTTGGATTCGGACACGCGTCCCATTTCCGCGTAAGGGAAGCTGGATTTATCATCTGGCAAGGCGTTGATTCGCAGCACTGCCGCGTCAGAATCTCGGTCTTTACCCAGCACTGTCGCTGCAAGCTGGCGACCATCCGCCATTGTGATTGTGGCTGATTCATTGCGAGACCGGCGGTTGCGTGTTGTGACAACGTGGGACGCGGTGAGGACAATACCGTCAGCGGTGACGATCACGCCACTTCCAACACCCATTCCATCGGAGACACCGACGACCGCCTCACGTACTTTTTTTAAGGCATTTGTAAGCTGGACTTGCCGTTGCTGCAATTCATCCTGAACGTCCGCCGCACGAACATTGCCAGCCGGCATTGAAATCGATGCGAACAGCCCGACAACGGATAGGCAACGCAACAGCCAAGAAACATGCCTCATTGTTGACTCCAGCAAAGCTGTAAACAGATTAGATTGGATGCTTGCGTGACAAACGCTGCTCTCATCATCAGGTTTTCGACGATCAGCAGCGTGCCTGAACCGCAAGCCCCCTGATTCTAGACATCTTGCACCACAGGTTTCCATCATTTGAACACCATTCAGACGCCTTTAGACATCAAAACGTCACATCAAAGTCCACATTTTCCAAGTTTAGGCCAAACGTTTTGCGATTGTTTTCACGTTGTTTAATCCTCGTTTAACCCTGATTTGTGAGACACCATCTCTGGACTTCGGCCAATGCCTCATTGCAACTTTGCAAAATCCTAAATAGTTATGCTCGGAGAACGTGTTCTGTCGCGTCGCAAGCATGCTCCATCCCGGCATCCGATTGCTCCGCTCAGGAGTCCATCATCCATGGCTCTACGATCTCCTCGAGCATTTCTTGATCCAAGGTTTCGTGGGCCAACAAGTGATCTGCTATGGCACCGATGGCAGCCCAGTGACGATCCTGTGAGAATGCCTGATAAAGATCAATCGTGAACTGTTCCAAGCACGCGAAACGCTGCTGGACATTACCGATACCGGCAAGGCATTCGCATGCTGTTTCCCAGTCCTGTCGCCATTCGGCAATTACCGCCGGGTGAAAAGGCTTCTCCGCATGAATCATCTCCGCTACCGGACCAGCCAACGCGACCCATGCCCCTTTTTCCATTAACTCCTGCTGGGAAAAGCGGCGACGATCCCAGAGCACCACGGTATCACCGGATCGATTCGGCCCGTCATCGTTGTCCGGATCGATGGTGACAGACCGTACCTTCGCCCCGACGTAGAGCGCCGCGTAAACGTGCCCAGCTTCATGGAAAGCCGTGATTTCTTCAGACATAGGATTTCCTGTCGGGCCGCATGTTGAGATCCAAGAACTGGTATACTCCCTGAAATTGCAAGAAGTGGAAAGGTAAAACAATCATGACGCTACATCCAGACGATCGCGAAGACCTGATGCGGGAGGCCGTCGCCCTGCCGGATCGAGTTGAATTGTCTGTCCCAAGTTTTGATTCGCTAATTACCATCGGATTTCGCTCCAATTCTGCCATGAGCATTTTCATCGGTTCGGATCCGGTGTATCAGTTTGACCCCGAGGGCCGCCTCCGCCGCGCATTCGTCGCTGGTCTCATGTATCGCAGTCAGCACACCTCATTGGCGATGCTCAAACGCGAGCGCACAGCTACTCAAACAGTATTGCTCAGGACTGAACTTGGCGACGATGCACTGCAAGCATTCCACGACACGATGCTGGTTGCGCTAACACTTCTGGAACAGAAACTCCATGCCTCCGACTTCCGCATCGCACGCAGCGTGCCTGATGTCGTCTGTCATATCACCCGGATTCAGGCTGCGTTGGCAAGCGTTCGCCTCGCTAAACCTTGGCTCTCTCCGACAATTCGACGCCGATTATGACGAACAATTGCCCCAATCTCAGCAATCTGCGTATCGGCAACGGGCATGGATTGACTCTGAGTCCGCGCATTCGTCCAATCCATGACTCGAACCCATATCCCTCCTATGGCTTCGTTCTTTGAAAATTTCAGACTCACTCTCAACTCACGATTTCCTCAAATGCCGCGCTTTGAATTGATTGCCACTACAACTTTCGGACTGGAATCTGTCGTCACGAGGGAACTCGAACGACTGGGCTATTCTGACACGCGGACGTTGGACGGCAAAGTTCATTTTGCCGGAGATGAACGAGATATCGCGCGATGCAATATGTGGCTGCGTTCCGCGGACCGCCTGTTGATCAAAGTCGGCGAGTTTCACGCACCAGATTTTGGAGCGTTGTTTGACAAGACC
Organism: Planctomycetota bacterium; assembly: GCA_003670925.1. Lineage (GTDB taxonomy): Bacteria > Planctomycetota > Planctomycetia > Planctomycetales > Planctomycetaceae > SXXK01. The sequence goes on along the minus strand of QWQG01000105.1, from coordinate 15,785 downwards.
GTTGATCTTCCTTGGAGTGACCTGCTGCCTGTCAATGCGTCATTTCCGGTCGCAGGGCGCAGTGTGCAATCAAGACTCCATGCCGTACCCTCCGTGCAGGGATGCGTCAAAAAAGCCATCGTGGAAAGCCTTAAGAAAAAATACAACCGTTTTCGTTTTGATGAAACCGGAGCAGAGTTTGCCATCGAAGTGTCTTTGTTGCGAGACGTGGCAACGCTGACCATTGATACGTCGGGCGACGGACTTCATAAACGTGGTTATCGCGAATTCGCTGGTCCGGCACCATTGCGTGAAACAATGGCAGCCGGCTTGCTGCAATTGAGTTACTGGAATCGTGATCGACAGTTTGTTGATCTATTTTGCGGAAGTGGGACGCTTCCGATCGAGGCCGCTTTAATCGGTCGCAACATTGCCCCAGGCTCCGGACGCTCTTTTATCGCCGAGGACTGGCCGTGGATGGACCGAAAAATGTGGAAGGATGTGCGCACCGAAGCCAAAGATTTGCGACAGCCAAAAATGCTCGAGCCGATTCAGGGTTTCGACCATGACCCAGCCGCCATCCGGCATTCTGAAAAGACTGCTGCCGAAGCCGGCGTTGGCGGAGACATCCAATTTCGCGTCCAAGAAATCAGTGAATTCAAATCCATCCGCGAATACGGCGTGGTCGTTTGCAACCCACCCTATGGCGAACGGATGGGCCAACCAGAAGAAGTGGAGGCCGTTTATCGGGAACTCGGCCGCGTCTACGATTCTCTGCCCACATGGAGTTTCTACGTGATCACATCAAACACCTGGTTCGAAAAACATTTCGGTCGCCGCGCGCCACGCCGCAGAAAACTCTACAATGGCAGGCTGGAATGTCAGTTCTACCAGTATATGGGCCCAGCTCCGCCGCGTGAACGCCATGTTTCTAGGGCAAATGACACTGGCGAACCTGTGCCTCCGCATGTGGATGAAGATGGTTCAGAATTACCAGAATAATGCCGTTTGCACGACTACGCGTGTGTTTACCGTCTGACGAACCAAGGAATATGTCGCAACAATCAGGAAGAATGATTTCGCAGACGAAACCGAGCCAACCCAACACGAAAGATCCCAGCTCATGCTACAGCTCAAAACCGTGGCGTTAATTTGTTTGGTCGCCTATGTGCTGAGTTCAATCTCGGGGGCACATGCTGATGATGCGGTTGCGACAGGTGTTGTGTTTGTAGATACAAACGGCAATCACACGCGTGAGGCGGACGAAACAGGCATCGCGGGTGTGCGTGTTTCAAATGGCCGCGACGTCGTACCAACCAACGCCGACGGTCGATATACGCTGGCGGTCGATAACGATTCAATCGTGTTTGTGATCAAACCCAGTGGCTACCGGACTGTCAGCGACAAGGATCACTTGTCTCGGTTCTACTACATTCATAAGCCCGCAGGTTCACCCAGAGATCTCGGTTTCCCCGGCGTCGAACCGACGGGACCATTGCCCGCCGAAATTGATTTTCCCTTGTATCGTGTGGAAGAACCAACAGCCTTTGACGTGATTTTTTTCGGCGACCCACAGCCCCGCGATCAGAAGGAAATTGACTACATCGCGCATGACGTTGTGGATAATCTCGTGGGTGTAAACGCGGCGTTTGGGGTGACGCTTGGTGATATTTTATTCGACGATTTGAGCCTCTTCGAAAGTTTCAATCGGACTGTGGGGAAGATCGGGATCCCATGGTACAACGTCATTGGAAATCACGATATCAATTTCGCCGCCGAAACGGATGAGTTGAGCGACGAAACATACGAACGCGTGTATGGCCCAGCCTATTTTTCATTTGATTACGGCTCCATCCATTTCATCGTGGTGGATGATATTCACTGGGTCAAAGAAGGCGAAAAAAAACTCTACCGCTCTGGACTAAGTGAAAAGCAACTCACGTTTATCGAAAACGATCTGAAACATGTACCCCAAGATCAGCTTGTTGTGGCGATGATGCATATTCCCCTTGTGAAGTCCACACCGTGGATTGAACCCCGCCGTGAAAAATTACTGCGGCTCTTGGAATCACGCGAACACTGTATTTCACTCGCGGGGCACACGCATCATCACGAACATGTGATGTTGACGGACTCCGACGGCTGGCAAGGCCAAAAACCACATCATCACATGATCAACGTCACCGTGTGCGGCGCGTGGTGGTCAGGGAAGCCGGATGAACACGGAATCCCGCATACGATGTGTGCAGACGGCACCCCGAACGGTTACACGATCATGCATTTTGAGGGCACTAGTTATCTGCTGGACTATCAAGCCGCACGGCGGAGTCCCAGTGAGCAGATTCGAATCACGGCTCCGGAAGTCGTGCCGCTGGCCGATGCCATGACTCAAGAATTTCGCGCGAACGTGTTCAATGCTTTTCCTGATGCCGTTGTCGAATGGCGGATAAACGACCGTGACTGGCAATCAATGCTGAAGACCGAAAATGAAACAGACCCACTCTTTCAGGCACTGTTTGATGAAGAACAGCCAATGCTGCCGGCCAATCTTCCGTGGCGAAAACTGGCGAAACCGATGGTCTGTCCCCACCTATGGAAAGCCACGTTGACAGCGGCGGAACAGAAAGGCACGCATCTCATTCAGGTGCGTGCCACGAATTCGAACGGCCAGATCCTCAAGGGTGAACGGATCATTCGTGTGGAATGATCAGGCACCAAACTCAGTCTTTCCAGTCGAAATGTCACCAGATTCAATTGCCCATTTTTTCGGTCGACGCAGTTGGGTCGCCTGCGTCGTTAAACCAAATCTGTGACAGGAAATCACACGCACTCCACAACTGACGGCAGCGCACGTCATTGAAATGCTTTTTAATAACTCGATTAAGCTACAGGCGGGAGCAAGCGTTCGCAGACTTCCGCGACGTTGAGCAGTTGCCAGTCGTGTCGATGCGGACCTACAAGCTGAATTGCTAAAGGGAGTCGCTCAGTGCTCAGGCCAATCGGAAATGAAACCGTCGGGAGACCCGTGTAACTCCACGGGGAATTCATGCATGGGTCTCCCGTTGTGGTGGCATCCGGAGCTGGTCCAATGGCTGCAGGCGTCAACAACGCGTCGATTCGATGCTGAAACAACGCAGCCATTGCTTTAGTCAGCGCCAACTGATGCGCCTTCGACGCAGAATAGTCGGCGAGACTGGTTCCCAAGCCCTCTTCAAGCAGAGACGCAATCCGGGGTCCGTAGTCGTCGCGATGGTTCCGGAATCGCTCGCGATGCCATAACGCCGCTTCTGTTGCCATGATCCGCCGATGGTGGAGCAGCACGTCTGAGAACTCGCTCGGGACGTCAATGTCAACCATTGTCGCCCCAGCGGAAACAAACCGCTCGATCGTCGCATCGAGTGCATCCCGCACTTGTGGGTCGATACGATCCTCAAAAAAATGTCGCAGGCGGCCGAGTTTCAGGTGGGACATTGCAGGGAGTTCGGATTCCACACACGCGGTCTCGGTCATCGCCTGCAGCATCACGCGCAGATCACCCACTGTTCGTGTAATGGGACCGGGATGATCCAGTGATGGTGCTACCGGAATAACGCCGTCAAGCGGCACGGTCTGGAACGTCGGCTTCATTCCGCAAACACCGCAGTACGCCGCAGGTCGCGTGATCGAGCCACCTGTTTGTGAGCCGATTGCCGCGGGCACCATGCCGGCCGCGACGGCCGCCGCTGAACCGCTCGATGATCCTCCCGGCGTGCGATCAGCGCCCCATGGATTACGCGTCAACGCCGGGTCAAAACATGCGAATTGAGTAGTCACCGTTTTACCGATGATGATTCCACCCGCTCGACGTAGCGCAGCAACCAACGTCGCGTCTCGTGCAGCGGGTGCCTCAAGTTTCATGCGCAAAGCCGAACCAGCGCCAGTCACGGTGCCGACGACATCGACGATATCCTTGATGCCGATCGGAATGCCATGTAACACGCCGTGCACAACGCCTCGAGCTAGCTCTTTATCAGCTCGCTCAGCGTCCGCTCGCGCACCGCCGACATCTACCGATACCCAAGCCCCCAATTCCCCATCCCCAGCTTTAATACGGGCAAGGCACTGTTCGACAAGTGCCGTGGAGGTGAGGGTTCCCGACTTCATCGCCGCCCGTAGCGCTGAGATTGATTGTGTTGGTTCCATAGAAAAGATTGTCCGATCAAAAAGTCTGATACCGCGATATCCAAAGGTATCGTGGTGCCATTCATGCAGCAGACCTTTGCTCACGATAACCTTAAGTGGGTGTCCGCAACAGTTGGATCGTACCTTACAGCCCACGATGGGCGTTGTCGCGGATTTCGGCGTGATCTCTGATCCCGCGTTTCATTAGGTTTTCCAGCGATCGCTCACACGCTAGCATCCACGCTCGCACTGCGGTTGACGCGGCGGACTTTCCAGCGACCCTGTCAACGGCGGCGAGAAACCGTGGCGTTTGGCGATAACCGCCCCTTGTCATTACCCCCGAAATGTTGCATTCAGGACATCAATAATTTCATGCCTTCGATTCTTCCATGGAGTTTTTTGTAGCCAGTCCAGATGGATTGCCAGCCGGGTTCGCCGTCGTGTTTTCGCGCGAGGAAGCCGCCGAGTGTCGCCAGTTCGCAAAAGAAGTCGTAGACCGTCAACTCCGGCTTTGCAAGTTTTGGTTTCATCAGCAGCAACGCCTTGAGCCATAGACCGGAGACCCTGCTCGCCCTTCGGAATTGGATTAAGCTCCGAAGCTGGCAGCGGTACGCCCCCGTGTCTCATTTCTGGCCCTCGCACTGACCAGCGTTCTGTGGCAGCCCTGCGACTGACAACAACCGAAACCCATTACCAGCTCCGCACGGAAAAATCGCGTGGGGCGAGTCCGGGAGACTCGCATAACGAGATTCCAGCACCCCGAGTGGTGACCTCGAAACTGCTGAAAACGCCGGCAACGAATGTGCTGTTCCCAGCCATGATGGCGGGCTTCCACGCGATTAAGAAGTCGCCAACTGAACATATGGTCGCTCCACGATTCCGCCACCCGTTACCACCCGCCAAGCGCTACGGTTTCTCACCGCCGTTAACACAAGCATCGTCGCTGGTGATATGATGCGTCAGGAGCGGTTTGTTGAGACATGTCCATGAGTTAGCATTTTCGCCGAGATTATGGGATACCATAAGCGGTTTCGTGTGTTTAATTTCTGACTGCTGATCCCGGACGAAGACTTATGTTCTCCGAGGAAGATGTCTCGGAGTACGTTTCTAACAGAGGTTCTGCACGCTTTCTGGGATGCGCCGTGCGTAAATTGTGTAAGAGGGAATTGACTGCTATGACCGTAGAGCTACGGAAAACTTGGTTGATTGCAATTCTGATGGTTTGTGTTGTGCGTGGCGCATCAGGGATGTCGGCGGAGTCAACATCTCCTGCTGCGAGGTCGGGCATGATGGTGCAACCACGGGAGGCATGGACTACGTCCCGACTGCGTGGGACGCCGACGCCTCCGGAAGCATTTCGAATTGTTCCCGCGTTTCCTCAGATAAGATTTGATCATCCGACAAGTTTGTTGGAGATTCCTGGGACAGACCGCGTGCTGGTAACAGAAATGGACGGGAAGATCTTCACCTTCTCTAAAGCCGCCGCTGTCGCCGCAGATCTTACGGTGAATCTGCAAAATCTGGCTCACGAAAAAGTTTCACTGTTTGCCGCAGTGTTACATCCGCTATTTCAGCAGAATCGTTTCGTTTATTTGTGCCTCGTGCATCCTGAAAATGGTTCACATACGCGTGTGTCTCGATTTGAGATGACACATGATGCGGTGCCTGTGATCGATCCCAAAAGCGAAACTGTGATGATCACTTGGCCTTCAGGCGGCCACAATGCCGGTTGCATGCGATTCGGCAGTGATGGGTTGCTGTACATCGCAACCGGAGATGGGTCAGGGCCCAATCCCCCTGACGGATTGACGACGGGTCAGGACGTGACGGATCTACTCGGTTCAATCTTGCGCATTGATGTCGATCATCCGGCCAACGGTAAGAACTATTCGATACCCGCAGACAACGCATTCATAACCCACACAACGGCGCGGCCTGAAATTTTCGCCTACGGCTTGCGGAATCCATGGAAATTCGGGATCGACCATCAGACGGGCGAAGTCTATGTCGCCGACAATGGTTGGGAAACATGGGAAATGATTTACCTCGTCGGCAACGGAACGAATTGCGGCTGGCCAGTTATGGAAGGCAGAGCCTTGCTGCGAAGTGAGGTTGGTGTGGGACCGACGCCGATCACTCCTCCCATTCGCGATCATCACCATTCGGAGGCAAATTCCGTGATTGGAGGTCCTGTCTATCGGGGCGAAAAACTGAAGACCCTTGACGGTGAATTTGTCTATGGCGATTACATTACTGGGACAATTTGGTCTGTCGGACGAACAGCAGACGGATCGTTTGTCGGCCGAACCCTTGTCGATACCGATCTCCGCATCGTGGATTTTATGGAAGGTGCAGCGGGGGAACTTTATGTCCTTGACTACGACCTGACAGGGCAGATTTACGAATTGCTGCCTAACAATGTCGAAGACCTATCGGCTGATTTCCCGCGACTGCTCAGCCAGACAGGCATTTTCAAATCAGTGGCGCCGCTTCAGCCAGCCGCTGGCGTCGTGGAGTATGACGTCGTTGTGCCTCAATGGACCGACGGCGCGGTGGCTCAGCGATTTGTCGCAGTCCCGGACCATGCGCGAATTGAACTGGCGTCTCACAATGGTGTCCGCGGTCGGTACCCGGAGGGAACTGTGTTTGCGAAGCAGCTTTCAATCCCGGATCATGATGGCAATCCGACGAAGCCCATCGAAACTCAGATCCTACAGTTCCAGAACGGAGTCTGGAATCCCTACAGTTATCGCTGGAACGACGCGGGGACTGATGCGGAGCTTGTCAGTTCCGTTGGCATGACCCGGACTGTGCAGTGGCCTGCTGCAAATGCCGCTGGTCAGTTTACGGAACGTACGTGGCATACGAGTGCCATCAATGAATGCCGCCTCTGCCATAACGCCGGACCGGGTTTTGTGCTCGGCTTTGTGGGAAATCAACTCACAACGCTGTGTCCCACTACCGTCAGCAGCACCGATCAGCTTGAGTCCCTGTTAGAACAGCAAGTGATCGCCACAATTCCGGATGATGCCCGCAGCCCGGTATTTCAGTTGGTGAATCCACAGGACGAGTCTCTGGATTTGACCGACCGAGCACGCTCGTATCTGCATGGCAATTGCAGCATGTGCCACCATAAGGGCGGAAATGCGATCGTGTCATTTTTCCTGACGAAGGATCTCTCCTTTGAGCAGATGGCGACGAACAAAGGGACTAACATCGGTACTTTTGGAATGCAGCAGGCAAAGATCATAGTGCCGGGCGATCCGTTTAGATCGGTGCTGATGTATCGCATGTCCAAACTCGGCTACGCGCGGATGCCGTACGTTGGATCTCAGGTGGTCGACAGCCATGGTATCTCGTTAATCGCACGTTGGATTGGATCGCTGCCTGTCGAGCCGTCTACAAAGTTGTCTGATCCGCTAGTCATTGCATCATTACCGGCAACCGCTCTTGCATCGCTAGAACGCAGCGGTTCCAATCCTGAAACTCGTACTGCGGCGATCCAGCAACTGACCAGCGGCACCGAAGGGTCGCTGGCCCTAATGGTGCGAATGCATGCAGGGGATCTGACACCTGCGGATCGCGAAACCGTGATCGAGACAGTGCGTAACGCCAGCAGCGACGTTCGCGGATTGTTCGATAACTTCATCCCCGAGTCACTGCGAAAGAAAACTCTGGGAAGAACATTTGAACCGTCGCTGGTACTCTCTCAAACAGGCGATGCGCTGCGTGGTCGCCTGATTTTCTTCAGCGATGCGGCTCGCTGTCGAGCCTGTCACCATACTGACGAGTTGGCTTTGTCTGTCGGTCCGACGCTCAGGGAGATCAGTAAGAAATACGTCCACACGTCGGAACTACTGCAGGAAATTGTGCAACCATCGCAGAAGGTCGATGACAAGTTCGCGACGTGGACGATCCTCACCAAAGACGGCCTTGTGCTCAATGGCCTAATCGAGAGCCAGTCGCCAAGTCAGGTGGTTCTCAGGCTAGCCGACCGCCAAAAGATTACGATTGCAGCCACCGACATTGACGAACTGCAGAAGAGCACAAAGTCTCTGATGCCAGACGGAGTGCTCGCCGACCTGACAGCGCAGGAGGCGTCTGATCTTCTGGTGTTTATCCGGTCGATCACCGAAGCCGCAAAATAGAACTTCAAGCGCTAGAAAACTCACTAATGTCTGGTGCGGGCGCGGTGAAGTTAGCACCACAGCCGAAAAATCTACATGCCGTGGGCTGCCCTTGATATAGGGTATGTTTAGTGTTTGTGGTCCGCATCGTGAGCGTGTGCGATCTTGCCGGAGTAAGACTTGCCATTGATCATGACCACTAGCCTTACTGAGGCAGCGTGACTGTCCAGATCTTTCGCGAGTTCTTCATCCTTGAGTGAAAATTGTGAAGACTTGCCTTCCGGGTCGGTAGCATCGCGTTCGGCTGGCAGCTTAAATTGTTCGGCTTTGCCATTGTGGGTAATATTGATCGTCAGTTCTGTGGCGTCGATGGGAACAGTATTTTGTGCGGCACTGTCGAGAATATATACGGATACGCGGCCACTTTCTCCGTGCACAACTTCCGCGTGAAACTCTTCATTTCCAAGTTCCACTAGAGATCCGTGGTGCGGCCCCTCACTGGCATGAGCGTGCTCGGCGTTTAGATCAGATAGAGGTGGGCCATCCGTTACCACGGGTGAGACTCGAGTATTGGGCGACGGGACAGAACCCATCTCACTGCATCCCGCGAGACACAAGGCGCTCAGGCCAGCCACCGGCAGACAAACAACGCGACAGGCATGAAACGCGAATTGAAAATACTTCATAAAAGATACCTCAAAAGAAATCGAGAATAGGGGATTAAGATTGTTGGCTTTGCTGATCACAAAATAAATGACATCCGAAGCCAATGTTTCTCAATGGGATGGATTGTGGACTTGCCGCGCATGCAAAAGATCTTCATGCGGCTCAACCAACTCAATCTCTTGCATTGTTTCATTCACAACTCTCTGAGCGGCTTTCAAACCGCATAGCCAAAATAACGCGGGATGGACAAAGAAATCCAGAAGGGTGGAACTGATGACACCACCGAGGATCACAGTCGCGACAGGGTACAGAATCTCTTTACCAGGTTCACCCGCGGACAACACTAAGGGAACCAGTCCGATGCCGGCCGTCAATGCGGTCATCAGGACAGGCGCAAGGCGTTCAAGTCCTGCGCGGATAATCATGGAATGTGACCACGTCTCGCCTTCGTATTTGACCAAATGCAGGTAATGGTTCAGCAGAAGAATACCATTGCGTGAGGCGATGCCTGCTAGCGAGATAAAGCCGACCATCGCGGCAATCGTGAGCGTTTGACCTGTCAGAACGAGCGCGGCCACACTGCCGATGAAAGCCATCGGTAACGCAGCCATGACTTGCAGACTCAAATTGACGGAGCGAAACATGACAAACAGCGTCAGAAAAACGCCTACGAGCGACACTAGAAAGAGAACTCCCAGAATCCGGCTAGCCTCTCTCTGGCTCTGAAACTGACCTCCGTATTCCACAAAGTAACCTGGTGGCAAAGTGGCCGTGATGGGGGCTAACTTCTTTTGGATGTCTGTCACAACATCCACTACGCCTCGGTCGCTGACATTGCATTGCAGCACAATGCGGCGACGCACATTTTCACGATTGATCGTGTTTGGGCCACCAGCTTCATAAATCCGGGCGACAGATTCGAGGGGAACCGATCCACCTTCGGGAAGTTCGATTGATAAGCGGCGGAGTACATCGAGATTTTCACGATCTTGTTTATCAAATCGCACAACAAGATCAAACGTTCTCTGGCCATCTAGCACTTCGGACACAACGACTCCATTCAGTGCTGTCTCAATGACTTGATTGACATCGCGTGCCGTCAGGCCATTGAGTGTCAGTTTGTCACGCCGCAATTCGATTCGTAATTGTGGAATCAGGACCTGTGGTTCCAGCATCAAATCGGCAACACCCGGCACGGACTTCACCGCCTGCTCCATCTCTTGCGCTTTACGCCTCAATAGATCCAGATCGTCTCCGTAAATTTTAATGCCGATCTGAGCTTTCACACCCGACAGCATGTGTGAAATTAGGTGCGAAATTGGTTGTTCAACCGCCGATACTACGCCCGGAATATCGGCCATCGCTTCACGAATTTCGTTGAGCTGTGCTTCCCGCGTACGATGCGAACTGGGATTCAGATCTATGATCAATTCACTGGTGTTTACGCCTTCGGCGTGTTCGTCAAGTTCTGCTCGACCCGTTCTTCGACCGACACGCACAACGTCTGTAACCTGCATGAGTCGCCGCTCGCATCTGGCAGCAATTTCATTTGATACGGCCAACGATGTGCCTGGTGGGAGGACCACATTAAGCTGAATTGACCCTTCGTTGAATGGCGGGAGAAAATCACGCTCCAAATTCAAGACAAAGACTCCGGAAGTCAGGACACCAATTGCGACAATGATCAGGTTGAATCGCGGAAATGTCAGGCTGAAGTGGATGATTCGGCTGGCGATGCGTTTGAAAAATAGCAACACAAATCCGTCCGCAACGTGTTTAGATATCTTTGAATGTCCCAATAACAGATAAGACAGGGCTGGCGTGACGGTGAGTGAAACGAGCAGTGAAGCTGCAATCGAAACGATGTACGCGATCCCTAGGGGAGCGAATAGACGTCCTTCCATACCAGTTAAGGCGAATAGCGGAAGAAATACGATGCACACGATGATGGTGCTAAACACGATTGAGTTACGAACTTCTGTACTTGCTTGATAGACAACTAGTAGTGGATGTTTAGGATTTGCGGCCTGGCGATTTTCGTTGAGTCGCCGAAAGATATTCTCCACATCGACGATCGCATCATCGACCAATTCACCGAGGGCCACCGCCAGTCCCCCGAGCGTCATTGTATTGATCGACATCCCGCTAATCGCAAAGACGAGAGCCGTAATAACCAGCGACAGCGGAATAGCAGTCAGGGTAATAAACGTCGTACGCACGTTCATTAAAAACAGCACTAGAACGATCGCTACGAGAAACACGCCGTCACGGAGAGCGAGAAGCACGTTTTCAATGGCACGATCAATGAACGATTTCTGCGAATACAGCGGAATGACGCGAATGTCTTGCGGCAACGAGGCACTCAAATCCTCGATCGCCTTGAATACGTTGTCGGTCACCGCACGAGTGTCGGCCCCAGGTTGCTTATTGATTGTCAGGACGACACATGGTCCACCGGACCAGCCACTCGCAAGCAGCGATGAATGCGATGCCGACGGTGAAGGCGGCAAGGACTCTGGGGCGATCGAAATAATTTCCCCCGCTGGAAGATCATCCCTTGCATAAGCCGCACTGTCCCCACGTTTACTCTGCGCTCCAGCTGTGACTTGCGCAATTTGCGCCAGTGTGATAGGACGCCCCTCCCGGATCGTGACAACAATTTGCGAGATATCTTCAATTGTCTGAACTCGGCCCAATGCCCTCACAAGCAACTCATTTGGCCCCTGTTGATCCAAATAACCGCCCGTCGCGTTCTCATTACTGTTAACAACCGCATCCTTGACCTGCTGCAGGGAAACACCGAAACGCAAAAGCTTTTCCGGATCGACAAGAATCTGAAATTGTTTCCGCCCACCGCCCATTGTGAAAACCTGAGCAACTCCTGGAATCGTCAGTAGGCGTTGTCGGACAACCCAATCGGCGAGAGTTCTGAGCTCCAATGGTTCCGTCTTGTCCGCTTCACTAAACATCCCCAGCATCAGAATCTGCCCCATGATTGATGAGATCGGGGCGAGTTGTGGCGTCACACCATCTGGCAAACGTCCCTGCAACAGTTGCAGTCGCTCGTTGACAACTTGGCGATCGTTGTAAATATCAGTCTTGAAACCGAACTCGACATAGATCACAGAAATTCCGACGCCTGACGAACTACGTACTGCTTCGACACCGTTGGCACCATTCAGTGCTGTTTCGATGGGAAACGTAATCAGTGATTCGACTTCCTCCGGTGAGAGTCCCGGAGCTTCAGTCATCACCACAACGCGGGGACGATTCAGGTCCGGAAAGACGTCAATCGGCGTATGCAAGGCAACGTAACTTCCGTATCCTGTTACGAGGACAGCAGACGCCAACACAATGATTCGCTGGCGCAGTGCGAATCGAATAATGGAATTCAACATCATGGCATCCGTTTCTAATGGTTGTGTCCAGCGTGAGGATCCACACCACCGCCCGATTTGTTCTTCAATGCCATCTGCATTTGATGGGCGCCACGCAGTGCGATGACATCGCCGGGGAACACCGAACCATCATTCGCGACGACAACATGCGCTGAATCGCGATACGTAACCCGCACCGACACACGGTCAAAATGGTCGCCGTTTTGCAGAAAGACAAATGATTCAGCGCCTTCCCGGGCAAGTGCTTCTACCGGCAGCACAATTTGGTTTTCCCATTCATCGACAGGCACCAATAATTGAAGCCGCTGCCCGGGACGGTATTTCCAGTCCAGAAATCGCTGACCATTTGGCGAGGGAACTTCGCGTGCAACTTCGTTAGGAAGTCGCACAAAAAATGACAGTGAACGCGTATTCGCATCAATTTCACTGGCCGCATAGACCAGATCAAGATTCTCGATTCGGCTGACAGAGTTCCCGGCTCCTTCAAACACGGCCGTGATCTTCCAGTTTCGCTGCGCACTCACTGACAGTACTTCTTGGTCCTGTTCAAAAGCGCGGCCCTCAATGTAAAGTTCAGAATAGTCCGCCAATGCCCCAAGCGTTGTTCCAGCAGTAACTGTTTCTCCCTTATGGACGAGAACTTCCTGCAAAATGAGGGGAATTTTTGAGTCATCGTGGGACTCGGAAGCATCGTACCCCGCACTCTCCAAGTCTTCTGCGTGCTCATCCACCAATCGTCGTCCTTGGTTAGTCGCAAGCGACACAGGAGTCAACTCCGTGCTTGATAACTTCAATTCTTCTGCGCCGTGACTGTCGCGTCCGGGAGCCACGATCTGCAGATCACGCAAAAGTTTGTGATTCGTGGTAATGTCATCAATCTGTCGTTCTGAAAGTCCATGCAAACGCAGGGCTTCACGCTGAGCATTCATGAGGACCTCCAGTTTTTCCTTCGCGTATTGACGTTCAAGCAAGGTCTTTTGCGAGATGGCCCCGGATTCAGTGGCTTTAGAAAGGCGCGCGATTTCGCGGTTCTCCACGTCCAGATCTCCGACCGTCCTCAGCAGATTTGTCTGTGTAGACACCAATTCTTCGGCAGTAATCCGCAGTTCAAATAACAGGGTACCCGGATCAACGGCTTCTCCCTGCACTGCGTGTACATGTGTAATTACACCAGCCATCGGCGTCGAAATTTCTAAGCGGGTTCGACCCGGTCGCCCGACGATTATCCCCGGCACAGTGATGGAACGCCGAAATGTTTCGAGTTTGACCGGCTGCAAAGAGTCAGGTGTGAGACCAATATTTCCCTGCGCTTGAGCGGACAATGCCAGAGACGTCCCTTCGCCTAGACCCTGATCATGTCCTGCATGAGCATGCGGATCTTTATCGCTCGCGTTGACTCCATGCTCAAGACTCTCGAATGATGAGACCTTGCGATTGCTGGAAATTGCGGCGCGTACCCAATCCTGAGTTGGCTCCCACCACTTTGAGCGTGTTGCGAATCCGATCAGGATCAGGGCTGCGATTCCCATGCCCCAGAGCCACCTAGAGCGTGAAGTATTTTCTGTAGATGTCATGACTGTTGCTCTCAGATTGCAACGCGGAAAAAATGGTGAAAAAAAATGCTAGAGGACTCTGAAACGACGTTGCAAAATAGTCATTCAACAGAGTCACAACGAACCATCACATACAGGACGGCCGGCAGTGTACTAGACCACCCAGACTTGCTTTAGCGCGCAGTGCTGCATCACCGCGAGCACCTTTTGCGTCTGATTAGGATTGCCGGGCGTCGTGGACAGCAGGCTGCGATACATCATGCCACCGACGTTCAATGCGGCGACATGCTCATACCACGTCAAGAAAAATTCCAAACGCACGAACTCCGCCTCAATGTACACACATCGCACATCGTCACATGGTCTGTCGTGTCGGCATGGCGTCGGGACAATTGGCTCACTGTCTTCGGGACATTGAGCATGATGGCTGTGCGGATTATCACCATGACTGTGGCCTACGTGTGAGGCGATTGACGAACCTGCCGACTGAAACTTGCCTGCGTCATGGACGTGGTGCCAGCAACAACCAAAGATGCTGTGAATCAGCAGTGGCAGAAGTGTTCCTGGAAAAATCAACTTAGCCCACATTTTCTGGAAAAACCCCTCGGCAAAATCCTTCGCATATGACTGAGCATAGGGTACGGAAGTCTGAGCCGCAATCTCAGTATCGACCCCCCAGACGGGGCGGGTGCAGGACACGGTTTGCGCGGGTTGTTAATGAGCGAAAAGTGTCATTAGGAGGAATGGACGAAATCTTATAAGGTTCAGGGACAATCGCAGGATGCGTGGTCATTTCTCTCCCGGAGGACATCATGGACGGCACTCAAACCGCAAACAAAAAAATCAGAAGCTTTCTCCGCGTTCGACGCGATGGTCAAGCGATTTGCCGAGGAACTCGTTGCCGAGCGAGTCAGCAGCGGCCACATTGATCTGAAGACCGCTATTACATAAAGCGGACCAAAAATCTCCGTGAGTACGATCAGCATCATGCCGATACATATGTACATCACCAAATCGCTCAAGGTTCCTCCAGGTCAAGAAGGTCTCCAGACCTTGCCAACCACTTGAGGATGCCCAGGCAAACTCCCTCGCCATAGGTGTTACTTCAAGGACCGGCAAAGGATCAGGAATATCGCCCGACTATTCGCAGACATCGCCCGCCCGTTGGCGAACTTGTCGAATCAGTCGCACGGGAATCTGAGGCCTCATCGGTTGTTCAGGCCCGCACGTTCCGCCCGCAGCTTCATCAGGGAAAGCAAATCCACCAGTTCCGTCAACGCCTGAGCTTCCCAACGTTTGGCTTTGCTGAGCTTTCCGGTCTTATCCTGCTCATCCAGCAACGAATTCAGCCGAGCCTTTAAGGCCACCGGCATTTGAAAACGCTTCCAGTCCTGCGGAAGTTCCAGTTCCACTGTAACGCCGCTCATATCAATCCCCCCGAATGAATTCCCGATGTTCGCCGATTGTATTACTGCACTCAGGCAAACGAAACCAGTCTTCCGCGGCATTCGATTCGATCAGACGGTGCGATCGCGCAATAACTGGTAACTCCGGCAGCTCCGGACGACAAAACGCTGTCTATACCGGTCGTTCTGCTTGTCGTTGGCAATGGCTATCTGTGGCGGTAAATCCGATGCGTCCGCCTCCATTTCGTGTCCCTGCCTGTCAATGCGTAGCATCTGGCCACGGCTGAGCTACAATCTTCGCCCCTGGGGTGCCATCTGGCGGCGACAGGATGAACCAAAAAGCTTCCGATCGTTTCGCGAACTATTGCCCGCATCGCCTCCACGCAAATACCAACACGACGACAACCGCCGCCAACCTTACGTTCTGGCTCTCGCACCATGAACAAAAAACAACTCACCGAAACGGACATCCGCACCAAGTACATTACTCCGGCG
>QWQG01000242.1 GCA_003670925.1 Planctomycetota bacterium | reverse complement strand
TCACTAACTCGGCAGACAGGATTACTCCGAACTCGTCGTGCCACAAATCACGGAAAATACGCATCTCTCAATCTCCTCAACTTCCCAGAAAATACGGCTCCGATCCAAATTCCCTCTGAATTTGCCCGGTCCGATTGGATCAGTTGTGATGATTGTGTCGATTATTGAACACCTTTTGCAATGTTAGACAAGGTAATATGCGAAGTTTGTAAGCTTTCGTTTACATTTCTAGGGGGGGAGGGTGGAGACAATCATGCCCACTTGAGAGTTTGATGGACGACCATATTGAGGTGATCGCTGGGCGAATCTGGCAGCCGATACTGAATTGAGAGTCTGCTATTCGACAAAAGTGATGTTTAATTCCATCTTCTTACCGTCGCGGAGAATCGTCAGCGGCAGTTGTTCGCCGACTTTGTAATTCAGCTTGAGATACGACTGAAACTGGCGGGAGTCCATGCGAATGGGTTCTCCGGCAGCGGCGATGATAATGTCCTTTTCCCGCAGTCCATCCGCGAAGGCTTGGCGTCCGCCCGCGCCTTCTTTATTAATCCATCGCGCCTCCAAGGCTGAGTCTGTTTTCGGCAGACCAAGTCTTGCGAGGGCATCACCTGTAACTTCGGGCAACCAGACTTGCAATCTTGGCGGCGCGTTCCACATTGAGCCGCGCCATGAGAAATCATGTTTCTTCCATCCGGCGGTCAACGCGACTTCATGTCTTCCAGACATACTGCCCTCAATTGTAACATGCGTGTCGGAGTAGGGCAGATGATGCAAGACCCATTGCATGTCGGCGATCGACAAAATTCTCTGGCCGTTCATCCGCACGATGTCTTCGCCGACTTTGATCCCTGACGCAGCAACTGCCGAATCCGCGATCACCTCTGAAACCTGAATTCCGCTCTTGCGATCTATCTTCAGACCGATATTATCCGGAAGAGGATACTTCCAGAGCATTTCAGGCGAATACGTTCCCGTGTCGAGTGCGTGCTGGTGTTCGGCGTCGTGAATATTGTGGCAGTGGATGCAGTTGCTGCGGGTCGTCTCCTGAGCGTACTTTGCCGGATTCTTGAGTCCAAGCATTTCCAAGGCTGTGCTCGGTGGTTTCGTGCCATGCTTGCCAGCAAGCTCCTGCTTGTTGTTTGGGTAAGCTGCGTGCAGTTCCAGCACGCGTTGCATGGTGTTGAGCAGGCCATCGATCGAGTTATAAGCATCAGAACCTTCGGCGCTTTGGGTTCCGTAGCGGGCATAGACAACTCCGTCTGCGTTAATAAACATTCCGGCCCAGTTCAAATCGTGGTCGAATTGAAACAACGACAGATCGACGCCTTTCATTTCGACCTGTCGCACTGAGACAAACTTTTCCTGCGCTAGGGCTTTGACACGATCATTGCCGTTCGCCACATCCGCATCAAACGCCGCACAGTCTTTGCAAGGAACACAGCGAAACGTGACAAACAATGGTTTGTTCAGGCGTCGGGCTTCTTTCATCGCAGATGGAATGTCGTTGTAGACCCAAAGATCGGTCTGAATTCCGTTGTCATCTTTCAGACGTTGTCTGAGGTCGTCAGCCCGCAGCAGACCGGAATTCGGCAGGAGAAACACGCAGATTGTGATTGCCGTGAATTGCCCAGTCATGTTCATGCTCCCAGACTTTGAAAGTACTTTTACCCATGAATCTTCAGTCCCTCGCAGGTTGTACGTGGTCCGCGTGCGGCATTCAATTCTCAGCCCTGCGGACGTTCTTCTGCACCACAAACGAGCACGACGCACCGCTCGCCTTCTGAGTCTCAAAATCCCATAATTTTGGGGAGGAGAGAACACTGCAAAAACCGGGGGTGACTTGATTTCGGTGAATTGTCTACACTTCGGCAATTGTTGCCGCAGGAAGCAGGTGGGAGCCTCTTTACAGGGAATGCGGCCCAGACTTTGATGAATTTTCTAGTGGACGGAGTATCAGGGATGCATATCACGACCTCTCGCCAATCGCGGGTGCGGGCTGGTTTTCGAGCAGCCGTCATGATTCTGGCGGCAACGGCTTGCGGATTCGGATCAGCTTTGAACGCAGAAGCGCAGGCTCCGAAACCGACGGCCGAACAATTGCTTAAGGGATACAAGCCTACGCAGAAAGACGTCGAATACGATACCCCGGACGCAGCCGAAATGGCCAAGTGCAACCTCACCTTGGAACAAGGCAGTTACGTCATCACAAACGGGGCTGGTCAGGTACTGCGACGCTTTACAGATTCCAACGGTGACAGCGTTCCGGACATGTTCCGCTACTATCATATGGGTCTCGAAGTTTACCGCGAAGTTGACACGAATGGCGACACAAAAGCCAAGAAGAACGTGCGTCCTGATCAGTACCGCTGGATGAATTGGGGTGGCACGCGTTGGGGTTTGGACGAAGATGAAGACGGTCGGATTGACGGTTGGAAAATTCTGTCGGCACAAGAAGCCGCGCGCATCGCGGTCGAAGCGATAACTGGTGGCGATCTGGCGCGGCTAAACACGGTGCTGCTCAACGAGGCTGATATCCGATCGCTGCGACTTCCGGCTGAAATGACGAAGAAGCTCCAGGACGCAGTCAGTGATGTTCCGAAGAAAGTTCAGGCGTCGCTGGCAAATTCGAAAGTGCTCAACAAAACTAGCGTTTGGGTGCGTTTTGATGCACCTCTCCCGGGCATGATTCTAGGTGAAGATCTGGGTGCAGCCAGAGACATCACCGTGTACGAGAACGCGATGGCGACGGTGCAGAACGGTGAGAAATACGAAATGATCTCGATTGGCGAATTGATTCTGATTGGCGACGTCTGGAAGTTGGCTCAGATTCCGACGCCCGTTGATACGACAGGTAAGTCTGTTGTTTCTGTCGGCGGTGTGATGATGCAACCGACGCTTGGTGAAAACATTGACCGGCCTGATGGCGGGAGTGCGGGCGAAATGTCAGCGGACATGCAGAAGTTGCTGGCCGATCTGCAGAAAATTGATGAAGCCAGTCCCAAGCCTGATGCTCCGGCTCAGGCATTTGCCGACTACAATGTTGCTCGCGCGAACCTGAGCGAAAAGCTGGTTGCTTTAGCCAAGGATGATGAATCACGTCAGCAATGGATTCAGCAGTTTACCGACAGTCTGTCGACAGCGACGCAGTCGGGATTGTATCCCGCAGGATTGCCGCGGTTGATCGCACTTCAGGATGCGGTCAAGAGCAACGAGACACTGCTGGGTTACGTTTTGTATCGCCGCATGATGGCCGAGTACGCAGTCCGGCTGAAAGATGACGACAAAGCCAAGACGAAAGCCGATGGCGAGAAGGCGCGTGAGTTGACGCAAAAATGGTGGTTCGAACAACTGGAAGCGTTCGCCCGCAAATGGCCAAAGTCCGAAGATGCTCCTGACGCGGTGGTCCAACTCGCAATCAGCTACGAACTGATGGGGCGTCTGGACGATGCCCGAGCTTGGTACGAGCAGCTTGCCAAAAACTACTCACAGACACAAGGTGGCGTGAAGGCTCAGGGTGCCCTGCGGCGTTTGACATTGACGGGCAATAAACTGCAACTCGCCGGCAAAACGCTCTATCAAAAAGATCTTGCGGCCGGGCAGTATGACGGGAAAGTTCTGCTGGTTGTGTTCTGGGCATCATACGCCCAGCCGTTCACCGCCGATCTGCCTGCCATTCAGGCTGCGTATACGAAATTCAACAAGGACGGTTTTGAAATTCTGGGCGTGAATATGGACAGTGATCTCAGTGGCCTGCCCGCCTATTTGAAGCAACACGGAATTACATGGCAAAGTCTGCGCGAGGGTCCGAAAGAAGACGGCATGCAGCCGGGTGACTTTGGATACGGCATCGTCTCAGTTCCGACAATGTTCCTCGTCAACAAGCAGGGGATCGTGGAGGGCGGGATCACGACAGCCAATCTGGACTTTGCTGTCGATGCCTTGCTGAAGGGAAAAAAACTGCAATCCATCCAGACCCCGGAAACGGAATCACCTGGCGACACAGAAAACACAACGGCGGAAAAAACCAAAGCCCTCAACTGAATTTATCTCAGGCCATCACGAGCAACTCACCGCAGCCCGGCATTTCAACCATGCCGGGCTTTTTCATGCTCTAGATTGAAGTTTGATTCGTGGAGATTGATTATGCTGCGTAGGCACTAAGAGACTTCGAAACGTCAATTTGCACATGGATCTGGATTTCGTTCCCATGACCACACATTTCATCTGTCCGATCCGTCAGTACCGCCCGTTTGTGATGCGATTCTTGGCGGGCATTGCCCTTTTAACTGTTATTTCTGTGACTGGTTGCATGACCCGTGACGCGGTGCCCCCAAAAACAGACGGCACGACACCCGCAACGGAGGGCTCAAATTCCGCAGCAGACGGCAGCCGCCTGTCGGTGGATCAGGTTCGTGAAATCCTGAGTCTACACAGTCGCGGTATCGGGCATCTGGAAAACAAGGAGTGGGTGGAGGCCGAATTGATCCTCAGTCAAATTCCTGAACGTCTGCCGGATAACATCGACATGGCCAAGGATTTGGCGATTGCACGCGTGCTGTCTTTGCTGGACAAGGAATCGCCATTTTCACTTTCGAAAGATCCACAAGCGTATGGCGAAATGGTGCAAAAGGCCGGTGTGGCCGTGGCAGCTTACGGAAAGCTATCAAAGACAAACGATGAAAAAGCCATCGTCGCCCTGTTAGCCGGAAAACTTGCCGTTGTGGATGATTCGCCGACAAAGCCACGGATGGAAGAAGGCCTGAAGCATCTGCGCGAAGCGACAACGCTGGCTCCTGAACGAGCCGAATATTGGTTCGCACTGGCGCAGGCATTGAGTGGTCATCGCGACTATTCCGATTCGCCTGAAGTCATCCAAGTCTTGCAAAAGACCTTGAAACTTGCGCCTGAGAACCTGTCTGTGCTCGCGAATTTGCTCGAAAAGCAGGCACTAGGGCTGAATTCACGGAATGCCGAAACAAAACAACTTGCCAGTGGTTTACCTGCCACCTTGCAACAGACCATCGTCCTGCTTGAACCATTGAATTCCGCGATCAAGGCGCTGCGAAAAATTGACCTTATTGAAACGATCCGGAAGGCACTTGCGACTCCCGACGCCAAGCCGGGCGTGCTGATGGGTTCTGCCATGATGGTCAAGAATCTGTTGGTCCCGGAACAGGCCACCCTGATCGATCTACGGCGTATCGATCGTAATCTGCTGGAATATCTGACGATTGATCTGGCGAGCACGCTGGCATTTTCACCAGACGTTCGCGCAAGCTTATTTTCAACAGCGGAGCCGACCGTGTTGCAGCCGTTTACGGTCGGTGCCGGATTGCCGGACGTAGCTGGTGCGACGCGCGTGCAGGCCCTCGACATGAATCTCGACGGATACGACGATTTGGTAGTGGTGCAGGACGGGCGATTGCGAGTGTACTCCCGCGCCATGCCGGCGGCGGCGGATTGGTCGCTGATCATGGAAACACCCGAAGACGCAATTCCCTTTACGCATTTTCTGCTCGCCGATCTTGATCGCGACTTTGATCGTGCACTGTCTGACATCAAATCGCCAGCATTGCTCCGCGACCCTGACGGCGACCGAAAAATTGTGAAGGACTACGCTGGCCAGCAGCGTTGGTTCGACACCGACGCCGATCTTGTGGCTTGGAGTGAGTCGGGAGTCGCCTTGTTCCGCAATCAATTGCAGGCTGACGGCACCCGCAATCTGATTCCCATGCCGCTCACAGTGCAGGTGTCGGCGATCAACGATGTCGTGGCTGCCGATTTGGAAGCCGACGGTGACCTTGATCTGATCTTTGCCACATCGACAGGGCTTGAGCTCTGGAAGAACCTCAATGATGGCGAATTGTTTGAACACATCAACAGTGGTCTCAGTTTGCCTGAACACGAGCTCGTGTCGTTGGCTATCGCGGATCTTAACCGCGACCTTGCGATGGACATAGTAGGCGTTTCGGGCACCGGAAAATCTGGTTGGCTGCAAAACATGCTGCATGGGCGTTTTCGCTGGCAGACAGATTTGCCGATTCCAGCCGATGCCGTCGCTTTCGTGATCGACGAATGCAACAATGATGGCAACTGGGATGTGATTGCCGCCGGAGCCACGGGCGTTTCCATCGTCCTGCCAAAACGCAGCACAGACTTTTCAGACGCCGCCGTAGCGGAACTCAGCAAGCCTGCGGCACATACCATTCACCGCGCCGACCTCGACAACGACGGTCGCTCAGAATTCATCGCCGTGGGTCCTACTGGTTTGACGCTGCTGCGCGGTACTGGTGACGGCAAGGCTCAAGATCTGAGTTCGTTGTTGCCACCCGATACGACAGCGACAAGTGTCGCCATGACCGATCTGGATGACGACGGTGATTTAGATCTGGTCCTCACGCTGGCGGATGGAAAACTTCAGTGGCTCAAGAATCATGGCGGGAATAAAAATCAATGGATCGATGTTGTGGCGCGGCCTGTCGGCAAGGATGAACAGTTTCCGTCGCAACGCGTCAACATGCACGCGATCGGATCGGTGATTGAAGTGCGCGCCGGTGCGGCATGGCAGGCGCATATCATTGATTCGCCTCATCTGCATCTGGGACTCGGCAGTGCCACAGCGGTCGATACCATTCGCGTGATCTGGACAGACGGAGTGCCTCAGAATATCACCGACATTCAGCTGCTTAGAGCACGCATTGGTATTCTGGCCCCACAAATCCTCAAGGGATCGTGTCCTTATATCTACACATGGAATGGCGAACGCTTCGAATTTTTCAGCGACTGCCTCTGGGCTGCTCCGCTGGGACTTGTGCAGGCCACCGGCGACATGGCCCCCACCCGCGAATGGGAATACCTGTTGCTTCCCGGTGATCACCTGAGCCCTCGTGACAAAAAGTACGTGCTGCAGTTGACGGAAGAGTTGTGGGAAGCGGCGTACTTCGACGAAGTCAAACTTATGGCGGTCGATCATCCGGCGGATGTTTCGATCTTCACCAACGAAAAAGTGGGCTCACCGGAAATGGCCGCGCACCGGATTCATACGGTCAAGAGTCCACGCCTGCCATTGGCAGCCCGCGACGGTCTGGGGCGTGATCTGCTGCCGGGACTGTCAGCGATGGATGGCGACTATGTGCAGCCTTTTGCCGGGCGCATCATGCAGGGCGTCGTTGATGAATGGACGATGGAATTTGATCTCGGAAAACTCAGTGACGCTGCCGGATCAAAGCCAACCAATGTGCGTTTATTTCTGATGGGCTGGGTCTTTCCAACAGACACGTCGCTGAACCAGGCAATCCTGCAGAATCCGACGATTGAGCCGCCAGCACCGCCGTCGCTCGAGGTCATCAACGCCAACGGCAACTGGCAAACTGTGCGGCCGTTTATTGGATTCCCGAGCGGTAAAACCAAGGCCATGGTGATCGATGTGTCCGACGCTTTTTTGACCGACGATTATCGCATCCGCATTCGATCGGGAATGGAACTCTACTGGGATCAGGCATTTTTCACGGTTAATGAAACCGATACTGAAACCGTCTCGCAGGCGTGTGAACTTCAGTCCGCAGATTTGCATTTTCGCGGCTTCTCAAGTCGCGTGTATGCCGACAATGCATTGTTCCGGAATGGACACGCGCCGGAAGGTTATGACTACGATTCTGTCACGACTGAACCACGCTGGCAGGAAATGATGGGGCGTTTCACACGCTACGGCACTGTGACCAAGTTGCTGGGAATACAGGACGATCGCCTCGTGGTGATGGGCCCAGGCGACGAACTGACGGTGTCGTTTGCAGTCCCCGCGACCGATACCCCCGCAGGCTGGAAACGCGACTTTGTGCTGTACAATGTGGGTTGGGATAAGGACGCCGATTTGAATACCGTGTACGGTCAGTCATCCGAACCGTATCCGTTCAAGGCGATGTCGCAATATCCAATTGCTCCGGACAAAAGTCAGCCGTCGTCGCTGGAGTATGAAGCATATCTCCGCGAGTTTCAGACGCGTGAATATATTCCCTTCAGATTTCGAGATGCCGTTCGCAAGGCAGGCCGCCGATGAACGACTTTTGGCGTGCGCTGCTCATCCTGTCGTCATTGTCATCGGCCCAAGAACCGCCCTTGCTGTTGCCGTTTACAACGACCGATCAGATCGTGTTGCGTGACGCCGATTCGCGGCGGACAAAAGTCATCCCCGGCGTCATTGAAGATCTAGCGGGCCATTCGGTTGTATTCCGCCGCAGCGGCAACACAGTTGAAGTGTTTAAGTTGCGCGAGCTCGAATCCATTCAGTTCGGCAAATCGGCAGCCTTCGATGAAGGGCTGCGACAGATACAGAATCACGAGTGGTTGCTAGCCATCGCTGCGCTGAAAATTGCGGAAACAACGGAAACGCGGGAATGGGTAGTGCGCGAAATCCAAGCATCACTGGCAGAAGCGTTGCGGGCTGCCGCAAAATTTGATGAATGCACGGAGGTCGTTGAACGAATTTACGAAAAAGATCCTAACACGCGGCATCTCAACATGCTGCCGCTGGTCTGGGACGAACGTCTCCTCCCGGAACATCGGATCAGCGTTACGCAGGCCGATTTGAAATCGCCGTCGCTGCTTAGACAACTCGTCGCCGCATCAGCTCTGTTGCAGGATCCAACGCACGAAACAAATGCTGCTGCTGTGTTGCAGACGTTGAAGACCGGTCCGCGCGCCGGACTCCAGCAACTGGCAGAAACACAACTTTGGCGACTTCGTCTGCTGCATCCGGAAACTATTCGTGCGTCCGAAACGGTTCTGTGGATGCAACGTGTGGGCGACTTCGACAAACGGCAGCGTTCCGGCCCAGAATTCGTCATCGGCCGCGCCCTACTTGCCGTCCATGACTACGA
Source organism: Planctomycetota bacterium (assembly GCA_003670925.1). Classification (GTDB taxonomy): domain Bacteria; phylum Planctomycetota; class Planctomycetia; order Planctomycetales; family Planctomycetaceae; genus SXXK01. Next base: position 3,213 of record QWQG01000242.1, on the reverse strand, counting down.
CAACGCCAGTACCAGCTTGCTGTGGATGCTGCTCGTCGCGCCACTTGACCCGCCGACCACAACCGCCTGCACCAAAGAAGCCATCAGCGCCCTCACGCAATCAGGCCGAGTTGCAGAAGCCGAACAACTATTATTGGGGCTCATCAAGGTCGAATAACAGCACCGGTGAAAAAATGCTGTGCAAGGGCCACATGACAGACTCGGGCGAAATTCGCCCTAAGCCACCGACAACACCTCACACAACTCTGCAAGTCGTTTCTGCGGCCAGCCACGAACGGCTGTCCTGAGAATTGCACAAAGCGGTGTCGTCGCTGTAACCTGACCAGCGATGAGATACGTCCCGTTCAGCGGTGTGCATGTGAGAAACAATATTCCCAAGAGAGACGCCTCTTTTCATAAACATCAATGCTGTTTCAATGCACCGCGCAGTAAGCAGCTTGTTCCTAATTTCTCGAACGGACTTCCGCCCATGATTTATCAAAATGTCTTATGTGTGTTTCTAGCGGCGTTGGCAACGGACGTCGAAAACGGAACACAGGTCGGAAAGTTTGTCGTCGAACACCCAACCCTTTTGAACTTGGGATTTGAATGGCAAATTCAAGGTGACGCCAATCGGAATGCGACCGTCGTGGTTCAGTTTCGAAAAATGAACGATCCGGAGTGGCGTCAGGCGTTGCCGCTCGTGCGAATTGGTGGAGAAAGAGTCTACCGGGAACGTGAAAATTTGGACTATACGGTTCCCGAGGGCTTCGCCGGTAGTATTCTCAATTTACAGCCGGGGACAGAATACGAGTGTCGCTTTGAGTTGACCGATCCAGACGGAGCGCAGGGCAATACGACTCAGACGGTGCGTGTCAAAACTCGCAGCGAACCACAATCATTTAAAGATGGACTGACGCGGCATGTCTATCCGGTGGATTATGAGGGGCCACGTGAGGAACCCAGCTTCACGAGTCTGATGCAAGCTTATTACGGTGCCGGGCTCGGGGACTGGAATGTGGTCTGGGAACGTAAAGTGCAGCCGGGCGACACGATCCTGATGCACGCGGGACTCTATCAGTCGGATCGCTCGAATTATGTCGACCCACAGATGACGCCGTTCGATGGAACGATGTCGCTGACATTGCAGGGCACTCCGGAAAAACCGATCACGATTAGATCGGCTGGAGATGGGGAAGTGATCTTTGATGGTGCTGGCAATCATCGGTTGTTTGATGTGATGGCTTCGAAATACCACATCTTTGATGGACTTACGATTCGCGATACAGATGTGGCGATCTTTGCTGGCCAAAAAGAAGTGCTCGGAGCGGTTGGGCTGACGGTGAAGAACTGTCGCTTTGAGGACATCGGATTTGGGATCTGGACGGAATACGCGGGTTCGAGTGATTTCTACATTGCCGACAATCTATTTCTGGGCCGCGATGACCGCTTTCGGCTTATTGGCTGGACCGGACCCTTATGGGCCAGTGCGGGACCTTACGGGTCTCATCTGTTGACAAGTTACTACGCAATTAAGGTCTACGGACCGGGGCATGTGATTGCCCACAATGCGATCGCCTACTTTCACGACGGGATTGGCATCTCAACTTATGGGACGCCTCCGGAAGATCCTGAGCAGCGGGCTTCGTCAATTGATATCTATCACAATGATTTGCACATGTTCAATGATGATTTTGTGGAGACTGACGGTGGCGTGCACAATATTCGCGTCATGCACAACCGTGGAATCAACGCCGCGCACGGGGGATACACGGCCCAACCCATATTTGGAGGTCCGGTCTATTTTATTGGCAACTTGTTGTATCACGTCCCGTCCGGAGTCGCCTTCAAGTTCTCTGCCAAGCCTGCCGGACTGTTTGTCTACCACAATACGATTATCGGTGAGCAAACTATTCGCGACCCCTCGTCAAATATGCACTTTCGCAACAACCTGTTTCTGGGGCGAGACACTCCCGACCGAGGTATCATGACATGGGCGAACGCAACTGAGGAATTTAGTTCCGACTATAACGGGTTTCGTCCAAATAAAGGGGTGGCTGCACAATATCACTGGCTGGGGCCAAAAGCCGGCCAACGCTTCTATGAGCCTGAGCCGAAAGATTGGCAGAGCTTTGCGACGCTAGCCGAGTTCCGCGCCGAGACAATGCAGGAGACGCATGGGATCGAAGTGGATTTTCATGATTTTCAGGACTTGACTCCACCTGATCCATCTCAGCGTCACGCGGTCTATCACGCCATGGATTTAAATTTTCGCCTGAAGCCGAGCAGCAAAGCGGTAGATGCAGGCGTCGTCATTCCAACCGTGAATGACAACTTCACAGGCCGGGCCCCAGACTTAGGTGCGTTGGAAATCGATGCGCCAGCACCAAAGTACGGACCGCGATGGCTCAAAGGGCAACCATTTTATCGGTAATAACATCGATTCTGAGAGAAACACGTCTGAGATCAGTCCACTTGGTGCGTCAAAAAAGAGTTCTCAGCTGGCCCTACTCCCAATTTGCGAATTGATCACGCGGTCTGGACAGTGTCGAGGGAAAACCAGTGAGCTTGCAATTTACGTTGCGCCATCTGCAACTCGACGCGTTCTGGTTAGAATGAAGATGCCAAAATCTTAAATTCTGAAATTACTAAAGCTTCCCGAACGGTCAACGGAAAAATTCATGACGCGCCTCCTAATGCTGATCACACTGCTGAGTGTTAATGCGATTTTGGGGGCTACAGAGTCCGTCCGGGTTGGCTTCCGCCGCGAGCTATTTGTGGACGACGCGCTCGTCGAACGACTGGTAGGCCGCGCAGTGAACGACAGGTGCCAGGCACGTGACACAGACACCGCAACGGCGTTTGCACGATGGTTCTCCCGCAGAACCCACGGAGCCGGACCTCAATCACATTCGCAGCGACGCTTCAGGCCTGAATCCGATTCCCGCAGGGATTGCGTTGATGCTGGAGATCAGTGATTTCACCAGCGTGCTGGAACGTATCGTGGATCGGCAATCGGTGGTGGAGATTGAAGACACATCGCAAGCCCCCTCATCCGGCCTAGCGGCCACCTTCTCCCCCGGTGCGAGGGAGAAGGGACGGCGCGGGGGAGAAGGGACGGGGGGGCGATGCAATGGATCGTCGCCTTGAACATGGTGCGCGAGGGGGTTGGCTGGCTCCGGTGGCTCTTGATTCGCCGCGTAAGAAAGTACGCGAGAAGCAATCGTCTCGGCG
>QWQG01000239.1 GCA_003670925.1 Planctomycetota bacterium | reverse complement strand
TGCCAGTTGCCGGAGGGATTGCAAATCGAGGGAAGTGAGCAACGGATTTGTGGTAGATTCACAGAAAACGCTCGCGATTTTCTGGGTGCGGAGCAACTCTGCAAGTTGCTGGAGATCAGCGGGATCACCGACGGGATAGAACCGCACATCCGCCGGCGCAAAGCGTTGCTGCAGCTTGAGCGTATCGACGTACGGAAATCCAAACTGCACACTTGGATGGGAGGGATCGTGTTGTCGCAGGGCACGCCAGACGGCAGCGATCGCCGCCATGCCGCAGGGATACAGCCAGATTTCAGCATGAGGGTCGGTTCTGAACTCACGCAATCGTCGGCGCACGGTTTCGCGCGCCGCTGTTTGTGTACTTTTCACAGCCTGGCCGTGCAGAATCAATTCGGCAGCCCGCGAGGTCAGGACTTCACCGGCATGCTGCCAATACTCCCGGAGTCGTGCAAACTCGTCTAGTTCAATCGCGACACCACAGGCCGTCTGATCAGCGATTTCCACAAGTCGAGCACTCCGCCCCCCGCGCCACACGACGTAGTCCACCGCGCGCTGAGCTGCAGCAGTGCTCGGAAAAATCAGTCCTGCATTCTGGGCGCCAAAGACGTCGTGGCACAATCGCCGGACATACGGATGCAAGCAAAATCGGGGATACGCCGCCTGCAGCCGATTGACAACGTGGGCATCGCCCTCTTCATATTTGATGTTGTGTTCCCACGATGGCAGCGCAACCGATACGGCGTGCGGGGAATCCGGCATCGGCAGGCCTAGATGTTCGGATTTCCAGTGAGGAGACGTCAACAGGTCGATGGGCATGGCAAGGATTAAGGATTCAGGGAAGGCAGAAAAATTTCCGGCTTTCAGATGGAATCGCCGGCGGTAATTTCATGATTCATGTCATGTGCTGGATTTTCTGAGCACGGTTTTCCGACAACGATGGCAGGGACACCAGCAACCGTGCAATGTGGTGGGACATTTTTTAGCACGACGCTCCCAGCGCCGACTTTCGCGCCTTCACCAATTTCCACGTTTCCCAGAATTTTTGCCCCAGCACCAATCAAGACTCCGCGGCGCACCTTGGGATGACGATCACCGGAAGATTTCCCCGTGCCACCCAGCGTGACCTCGTGGAGCAACGAGACGTCGTCTTCAATGACGGCAGTCTCGCCGATCACGATGGATGTGGCATGGTCCATCAAAATTCCGCGTCCGATTCTGGCCGCCGGATGAATATCGACGCCGAACGCTTCTGACATTCTGTTTTGAAGATACAACGCCAGCAGTTCACGTCCTTCGCCCCACAACCAGTGGGCGATACGATAGCCGATGAGAGCGTGCACGCCTTTCAAAAATAGAAGTGGCACAAGGTTGCACGTCACTGCCGGGTCGCGCTCGCGGACGGCGCGAATGTCAGCACAAATCGCTTCGGCAATCGACGCGTCTTTCGTCATGGCGTCAAGCATGATCTCACGCAATTGCATGGCAGACAACGTACTGGACGCAAGTTTGCCGGCAAGGTGATAACTCACGGCGTCTTCGAAGCGCTCATGGTTGAGGACCGTAGCGTGCAGAAAACTGGCGAGCATTGGCTCCGAGGTGGCCCGTTCAGACGCTCGTGCGCGGATCGACGACCAGATACAGGTTTCAGTGTTTTGCGTGTTGGAATGCATCGTCTGTTGGCTGTGACTTACGTGGAATTGGAAAGGGATAGTGACGGAAAGTTAAAATGCCGGCAAGTCCCAGCAAGATCACGCGCCGCCAGTCTGGTCGTCCGACAATCACAAGAGTATCATGATTGTAGGCGGCATCGTCACTGTTCTGGTGCCCAGATATCCAGCAAAATGAAAAGGCGGGGTTATGAAAAGTCACATTCTGCGTTCGGCTCTAATGTTTGCGACCGGCGTGTTTGTCATGGGTGCGGCAGCGTACTTCTGGCCGCAAACCCTGTTAAAAGCCGACGCCCCCAACGGAAATGACAAATTTACCATGATCACGGTAAAACTGCTGGAGGGTGGCGAACTTGAAGGCGTATTCGTCTTGAATCATCTGACGGGGGTGTTGACTGGTGCGGCAATTAACACGCAAACAGGCAAGTTTGGATACAAGTACCTGCACAATGTGGCGGCCGATTTTCAAACTTCAACGAAGACCCCGGAGCCCAAATATGCAATCGTGACGGGAACTGCGGCTTTGCGAACAACTGGCGGTGTCCAGCCGTCATGGGGAGTCATCTATGTGGGCGAACTGTCATCTGGAGCTGTGATTGCGTACGGATTTCCGCGGCCGACATCACGCAACAGCGGCACTGTGTTGCAACTCGTGAAACTGGACTTCTTCCCGTTTGCCGAGTCGGTGGGTCAATAGCTGAGGCGGCCGGGCCGGGTTTGACCTCGCCGCCGCAGTTCCGTGTCTCCGATGACGTATTAGATGAGTTGCTGAACTCAGCACAGTTGCAAGGTTCTTACCGGCAAAGACACCCTGTTTGGGCAGGATCTCCGGATTCCGCTCATCAACTCAATTGTTGCCGGCGCGTCAATTTGTCAAGATGCCATGATTCTGCGCTCGCTCGATTTAGTGAGCGTTTCCTTTCGGTATTCCTTTTCTGACAACGTCGTGTTTTGTGCGACAAAGGATTCTGCATGGACTGTTCACAAGTACTCACCACGCTTACCCAATGGCTATGCCGCAGAAGCGCGGGGCTTGTTAGCAGGGTGAGTTTTTCCGTGTGCGTCGGCGGGGCAGGATTGGTTGCAGGGCTCTCACTGGTCAATTCTGGCGCTGCCATTGCGGAAGAGCCCGTCCTTCAATTCGTGGAGGGCCTCCGCGAACGAGCATATTTTGATACGGCGTTGGAATTCCTAGACGTGGCGCAGCAACGGGCTGAACTGTCGGGCACGATTCGCGACCTGATTGATCTGGAGCGTGCGAAGACATTTCAGGCGATGGGCACATCGTCGCGTGTCCCTGAAGATCGCGATCTGTACTTGCAGCAGGCGAAAGAGGCACTTGAGAAATTCACGAGTGCGCATAGCAATCATCCGCAGGCCGCGTTTGCGAATTCGATGCTGGGTGAACTGTTACTGGAACGCGCCCGCACGCTGATCTGGCAGATGGAAGGTGCCGAATCACCGGACAAGCGAACCGAATACCAGCTTGCCGCACGCAAACTGATTGACGAAGGTCAGGTGATTTATCAGACCGCAAACGACCAGTATAAAGCAGCATTCGATGCATTCCCGAACTTCATCGATAAGACAAAGGATGAAGAACAATATGACGCGCGGCTGGACGTCGAGGCCAAGTATTTGCGAGCATGGTTCAATCTAATTCGCTGCACTTATGAACGTGGTCAGACGTTTGATAAAGGTACCGAAGAACGCAAGACCACGTTGATCAACGCCGCCAATTTATACGAAGCACTTCACACACGTTACCGCACCAATCAGATTGGACTGCACGCCCGCCTGATGATGGGTAAGTGCTATCAGGAGCAGGATGACCTCAGCCGCGCGCTGGGAATCTACAACGAGATGCTGGGACACACTTCGGAAAGCGACTCCGTCGAATTGCTGAAGGGAATTGCCTTACATTACCGCCTGATTTGCCTCAATGATCCGCAGCGAAATGACAACCAACTGGTAGTGCAAGAGGCCACAATTTGGCTGCAGGCGAACAAGGTAAAGATGTCCACGCCGTATGGTCTGGGTATTTTGTGGGAGCGTGCGATTGCGGCAGAAAAACTGGGTGCCGCACGTGAAATCACAGAAAAGGATCGTGAAGTCACCCTCCGCGTCGCTTTGAATGACGCGACGACAGTCGGGCGGTATCAGGGAGCGTACCGGGAACCCGCGAGCGCGATGAGTCGCCGGATTAAAGCTTCCTTGGGAGACAAGGACAAAGAACCGAAAGATTTCGCCACAGCGTTTGAGCGTGCGCGAAACATGATTGCTCAGATTCAGGCCTTGAGCGACGACGTGACTGCTGCGGCTGATGCGCATGCGCAGGCTCAGAAAAAAGCGGCCCTCGATGCACATCTCCATGAAGTCGGCAGATTGCTGCAGATGGCGTTGGACCTCCGAGATTCTGACAGTGATGTGAAAGCTGTGGCTCAGGCGCGGTATCTGCAAAGTTTTGTGATGCTGAAACTAGGCCGACCACTGGACTCTATGATTCTGGCGCGGCACTGCATGATTTATGATCGGGCGACTGATCCGGACACGGCATTAAATGCGACCGAGATTGCCATGGCCGCGGCAGTCGCCGCATGGAACATGGCAGCCAGCCGTGATCGCGATTTTGAAACTCGCGCGTTAAAAGATGTGTGTCAGAAGATTCTGGAACTTTACCCGCAATCCAGTCGCGGTGGTGAAGCGCGCATGCGACTGGCAACCGTCTACCGAACCATGAATGAACCTCTGGAAGCGGCAAAATGGTATCTAGAAGTACCGGAAACTGATCCGCAGTATGCATCAGCTCGAATTAGCGCCGGTCAGTCTTACTGGGCGGCGTGGACGCAGAAAGCTGCTGTCGCTGCAGAGGATGCGGAAGGTATAACCCCGCCGCCAGCGGAGATGCAGACATGGAAAGCGGAAGCACGCAACCTCTTGACGCAGGGTATTCAAGTCAGCCGTGACAAAGTTGGCCCTGATAGCAAGCCTTCCGATGAAGTCGTCGCAGCAGAAGTTTCGCTGGCGAGCATCCTGAACTTGGATGGAGATTTTTCGGGAACGATCGGACGGCTGACAGGCGGGGAAGCAAACTCTGTTGTGGCGGCAATTCAAGTTGCGGAGGGCGAAGTACGGCCTGAGGACGGGATTCTCAGCAAGTCGTTCGCGGGACTGACTTATCGACTCCTGTTGCGGGCTTACGTGGGAACTCAGCAGATCGAACTGGCGCTCGGGGTGATGACACAACTCGAAAACGTCGGCGGCCAAAATATCCTGGCAGTCTACACGCAATTGGGGCTGGAATTGCAGGAGGAACTCAAGCGCTTAAAGCTGTCGGGCGACAACGAACGCTTGGCACAGACCCGTGATTCGTTCGAGAAATTTCTGCTGAAAGTCTACGAGTCGCGAAACAAGTCGGACTACAACTCATTGCTGTGGATTGGCGAAACATACTTTGGCCTCGGTCAGGGCGTGGCTACCGATCCCATCGCATCGGCTGGCTATTATGCCAAAGCGGCCGATGCGTATAACGAAATTATCAGCGGCGGGCTGGCGAAAGAGGGAAATCGTACGGCCGTGCAATTGCGTTTGGCTCGCTGCCGACGCCAGCAGAAAAAATTTGATGAAGCGTTCCGGATGTGCGATGAGATTCTGAAAGAGAATCCGAACGCTTTGGATGCGCAGTTTGAAGTGGCTGAGGTGCTGAGTGACTGGGGATCGGAAAGTGAGCCGGCAAAGTTACTAGATGCGATTCAGGGAATCAAGACGCCGGACGGTAAAGCTGGACACATCTGGGGTTGGTCATTGATGACGCGGAAGCTGCAGCAGTCATTGCAGCGGACTCCTACACCTGAAATTCGGCAACGATTTGTGGATGCGCGATATCAGCTGACCAACAGTCGGCGGCGTTATGCGAAAACGAACGCTACGGATAGTGACAAGCAGCTGAATTCCGCATTGGCAGAAGTGACAAGTTTCGTGCAGGTGTATCGTGATCTGGATGATCCTTCTTTTGCAAAATTCGACCGCCTGTATCAGGACTTGCAGACCGATAAGGGCGATGCACCGGTTCCGCTTGAGCGTGCGTCCGGGGCTGGCGCAGCGGTCGCAGAACCGGAAATTGTTGACGAAACGGCAAAGGAAAGTTCCGTGGCGAGTTCGCCAACTGCTGTGACGCAGCCCAAAGAATCGGCTGGCAACGGATTGCTGCTGGGGGGGGTGATCACGTGCCTGTCGCTTGGGATCGCTGGCGGAATGTTCTTCTTCATGCGCCGGCCAAGCAGGCGACCAACATTCCACGGCTCCGAGAAAGCGCCAAAGTTTTCGGCGGTAGTCGTCAGTGATCCGGGAGCCAGCCAGCTGGGATCCATGTTTCCGGAGATAGGTGACAATCCCGCGCCGGGTCTTGATTTTTCAGGACTGGCAACTCTTACCACCGTATCGAAGCAAAAGACTGGGGTGCGGCCGACAGGGGCCACCACCGCAACTCGCGGAGCAAATCCTGCGGTCGCTCCCAGAACCAAACCAGCGGCAGCAACGCCAACGAACGTGGCAGACAGTCAGGCCGTTCCTAAGCGACAACCTCGTCCAGCGGCTGAAGGTGCAAGCGGAGCAACGGCGGCTGGGGCTCCGCAGCGACCTGTCGCACCACCGACTGGTGCTCAGCAGCCAGGCGCAAAACCAGCGACTCCGCGTCCGGTCGCTCAACAGCCACCGTCTGCAGGCAAACCACCCGGACCACCTGCTGCCCGGCCACCTCAACAAACCCCGCCAATTCCACCGAGCAGTAATTAATTAGTCCCGCGAGAACATAAACGACATTCCGAATTCTCCAAGAGGATGATCAACATATGACTTCTAAATCCATGCGGTTTCACAAGTCGTGCAGCCAAGTCGTGCTTGCTGTTCTGACATTAATGATCGGCAGTGCGGGGACAGTCGTGGCCGTCGATCAGGTCACCAAACGTAGTGATCGCGTCACGTTTCGCGGCGAGATCAAGGCGATGACGCTTGAGTCTATCACGATTGCACTGTCAAACGGACAGACTCAGATCGTCCCTGTCTCGGATATTTTCAGCGTGCGCTTTGACATGGAGCCTCCGTTGCTGGCTCAGGCACAATCCAACGAACGCAGTGGGGCTTTGGATGTCGCCTTAGAAAAATTCCAAGAGGTGAAGAAGGATTACGCTGGCGATGACAAACGGATCGTGGCGGATGTGAATTTCCTGATTGCGCGGACAATGGTGAAACAGGCGTTAGCAGATCCGGCGAAAGTACCGGAAGCCGTGGCTGCGATTAAGAAATTCCGCGAAGAAAACAAAACCAACTTCCGCTATTTTGAAGCCCTGCTGCTGGAATCTTCGCTCGCCAAGGATGAAGCAGCTCAGACGCTGCTCAAAGAAGTTCAGGCTTCACCGGTGAAAGGCTATCAACTTCAGGCAGGCGTGCAGCTGGGACAGGTTCTGCTTGCCGGGAACGACGCGGCGGGCGCGTTGTCCGCATTTCAACAAGTCATTGAACAAAGCGCAGGAGATCCCGCATCCTCGACAGCCCAGTTTGACGGATTGCTTGGCAGAGCGGCGTGTCAGCAAAAGCAGGGGCAAACCGATGAGGCGATTGCTACGCTAGACGGAGTCATCGGCCAAGCGTCGGAATCCGAATCGCAGACGTTGGCCCATGCATGGGTGCTCAAGGGAGATTGTTTCCGCGCAAAAAACATGCCGAAGGATGCCTTGATGGCTTACCTCCATGTTGATGTTTTGTACCCTTCAGAACCCGCCGCTCACGCCGAAGCTCTGTATCATCTGGTCTCGTTGTGGGCGCCTGCCGGACATCAAGATCGTGCAGACGAAGCTAACGCAAAACTTGCAACAAAATACCCAAACAGCCCGTGGACAAAGCAGGCGAGCACGATTCCACAGGCTGAGGCAAAACAATAGCTTTTCACAAATCCGAATTTCTGGCATCTTGTGTCACCATTTGAAGAGTGACGAGATGCCTTGAAGTCACTACACTTCCTGTCCTCAACTTACTGACATTTCTCACTGGACGCGTTTGCCCCTTTGAGGCCATCCCGGAGATTCTTCGAAATGCGTAATGTCTCTGCATCACCCGCCAAATTTGGTGGACGCAAATCCGCTCTCTTTTTGCTTCTCGCCTTAACTGCGGCCGCCATCTGGCCCGCGTTTGGGAATTCTACCAGTGTGTTTGCTGATGAAGCCGCGGCGGCACCAGCAGCCGCTCCCGCAGCAGACGTCGCAGCAGCCGCTGCGCCGGCAGACGTCACAGCCGCTCCGGTACAATCCCGCAGTTTTCTAGCGTATATTGCCCGAGCTTGTGGCTGGTTTTGGGGTCCTGCGTTCTTGCTGGTGTCATTTATCCTTGTCGCCCTCATCATGATGAACATGCTGCAAGTTAGACGCGACGTTTTGTTGCCGTCTCAGTTTGTGGAAGAATTTGAACAGAAACTCAATGCCAAAGACTTCCAAGGCGCCTATGAATTCGCCCGCGCTGACGAATCATTCGTCGGACGCGTCCTCGCGGCCGGCATGGGACGTTTAAGTCGTGGTTATCCGGAAGCGGTGGAAGGCATGCAGGAAGCTGGCGAAGACGAAACCATGGCGTTGGAACATCGTCTCAGTTACGTGGCAATGATCGGATCGATTGCTCCGATGATGGGGCTCATGGGAACTGTGCAGGGGATGATTTCCAGTTTCGACAAGATTGCTTTGTCGGTGGTTGCCCCAAAACCTTCGGAGCTTGCTGACGGAATTTCGACGGCGTTGGTGACGACGCTGATCGGCCTGTTGCTGGCGATTCCGGCAATGGTGTTCCACGGGGTCCTGAAGAATCGCATTCAGCGATTGGTTTTGGAAATCGGGATGGTGAGTGAAGGGTTGATGGGACGCTTTGCGACTGTCGGTAAGCCGAAGTAATGTAGTTCAGGACTTATGCCATGAAGTTCAAACCTGCAAATGTCAGCGTGCCCGAAATCGACATGACTCCCATGATCGATATCGTGTTTCAGTTGATCACGTTTTTCATGGTGATCACAAATTTCGATCAGAATGAAGCCGATGAACGTGTCACGCTGCCGCGGGATCAGTTAGCCAAGCCCCCCATGGCGGTCCGTAAGAATTCGTTCATGCTCAATTTTGGCTACGATATAGACTCCACTGGCAAACGAAAGTCCGAGATCCCCTACTTATTCTTTGGGGATGAGAAAGCCACCCTCGAACAGGTGCGGCCGCGGCTCCAACAGGAATCGCAATTCTATAAGACAATCGGGACAAAATACGAAGACGTCACCGTCGAAATTCGGGCCGATGCACGTGTGCCGGCCGGGATGGTTCAGGAATTGATTCAGATGTGTCAGGAAGACAAAATTCAGTTTCAGCGATTTGCCCTGAAGGCCACTCAAAAGGCTGAACCGTAAATTTCCATCACAATGACTTGCGGCAAGGCCGCTCTTCGGACCGCAAAATACGTTTGAGTCTTGTCTTGATTTACTTGGTAGTGTCGATTGAGTTGTTATCATGAAGCTACGAAACCGAGCCAGTGGAAGCAGAATCGCGGTCGATATGACGCCCATGATCGACGTCGTATTTCAGTTGCTCATTTTTTTCATGTGCACTCTGAAAATGATCGAACCGGAGGGCGATTTTGACATCAGTATGCCGCTGGGAGCGCCAATGGCAGATTCGGTGACGGATGCTGAATTACCACCATTCAAAGTCCGGATGGAAGCGGACGCTAACGGGGAACTTGTTAACCTTAGCTTCAACGGAGAAAATCTCGGCGGGGGCCTTGGAGCTATTTCTTCACTGAATTCGAAAGTCTTTCGCAGTATCACGGCCCTGCAGGCCATTGGCAGTGATCAACTGGAGAAGCAGGAAGTCGAGATCGATCCGGATTATAATCTGAACTATCGCTACATCATTAATGCGATCGGAGCATGTTCCGGACGGGTTGGCCAGAATGGAGTCCACATTCCCTATCTGCAACGGATCAAATTTGCCCCGATCCGGCAGAAACAATAGCCGCACCTCGTCCCTGCGACAACTTGTCCCTAGCCTAGCCGCACCGAGACACGCCGTAGTCAGCCAACATGCCAAAAATCGAGTCCCCGTCTGTCCCATTTGTCGTGCTCTGCTCCACCGATCTGATGCTCATCAGTTCGGTCGGTGGTGCTGCGGAAGCGCGCGAGTATCAGTTTGTGTCGGTGAATTCACTGCAGGCTGCCATCCACAAAGCGGCCACTGCCGGGAGCATTGTCTGTCTGGACCTTTCCGCATCGTTTAGTGATCCACATGATTTTGCGTTGAGCGCATCGCCGGAACTGTTAGCTCGTACGATTGCTTTCGGGCCTCATGTGCACACTGCCAAACTTGACGCTGCCCGCGCAGCTGGCATTGGTCGTGTGATGAGTCGCGGACAATTCGTCAGCGGCCTTGCGGCGCATTTTGAAGCGTGCGCTAAATAGGTCACTGTTCGAGATGTTGATGTCACCTTTCGCTCAGCGAAAGCATGGCCCTTCCAATTTCACAAGCGAACGCGACGGCACCCACCGAGTCGTTCGCGCCTCGCACGACTCGGCATGCAGAACAGGATTAAGAGAAAGAATTCATCACACCAGACTTCCGGCACACAGGGCCGCGAGGTCTTCAAAGTAGCGCGGGTAGGTCTTTGCCGTGCAACCGGGATCGAGGATTTTAATGCCGCACACTTTTAGCCCGAGCAGGGAAAAACTCATCGCCATTCGATGATCGTCATAGGTCTGAATTTCAGCGGGCTGCGGAGTTCCCGGATAGATCCGCAAACCGTCGGCCAGTTCTTCAGCCTGAATTCCGGCACGTTGAAGTTCAGTCACCACGGCGGCGATGCGGTCGGTTTCTTTGTGACGCATGTGACCTACATTGCGAATCGTCGTTGGGGAATCGGCAAACACGGCCACGATTGACAATGTCTGAGCTGTATCACTGATGGCATTCATGTCGATGTCGATGCCGTGTAGCGGACGACCGGTCACCGTAATGCGATCACGTTGCCAAGCGACTTCGCAGCCCATTTGTGCGAGGGCCGCCGCGAATTCAACGTCACCCTGTAACGCATTTTTGGACAACCCGGTCACGGTGACAGAACCGCCGGTGATAGCGGCCGCTCCAAAGAAATAACTGGCAGCGGAAGCGTCCGGTTCGATGTCATAAGTGCGGAGGCGATAAGGCTGTGGCTCGATCACGAAGGACGACAAATCGTCGGGATACCCTACACGGGCTCCAAACGCCTGCATCATCTGCAGCGTCATGGTGACGTACGGTTTGGAGACGAGTTCGCCTTGCACGCTGACATGAACAGTATCGCGGCACGCCGGTGCAGCCATCAGCAGACTGCTGAGAAATTGACTGCTAATATTGCCATGGATCGAAGTGGCACCGCCCTGCATTCTGCTGCCAACACCATCCACGACAATCGGAGGACAATCACTGTTCGGCCGTTCAAATCGAATGTTTGCGCCAAGTGGTTTGAGAGAACGTACAAGATCACCGATCGGCCTTTGTCGCATACGTTCTACACCGTCCAGACGATACGTCCCGGTCCCTAGCGCACAGAGAGACGCGAGAAATCGGATGCTGGTGCCGCTGTTTTCCAGCCACAAGTCAGCAGCCTCAGCGGGGATACGACCACCCTGACCATGCACAGTGCAGCGACAGGCGGCGAGATCCTGATCAACGGTAAACCCCAGACGTCGTAGACTTTCCACCATCACGCGGGTGTCCTGACTGTCCAGCACACCGGTCATGGTCAGGGGGCCATCCACCAAAGCCGCCATCACCATCGCGCGATTGGTGATGCTTTTGGAACCGGGCGGCCGAATCACGCCGCGAACCGGGGATGTCACAGGTGTCAATTCAATAAACGTCATGAGTCTCGAAATTAACCTTCCGCAGCTTCCAAACCCGGGAGCAAGATTGCTGTGACATCTTGCGTGTCGCTCGGATCGGCCAACACGGCATCCACTGCAAGGGTGCTTGCTCCGGCCATTAATTTTGGCCCTTTGCGGTTAGCATCGATGATCTGATGCATGTGCTCGGCGGACATCGTTTCTATTTCGATCAGATCGGCCGTAATTTTTTCGAGGGTCGTGCGTTGCGACGTTAACGTATCCATGGCCGTCCGATAAGCTTCATCGACGAGGCGTTTCACTTCGAGGTCAATCTCACGCAAAGTGGCTTCGGCATGAATCGATTCTGAAACAATCCCTCCACCGCCTCGCAGAAACGGTGAACGCTGCGCTTCGCTGTAGTACATGCGGCCCAAGCGGGGACTCATGCCAAATTCCGTGACCATTCTACGTGCCAAATCAGTGGCACGTTGCAGATCATTTTGAGCCCCAGTAGACGTTTCGTTGTAAATGATCTGTTCGGCAGAAATTCCGCCCAACAACACTGCGATGCGGCTCTGTAACTCCGATTGTGT
>QWQG01000085.1 GCA_003670925.1 Planctomycetota bacterium | reverse complement strand
GTCCGTCGCCAAAGGTTACCGCCGACGGACTGGAAGTCCGTCGTACAAATACAATTCAACCCCAACTTTAAAGGTTGACAGAGCACTAGGTTGCGACAGCAGGAACCCTATTCCGGTCCGGTTTTTGATTTTAATTTAGCTGTAAACCATTTATCTAAATTATCTTATCGCATTTCTCCCACTGTTCCACGGTCGGACGTTGGCATCTGCGACTTGGGCTGCAATTTCCAGAATCACAGTCCACTGAAATAGGGTCGCCGTTAAGTCCAACGTTCGCAATCTCAGCTTTACCATCAAATCCACTCAGATTTGTTCAACCTTGAAAAAAGCTACGCCAGAGCCCAGTCAGCTTTTTTGTGCGCGCATCTGTAGCACTGTTGCGATATACTTCGCGTGCAGTTCCTGCTCAAAGGCCGTTAATTGTTACGGTTGGCAGGCCAGCGTCTTCAGGAAAACCTTGCTCGATGTCGATTTCTCCAGAATTATTGTCTCGCATTATTGATCCGCCAAAGTTGTGCTCCCCCGTGCTTTCGGAATGCATTATCCGCTCTACACCCGAAGACTTTCAGGTGGACGAGGTTCCGGCCTATCAGCCCACGGGAAAGGGAGAACACGGATACCTGTGGATTGAAAAACGCGGCCTGACGTCGCCGGAATTGATTCATCGGATCGTCAGGAATCTTGGCGTGCCAGCCAAAGAGATCGGCCTTGCCGGTCAGAAAGACCGCCACGCAGTGACGCGGCAGTTCGTTTCGATCCCCAAGCGATTCGCTGAACATGCAGCCAAGTTGAATGATGACAACATTAAAGTGCTGCTTGTTACCGCGCATCCGAATAAACTAAAGACCGGTCATTTGCGTGGCAACAAATTTTGCCTCATCCTACGAAGTCCCTCCGGTGCATTCACAACGGAGGATGCACAGGCCGTGCACGACCGACTTCAGACACTGGCGACGGATGGAATTCCCAACTATTTCGGAACGCAACGCTTTGGACACCATGGTAACACGATGGAGGATGGGTTGCGTCTCCTGAAAGGCACATTACCCAACGACCACTGGCCGGAGAACAAGACACGCACCATGCGACGGTTAGTGCTGAGTGCCGTACAATCCGGAATCTTTAATCTGGTGCTGGCACAACGCGTCTCAGACGGAACTTTGCGAACACCACTTCCTGGTGAAGTGGTTATTCGCAGAAACGGAACCAAACCCTATGTTTTGCCCGTGGATGCCCCCACGACTGACATCATTCCAGCAGGCCCTATGCCGGGTCCTGAAATGCTTGTGGCCACCGGGGTCGTGGCTGATATGGAACGGGAGATTATGTCTTCGCTGCGATTGAGTCCTCGAGATTTTGAGAAGTATTCACGACTCACCTCCGGCATTCGTCGCAAAATGACAGAATTTCCAAATGAGGCAGACGCCCGGTTGACTGCTGATAGCTCGATCCTCGTCACATTTGCGGTGACGTCCGGCACCTATGCGACAGTTGTCCTCCGCGAAATCTTTAACAGCGTGAAGGATGCCGGCTCGCTCGTTGAACAGACCGAAGTTGCGGACGATGACGGAGATGATGATTAGTTTCTAGCGTTGTAGGTTTCAGTAACTCGAAACAGGGACGTTGGTACGTTTTTCAACAGTGATATCCATGCCGCATTTTCGACGACTCACATTTGTCTGCTGTTTGTTCGGACTATTCTTAGGACCGAAACTTCGCGCTGGTGATGTGACCGCTAGCCAGTTGTTGCCGGATACCACGATCGGCTACGTCGAAGTCACCGACACCGCGGCTATCATGGCGAATCTGTACGATCATCCGGTCAGTCATCACATTCAGAATCTAGAAGCATGGAAGGCGGCGACGCAGACTGCCCAGTACCGAGGGTTGCTTACCGGTCGAAAGTTTGTGGAGATTCAGCTTGGCACTGACTGGCGTTTTGCTGTCGAAGCATTGACAGTTGGCGGTATTTACGCGGCCTTTGACTCGACAACTCAAGGCGCGGCCATCCTTGTTAAGACGAGAGACGACGCAACTGCAGAAAACTTCCGGATGAAAATCCTCGAATTGACGCTCTTGAATGAACAGAAGTACGGCAAGACAGATCCGTATCGCGATGTCACGGTCTATCAAATCGATCAGCACACATCAGCGGCGGTGGTCCGCAACTGGATCATCCTCACCAACAAAGGCCCCCTCGGGAAAGGTATTCTTGATCGATTGTTGGACGAAAAACCTGCCGACGCCAACACCCAGATTGCTAGCACACTTTCAGCAAACTTGCAGTTCAGAACCAGCTACGCAACACGAAAAGTGGACTCCCAAGGCTGGGCATATGGCAGCATCCAAGCAATTCGCGATGCGGGTGCTGCACAGAATTTCTTTGAAAGTAAGACAGAAAATCCCCTCGCTGAAGCTCTCGTCGGCGGAATCCAAAGTGTGCTGCAACATGCTCCGTTTGTCACTGCCGACTTCAGCCTAACCAATTCCGGCCTGACGATGCAAATTGCAACACCATGGGATGATGCGTGGATTCCTGAAGAACGCGATTATTTCTTTGGCCCTGAGAGCAAAGGATCCGCACCAGTGCTGCCGGAGATTCCTGGTACCTTGCTAACGCTAAGTACCTACCGGAATATCTCACAGATGTGGCTGCGTGCAGGGGATTTGTTTGACGAACAAACGAACGACAATCTTGCCGAAGTCGAGAGCGGGCTTTCCACAATTTTCGCCGGTCGCGACTTTGGTGAAGATATTCTAGGAGCACTCGACCCGCAGATTGGCTTAATCGTAACTCGGCAGAGTTTTGAAAACGTCAAGCCTGTTCCGACGGTGAAATTACCGGCCTTCGCCCTGATCCTGAAGCTCCGCGATGCGGAAACCATGCGTTCCGAACTTCGACGTACGTTCCAAAGCGTGATCGGCTTCTTCAACATCATCGGTGCGATGGATGGACGGCCGCAACTGGAAATGGATATGGCGAAGGTGAACGGCTTCGATTTGATTACGGCGCACTATGTTCCTGAAAGAAAAGACAAAGATTCGACGACAGCGGATCTGATCTTCAATTTTTCTCCGTCGGCTGCGTTTTCGGGCGATCAGTTCATACTTGCCAGCAGTGCAGATCTGGTAAAAAAACTTGTAAACACCTCCGCGGCACGCACCTCCGAAAGTGGCGTCAACACTCAGCTTGCATTGCAGGCAGAGGCAATTCGCGACGCATTGAGTGACAATCGGGAGCAATTGATTTCGCAAAACATGCTGCAGCAAGGCCATTCTCGTGACGAGGCTGTAGTTGCGATTGATCTCATGTTAGAAGTTGTCCGCTGTGTCAAAGGCGCAGGCATCACACTGCGGCACGAAGAAAACTCGCTGGCCTTGCAATTGCACGTGACGGTCAACGAGAATCCGTAGGCTAGACGACCACCACCATAAGGAAAGAATCGAATGCTGTCGACTTTACGGACGATTCTGGTTTTGTTGAAAACCACTTCCGGACATCTGCCGTGCGCATCCTTGTAATTGCCGACATTCATTCAAACTGGCCCGCGTTGACAGCAATTGACGAAAAGTTCGACGCGTGTCTATTTTTGGGGGACTTAGTGGATTATGCCACCGATCCGATTCCCTGCATTGAATGGGTACGTCACAAGGCAACGAGCGTTGTACGCGGTAACCATGATCACTCCGTCGCACAACGCGTGATCGTACGACCAGGCGGAACCTTTCGAAAAATGGTTTCGGCAATGCGCCCACACCATTTTAATGTTCTTAACGATGAACAACTGACGTGGCTGGCACAAATGCCTGTTACGCGACACCTCGTGATTGGCGATCATCGGTTTCTCCTTGTCCACGCCACGCCGCGCGATCCGATGGACGAGTATATTGGTGACAATGTGGAACAGTGGCAGCAGCGGCTAGAACATGTTGATGTGGATTTTGTCTGTGTCGGACATACTCACATTCCGATGCAGTTGCAGATCGGGAAGACACAAGTGATCAACCCTGGCAGCGTCGGTCAGCCGCGTGACGGTGATCCGCGCGCAGCCTACGCCATTATCGAAGACGGGCGTGTGGAGTTTCGCAGAGTCACCTACGACATCGATCGCACGATTCAGCACATGCGAGATTCAGGCATTGAAGAAAACATCATCGCAAAGGCTGAAATTATCCTCCGGACCGGCGGCAACCCTACCTCCCCTGGCACCGCCGAACTGTAGCCCGTACATTTGCGAATCTTACTGGTAATGCGTAACATGTAGCATCCATGGCCTTTGCAACAGTGTTTGCCCGGGATTCGTTTTCCTCCTACGTTCAGCTCATGCAAGGATCGTGGTTCAACCTGTTGGTACCAAATCGATGTGTGGAACACTCTTCAATTATCACGCGGAGAAATTTCATGTCTAATAGTTTGTCTGATACTTCACGACGAGGCTTCCTTAAAACGTCCACAGTGGCCGCTACGGGAATTTCTCTGCTGGCAGGCCTCAGCCCCGTACGAGCTGCTCATGTCGGTGGTAACGAAACAATTCGGATTGGCCTCGTTGGCTGTGGAGGACGTGGTCGTGGTGCTGCCGAGCAGGCGTTGAACACCGAAGGCCCGACGAAGCTAGTCGCAATGGCCGATGCCTTTGATGACAATTTGCAAAGTGCGCTGCAAACCGTCGCGCGCCAGCATAGCGATAAAGTTGATGTTCCGAAGGAACGACAGTTTGTCGGTTTTGATGCGTATCAGAAAGTCTTAGAACAGGACATTGATCTGGTGATTTTGGCGACGCCGCCAGGATTTCGACCGCTACACTTTGAAGCCGCAGTCAATGCCGGCAAGCATATCTTCATGGAGAAGCCCGTCGCTGTCGATGCGATCGGCGTGCGCAAAGTGATCGATGCGAATCAGCTGGCAAAATCAAAAAATCTTGCTGTCGCAGTCGGTCTGCAACGGCATCATGAACCCATCTATATTGATACGATCAAACGCTTGCAGGATGGTGAGATTGGCCGGATCGTGGCCACGCGAGCTTACTGGAACGGCGAAGGCGTCTGGGTTCGACCACGCAAAGACGGTCAGTCGGAAATGGAATATCAGATGCGCAACTGGTATTACTTCAATTGGTTATGCGGTGACCATATCACCGAACAGCACATTCATAATCTTGACGTGATCAACTGGCTGATGGGTAGTAATCCTGTGTCGGCTCAGGGACAGGGTGGTCGTCAGGTACGAACAGGCAAAGAGTATGGTGAAATCTATGATCACCACTTTGTGGAGTTCACGTATGAAAAGGATGGAGACAGTTCAGTGCTGCTCAGCCAGTGCCGTCACATTTCGAACTGCTGGAGTGAAGTTGCCGAATTTGCACACGGTGCAGAAGGATTCTGTGACCTTGCCAATGGTCGGATTTTTGACACCAAAGGCAAACTGAAGTGGGAGTATCCTCGGATGGATGGAGACAAACGCAAAAATCTCCACGACGGGCATCAGCAAGAACATCACGACCTGTTTGCAGCGCTGCGCCGTGGCGATATTCCAAACGAAGCGGAGTACGGTGCATATAGTTCAATGACTTCAGTGCTCGGACGAATGGCTACGTATTCGGGACAGGTCATCAAGTGGGATGATGCTCTGAAGTCCAACATCAGTGTGTCACCGGTTGAGAAGTTTCATAGCTTTACCGATACACCTCCTGTCGTGCCAAATGATGACCTCACCTACGCCATTCCCACACCGGGCGTCACAAAGGTTCTCTAACGTCCAGACCCGCGATTAGGGATGCCGGCAAGTGGTATGCGTTCGCTTGCCGGCACCATGCGGTTTCAACACGCTTAGGACGGATCAAACCGAACGGATTGCTCCGCGCAAAGAGCATGTGCATGCCACAATCATCGTTCTTCCCAAAGCTTTCCAAGACCGTCATCGACAAAGTGCGTCAGGCTATTATCAGCCATCACAAGCGTAGCGGTAGAATCTTGTTCAGTGATACGACGCTGCGAGATGGCGAACAGATGCCGGGTGCGACATTGGAGCCGCACGAAAAACTCCGCATCGCCCTCGCGCTACAGGATGCAGGTGTGCATTCACTCGACGCGGGATTTCCAGCCAGTTCAGCATCAGACGTGGCCGCCATTCAAATGATGATTGGTGTGGTGACACGCCCCGTGTTGACGGCCCTCTGTCGCACGGTGCGTGCCGATATCGATGTCGCCAATCACGCGCTGCAGGGCAATCCGCCTCACAAGCGGGGCGTGAGTTTGTTTTGCGGCACCAGTCCGCTGCATCGGATGCATAAACTCCATCGCAGCCGCAGTGAAGTCTTAGAAATTATTACCGACACGGTCTCCTATGCCGCTCAACATTTTCGGATTGTCGCCTTCAGCCCCGAAGATGCTAGTCGTACAGAAGTTGACTATCTGTGTCAGTGTTATCGCGAAGCGATTGACGCCGGCGCAACGACGATCGGCTTTCCGGATACCGTCGGATTGTTGACCCCTGAGAAAGCCCGCGATTTTATCAAGGCGATTCAGGACGGTGTCCCCAATCTCAACCGGGCTTTGTTAGCCGTTCACTTTCACAATGATCTGGGACTGGCTGTTGCTAATACGCTAGCCTGCATTCAAGAAGGCGTCAACGTTGTGCAGTGCACTGTCAACGGGATTGGTGAACGTGCGGGAAATGCATCACTGGAAGAAGTGGTGATGGCGTTGGCGCTACATGCAGATCAATTCGATCGTCGTTTTTCGATCGATACGACGAAACTCGCGCCGCTTTGCCATCTGGTCGCGGAGCTCACGGGCGTGGCCATTTCGCGCATGAAGCCCATTGGTGGAGCCAACATCTTTGCAACCGAGGCGGGAATTCATCAGGACGGGCTTCTCAAGAATCCTGATACATACTTACCATTCCGACCGGAGATGGTTGGCGGCGGCGATATTCAGCTAGTCCTCGGTCGCCACAGTGGGCGCCGCGCCGTAGCGCACCGCCTCGCAGAACTCAACCTCAATGCCACTGAAGAACAGATCGCAATGCTTGCAAATCTGATTAAGCAGCAACCTAAAGGAACCGTCATTGATGATTCAATGCTGCGTTTGTTTTGGTCGCAGTTGCTGGATTTGGTATGAGTCTCGTGCAGCCAACACGGGCAATTTGAGAAACGAGCAGTGTTTTAAGCGTTCTCCAGTCTGGTGGCCACGCGTGCGAACAGTGGGAGGGGCCGCGTCGCTTATCTGTAATCTCATCCAATATCGTTACCTCCGAGTCTAGATTTCTTAGAAGAGACTGCACATCATGCAAACAATATCCGACCGTTTTCGGCAACTGGCCGTGGTGATGTGTGTCGTGTCCCATTTGCCGGCAAGGGCCTCAGATTTAGATCGCCCGAACTTCGTCGTCATTAACATTGATGATCTTGGCTACGCCGACATTGGTTGCTTCGGATCGACACTCAACCGCACTCCGAATCTCGATCGAATGGCGAAAGAAGGACGGTTGCTCACCACGCACTACGCCGCGCCGGTATGTTCGCCCTCGCGCGCCGCATTAATGACCGGATGCTATCCCAAACGTGTGCTGCCGATCCCCGGAGTGCTTTTCCCGGCCGCGGCGATAGGCCTCAATCCACAGGAAGTCACGATTGCGGAGGTACTCAAGACTCAGGGTTACGCAACGGCCTGCGTCGGCAAATGGCATTTGGGCGACCAGCCGGAATTTCTGCCTACAGTTCAGGGGTTTGATTCGTATTTAGGGATCCCCTATTCGAATGACATGGGCACTCAAGCAGCAGGCTCAAAAAGCGATCTCGGCAAGCCCTTGCCAAATCAAAATCCAAACGCCCAGAAGACTCTGGCCACGGGGTCAGATGTTGATCCAACTGGACTCAAAGGCGATAACCAACCGCCTCTGCCATTGTTGAAGCATAGGCAGTTACTGGAAGTCGTGGGAGCCGCTGAACAGCAGACGATTACACAGCGGTATACCGAGGAAGCCGTACAATTTCTGCATCATCACAAGGATGAAAAATTCTTCCTGTATCTGCCCCATACGGCCATTCACTTTCCTCTGTATCCAGGGAAAGCGTTTCATGCGAAATCCAACAACGGACTCATCGGTGACTGGATCGAAGAAGTGGATTGGAGCGTCGGGCAGGTGCTCGACACGCTGCGCGAACTTCAGCTCGCCCATAATACATTGGTCATCTTCACGTCGGACAACGGCGGAACGGCACGCTCTGTGAACACGCCCCTTCGAGGATTCAAGGGCAGCACATGGGAAGGCGGCATGCGTGTCCCCACAATTGCATGGTGGCCTGGGAAAATCCCACCTGAAACAACGACGAATGAGATCACAAGCATGATGGATCTTCTGCCTACATTTGCCGCGTTGGCTAACGCTAAGTTGCCTAAAAACAGGATCGATGGTGGAAACATATGGCCACTGCTGGCCGGAGTGACCTCTGCCAAATCACCGCACACAGCTTTTTACTATTTCAAAGGATTGAAGTTGGAAGCCGTCCGAAAGGGTGCATGGAAGTTACATCTGGCGGTCAGCGAAGCGGGAGACAAAGGCAAGGCTGTCCAGAAAAATGGAGAACCAAGAGGCATAAAATCCGCATCGCTGCCGCAACTTTTTAACCTGACCGAAGACATCAGTGAATCCTCGGATCTGGCCGAGAAACACCCTGAAGTCATGGCTGAACTGATGGCTCTCGCTCAGGAGATGGACAACGATCTTGGCAATGACAATATCGGCCCGGGATGTCGCGCACTGGGTCAAGTCGAAAACGCCGCTCCGATCATCGATATCGACGGAAAGATCCGAGCTGAGTTTCAGTGAGTTTATGTCGCGGCGTTTGCGGCCTGCGGAGGCCGTTCATGGCTCTTTTCTCCATCCTGCCACATTTTTGCAAACAACTCCTTCAAACCTCAAGTCAGACGGATACAATCCCCAACGTAGAAGATGCTGAACCTGATTCAGCGTAACCGGGGGCGATCGGATTTGACTGGGTTACTGGCAATCAGGGTGGCGTGCCGAGGTTGATCAGTTGGCCTCGTAAAAAGCTGATCACCAATAACTGCAAAACCGCAGTTCTCTCTCGCAGCCTAGAAATAGGCTACGCTGACCTAAGGATCCCCGCCCAAGGAGCCGACCGTCAGTTGCAAATTTGGGCTGGCATCAGTTCAACCGTCCGTTACGGCTGATGTGAGATTTGTGATGGACTGGTGATGGATGGTCTTGTTCGCTGAACCTCTCCATTGCGACTTAATCAACGAACTACGCACGTAGAGGCCTTAATTGTGGGACAACAGGACGGGGGTTCAATTCCCCCCGCCTCCAAATTGAAGGACTTGCGATTTTTCGCAAGTCCTTTTTTCATTGGCACTTACGTCGTTTCGCCAGTGTTTTCAGCCTAATCACTTGGGGGAAATGTGCTACCGTTTGTGCTACGGATGTGCTACCGTCATGAAAATTTGTGCTACGGACCGTCCCCGTAGCACATTCGGTAGCACACTCCAGAGGCTCAAGAATGTCCCTCAAACGAGTCAGAATTGGCAGCAGGTCAGACAATCGGGTTTTCAATTTTGGTGGCTCTTGGAGTCCTGACGAAATTGTCAGAGTGAGCGATAAAATCAGAGCGGTATTCACCTACTTCGGAAGCTGGACAGAAGCCGCAAATCAGATTGCCGATTCACTGAAAGATCGGGTCAATCCTGTCCCAATCCCCGCCACGCTCATCAGACAAGCTGAACTATTTCCATCTGGTTGGGTTCACCCTCTGGGACTTGAGGACGGTTTAAGGCAAGTCCTGCCCTCAATCAACTGGGCTTCACATGCTGATCAACAACGATTGGCACAATTCAAACAACAAGAATTGATCAAGCTGCAATCCGCAGCAGACCAGATTGCACGAGTAGACAATCGACCAGCACAAACTGTGATTCCAACAGGCGGAACACTCCATGAGGCTTTGCGAAGATATGATGAGTATGCCAAAGGAGAACAACCACTCAATCATGATCGTCATGCAAAAATCAAACAACTGATAGAACGGTCTGACGATGTTCCACTGGCAATCTTGGACATTTCCGCCTGTAGAAATCTCATTGACTACTGGCGAAACAGACCACCAAGACATGATGGAAAAGGCAACTATTCTGCAAAACGATCAAGAGAGCAACTTGCCGAACTAGACTTGTTTTTTCGCCACACTCACGCAAACAATGATTTTGCTTGGCGTATGCCAGAAGACTTGCAACTGCTGAAAAGAACTATCAGCAAGGATGAAAAAAAGAATCTTTCATATATTCCACAAGAACTGTTCTCCGTTACAGAACTCAAAAAACTGGTGTCTACAGGATCAACAGTTCAACGCCTCATAGCAACGTGGTGTCTCAACTGTGCTCATGGTGCCGCCGAAATTGGCCGAGTCACTTGGGGCGACATCTATTTGAATCAAGACCACCCTTGGAGATCTCAAGGCTTGCAGGTTGATTCAGGCGGAAACTGGACAGGATTTCTGCGACACAAGACCGAGGTTGTTGGCTGGTGGCATCTATGGCCTGAAACAGTAGCACTATTGCAACTGTGGAAAAATGAAGCTGAACAAATTCTGCAAAGACCTGCAAAAACAGATGACAGAATGATTCTCACCCAAGATGGCCTGCCCATGTACAAAGACAAGAGCAAGAACGGTCAATCAAAATTTGCAAAGGTGTTTGAAGAACATAGAGAACTGGCATCAGTGTCAAATCTGACTCTAGGGACATTGCGAAAGCAACTACCAGATTTCATATCGACAACTGAGGGCGATGCTGTCGCCGCAAGTGTTGCTCTTGCTCATGGCGTGCCACACTCTGCTGACAAACTGTTGTATGCCCACTACAGCAACAGACCTTGGAAAAAGCTGTTTGAGTATCAGGCCAAATATCGGCAACAAATCTTCTAAGAAGCCTTGGTTTTCACCGAGGCTTTTTCTTTTGCGTTGCAAATTTTGTGTTACGGCCCAGAACTGAGTGTCAGGTTCAGGGTGACAGACAAACTTTCACCATTGAACACACTTCGCACAGTTGAAAATGTTTCAGTCGCAGCAAGCAATCTGGTGCCCCGGCCCGCATAGCAGCCGCAATTAGCACTCTCCATCGGCCCCTGAATAACTGGTGAGTCTCGACTCCAGAATTCCAGTTTCCGGCCACCTCTGCTGAAATCTGGAGGTGGACGTTCGGCATCTTCACCGCAGTCGCAGATACAGGCTGTCCCTCAATCTCGGGGTTGCCATCCCGTTCATTTGGCGTAACGAACTGACGCCGTTGTCGATCAGGATCTCTTCGTCGTATAGATGCTGAGGAACGTCAACTCGCCGGTCCTCTTCTCCAATGAATCCATTCAGCGACATGGCGTAGCCGCCCTTCTGCTCTCCAAGCCAATCGAATAACTGAGCATGATCGAACAGGCCCAAGTACAAGCGGCAGTTCCGAAGCCTGTACGGCGGATCGAGATACAGAAAATCCTCGGCCTTCGACTTGACTGTGCTGTAGTCCCGCAAGGCAAACTGAACATCGTTCGATCTCCATCCACTTAATCAAAACATGGCGGCTGGGAATTCGTGGCTGACACCTGAGCTTGGGGTTCCACAGATCATTGATATCGCTGCGGCACCACCCCCTCAAAATGACTTCTGAGGATGTTCTGTACCTCTGTGGCAGCGGCGTTGGGGTCGGCGTAGAGGACGCCAGTGGGGCCGAAGTCATGCCCGTTCCAGAGACGATCTCGGGCGTCCGAAATCAGAAATCTCGGAAAATCGTCAGATGAACCTGTCGGAACAACGGACAGGATCGGCAGTTTTCGATTCTTCGCCATGTTTTGACTCCTCGCTCAAAGGCTTTTCCTTCAAGCGGGTGTCACAATGGCGATCCGAGGAGTCAGTCGAGGCAAAGACGACCCGGCACAACGTCAGAATGGAGCCAATTTGTAGATCGAAAGCGGACACAGCACAGGCTACGCCCCATTCGATTGTCAGGCTTGTCGCACTACTTGCCAAGGTGTGTGGCCCGGCTTCGGTTCAAACTTGAACTCCGGGTCAAAGCTAATTTGAGCTTTCAGTTCCTCCAGTGCTGTGACGTGTTCTGGCACCTGCGGCTTTAGGGCTCGAATCTGCCGCTTTAAGTCAAGAATCGCATCCTCTATCGTTTTAATGACGGCATCACGGTCCCACTTCCTCTCCTTATCCCGTGGTTTCCGTTGACGCAACACTTCGCCGTCCTTGGTCGAGCGGCAATGC
>QWQG01000042.1 GCA_003670925.1 Planctomycetota bacterium | reverse complement strand
TCGGTGAACACGACAGCGGGGATGGCGATGTTGTCGAATTCGACAGGTTCGCCTAGCAATGTTTCGGCAGCAATTTTAGCTTCGCGGGTGGCCTTATGAGCCAGCATGGGTTCGCCGGCTACATCACCGATTGCCATCAGTTTCGGGTCAGCGGTTCGCTGGTTTTTGTCGATCTTGATGAAGCCTTTGTCATCAATCTGAACTTTAGTCTTTTCAAGTCCAAGGCCGCGGCTGTTCGGGCGGCGTCCGACTGACACAAGGACTCGGTCAAAGGTCTGTTGCGGTGCGACACCTTCGCCTTCTAAGCTCGCCACAATTCCGGCAGCAGTAGGTTCCAGTTTGGTAACTTTGGTATTCATGTGAATGGCTTTGAATTGATGAGCCAGTCGCTTCTGCAACGGGGTCACGAGGTCACGATCGGCTCCCGGCAACAGACCGCTAGTCATTTCCACGACAGTAACTTCTGTGCCCAGTGCTGCATAAACGGAACCCATTTCTAGTCCAATATAGCCGCCACCGATCACTAACAGGCGTTGTGGAATATCCTTGAGTTCGAGTGCACCTGTGGAATCCATGATGCGGTCGTCACCAAGTGCAAACATTGGTGGCATGGCAGGCTGGGAACCTGTGGCGACGATGCAGTGATCGTAGGAAAGCGTTCTGATCGTGCCTTCTGCAGTTTTCACTTCGAGCGTATCTGAATTCAGGAATGTGCCGCGACCTTTCAACAGCTCGACACCGCGCGCTTTACAGAGACTTTCAATGCCGCCTGACAGATTCCCGACGACGTTGTTCTTGAACGTACGGAGCTTGTCGAGATTCACCGTAGGCTTTGAAAATGTGACACCGCATTCTTCCGCTTCCGCAGCTTCATTAATCAGCTTGGCGACATGCAAAAGTGCTTTCGATGGAATACAGCCGCGATTGAGGCAAACGCCGCCGGGTTTTACGCCATCGTCGATCAGCACGACTTTCATGCCATGATCCGCCGCCGCAAACGCAGCCGGATACCCGCCGGGACCACCACCCAGAACTACCAGTTGAACGTGTTGATCAGCCATTGAAACCAAGTGCTCCGAAACTGTTATGCCAGCAACTTGCGGGCAGTGTGCTTTGTCTGTCATTCGTGGGATCGCATGGCGAACACCCTGTAGGACCCGCCATGGTAAGAACTGTAGTGAACATGCCGGAGATTATCAAAAGAAATACGAGAGATGGCAATCTATGGCGATGGAGGGGGATTGTCACCAAGCAGCGGAGAGGGTGAAATGGCTGAATTCCTCGCTGACGTTTCGGGTGAGTGAGGCTGGAGTGCCAATAATCGCCCTCAATCAGCATGCCGCTGAGCCGCGAGGACTGCGACGGGACACGGTCAAGAGTGGCAAGGATGCTGCATGAAACAGGCCCGGACCGTCCCATGAATCTCGCGGTGGAGACACGGGGACAATCCTTGTCTAGGCGCTAAGGTTTGCCCACTGGCAGATGCAGATCAACCTTGTCGTGCATGGTATACAGACGCCACTGATGACCATCATGCACAAGCTGGCCGCTAGATTTGTTCTCACTGATCGGACGCAGGGGTCCTCGGATGTCTTTTGTCCAGTGGATCAAATCCCGTGATGTCGCTAAATATGTACACCATTGTCGAGGTTTCGCAGGAGAACCAGTACCGTGCAGCACGGCGACGTAAGTGTCACCGCTGCGGATCACTTGGTTCATGGCGATCATCAAGGCGTCGAAGTTCTCGGGGCCGGGGAGGATCAATGGTTCGTCGGAAACGTTCGTCCAAGTTTTCATATCACTTGAGCGAGCCAGCCAGATCCCGGCATCATGCCGTTCGTAAAACAGATTCCAGACGCCGTCTTCAAAGAATGCCGTTGGCGTGCCGAACGGTCCATTGGGAATCGGCTGTCCATTCGAAAGTCTAACGTCCAGCGTGCCAATGCGATCCCAGTGAACGCCATCGGTTGATTTCAACAGTTGCGCTTGATCCTGAGCACCTTCGGCAAACATAAAGTATTCGTCTAGGTGTTTGACGACCATCATGTCTTCGATCCAAAATTCACCCACAATCGGATGTTCGGAGGATCGCTGCCATTTGATGCCGTCGGACGACGTTGCCAGTCCGAGACTCATCGAGGGCGGCTGTTGATCAGGGTCGTAGCCTGTATAAAAAAGTTTCCAGCCTAAGTTGTCTTGCAGAATCCAGCCACGTTCACGAATTTTGCTATCCCACTTACCTTTTGCTGGGACAAACACTGGATTGGCGGCGACCTGTTCGAATGCAATGGATTCGACCGGCAGCTCTTCACTGCAAGCGGAAAAGCAGCGGCTTTCCACCGGGAACAGAAAAATGGCGGTGGTGGCCATGACACAACAATAAATCGGGGGACTCAATCGCAAACGCATGAACCTCTTCCCGCAGAGCCTGATGACTATCACACTCCAGCACAGACTAAGGGAAAATTAGGAAAAAGCCAGCCATAGCTGCCGCCTGCACAATTGCCGCTTCCTCGTTGAAAGGGATCTGGTAATGTTTTTTGGGTGCACACTCACCCGGCCGATAGTAACCCAGCGTGTACTCTCGCGAATGCACAGGGTGCAAAGACATCTGATATGGCAAACCAACCAATTGTGTTGCAAAGCGGCCAGCGGATGCGAACGGCTGGACAACCGGAGGATACGTGTGGCCGTAGCGTTCTAGGGCTGGGTCTTCGAAGTACAGCGGGTTATGATACAAGTTTGTTGGCGCCCATTGCAGCACAGCTGGGCTAGACTGCCGCGCGATATAGTCTCCCTGATCGAGTTTTTCGTTAAACCCCTCAGGCAGTTGTCCGGCATCGATATTTCGCATTGCATAGCCAAGCGTGGGCCGGATCTCGCGGATGTCAGTTCGGAGTCGAGTCTTGCCAAGATCACTGGCATCCTGAGCGATAGCCGGATTTGCATCCAGAGGCTCAACGACTGTCACGGTCGGCAAGGATGCCACAGTAATTGCCCTCTGGTCGTAGACATCAACGTCGTATGCATGTTCCGGGGGCAACGTATGTTGATTGATGAAGTCTCTGGCCGAATCCTTGAGACGACTAGGTTCAACGGTCACGAATTCCACGTAAGGTAAACGCTGCCGCCACCAATCGCCGACGGTAGCCTGCGGGGGACGGGATGTGCTGCTCTGAAGTACGTCAGCGACATGCTCTACGTATGTCTCATGCCATGTGTCTTCGGCACTTGGAGCATCGGGAATCGTCAACGGGGCTGTGTTCGTCTCTCGGTAAACATGCGTTATTGATCTGGCCGAGGTGTTTACGTGATCGGGAAGAGTTTTTGGTGGATTCGCGACGGGCATAGTGTTCAACGGACGCATTGGCTCCGCCGGAGTCGGCAGGCTTGCAGTCGGCACCGGGCCGGTCACAAATCTTTGCGACTTTGTGTTGGCAGAATCCGGCAGCGTTGCGCGGACACCGGCATCCTCAGCCGCGGTGGCAGTCGCACAGGTCAAGATTGTGGACATCAGAAAAACGGCGATAGCCGGCGATAGCTCCGACATCAACGTTCCACGCACGTGTGGCCGGGACGTACTCATACGATGAGTGGTTTCGCTAGTCTTGGGGAGCATGCTCCACAGAGTAGTTCGGAGATTCTTGAGTAATGGCGATATCATGTGGATGGTTCTCCCTAACCGAAGCCGCCGTGATTTCAATAAAGCGAGCTTTCTCACGCAGCTCACGCGTAGTCCCTACACCGACATAACCCATACCGGATCGAAGACCACCAGTCAGTTGATACATCAACGGCTGCAGGGCTCCTCTGTAAGAAACGCGACCTTCCACGCCCTCCGGAACCAGTTTAGACTGATCGCCCGTCGGAGCATGCCCCTGCCGGTAACGTTCACTGCTGCCTTTAATCATTGCTCCCAGCGAACCCATTCCGCGGTATCGCTTGAAGCTCCTTCCTTGGTAAAGAATCATCTCACCAGGGCTTTCATCCGCACCCGCCAACAGACCGCCGACCATCACAGTCCACGCTCCGGCAGCAAGTGCCTTGGTAATATCTCCGCTGAAGCGAATTCCTCCGTCAGCGATAATGGGGATTTCGGTTCCCGCGAGGCCCTTCGCAGCATTCGCGATAGCCGATAACTGTGGAACTCCGATCCCCGAAATAATTCTGGTTGTACAAATTGATCCTGGCCCGATCCCGACCTTGACGGCATCGGCCCCGGCATTCGCCAAAGCTCGAGCACCCTCAACCGTTGCCACATTTCCTGCAATCACGTCGATCAGCATTTTCTGCTTGATAGCCGCCACAGTCTCGATCACATTCCGAGAATGCCCATGAGCGCTATCTACGACTAACACATCAACACCTTTTTCAACCAATTGGGCCGCTCGTTCAAAATCAAAAACACCGATTGCAGCACCAACTCGCAAACGCCCACGCGAATCCTTGGATGCTCGCGGAAATTGCAGGTTCTTGTCGATGTCACGAATCGTGATGAGTCCCTTTAGTTGATAATCATCGTCCACCAGCAGCAGTTTCTCGACCTTGTTTTCCAAGAGAATTCGGGCGGCATCCTCCAGCTTCGTATTCTCAGGTGCGGTGACCAATCCATCTTTGGTCATGATCTCCGAAACCGGCCGATCTTTTGATTCCAGAAATCGAAGGTCGCGACGAGTCAGAATACCGACCAGGCGCCCATTGACCGTGATGGGTACGCCGCCAATATTGCGTTCATCCATGATCCGCACGGCTTCTCCCGCAGGCGTTTCAGGCGGCAAAGTGACGGGATCGACAATCACGCCATGTTCACTGCGTTTCACACGATCGACCTGCATCGCCTGCTGTTCGATCGACATGTTCTTGTGAATGATGCCAATGCCGCCCAATTGAGCCATGGCAACCGCCATGTCACTCTCTGTGACGGTGTCCATCGGGCTGCTGATGATCGGTAGATTCAAGGGAATGTTGCGTGTGATGAACGAGCTGATATCCACTTCTGACGGGATAACTTCGCTGTATCCCGGTTCCAAAAGAACATCATCAAACGTTAATCCGCGATAAGCGATGCGATCCTGCATGGTGAGGGCTCCTTTGATTTGAGACTTAAAATTTGAAATTTGAAATTTCAGACTTCCGGTTCCGTTTGGTTTTTTTCCAAAATTGTGGCATGAACTTTATTAGACAGCCGAATGAGCGTAGCAATTTCCATCTGTTCGGCTCGATCGTCGATCTTGTGCTCTAATTCTGCGAGCAGACGATCAACGTCCTCTTTGTCCAGTTGTTTGCGATACATTCCGATCAGGACGGGGCGAATGAGTTTGCGACGCTGCGAAAACGTGCGCCGCAGAAAGTCCAGAAAAAACTTGCGATCGTTAATTCTGGCAGCCGCCTCCTTGTTCCGCCAGATACTGACGATCGCCGAATCTACCTTTGGTCGCGGCCAGAATACGTTAGGCCCCAGCCTTCGCAGAATGCGAATACTTGCCTGCGATTGAATCCACACTGACAATGCCGAGTACCCCGACGTTCCATGTTCCGACGCCATTTTTTCGCCAAGTTCCCATTGGATCGTGCATACCATGCGTTCCCATGGCAGATCGGAGGCGATCAGATTGGCAATCACCGGCGTCGCCACGCTGTATGGGAGATTCGACACAAGTTTCAACTGACCGTTGGGAAGTGATGCGACTTGGGCGCGGATCAGATCACAGATTTCCGGTGCCAAGGTGTTCTTGTTCTTCAGGATATCCTGATTCATGAGCGTCACGTTGTCGCAACCTTTGACTGCTTCGGCGGCAAGGAGTGCCATGTTTCTGTCCACATCGACCGAAATAACCTTTCCAGCCTCTTCCGCCAGAAACACCGTCATCCCCCCCGTGCCGGAACCGACTTCCAATGCCACATCATTTGGCCCAAGGTTCGCATGCCGCACGACGAATTCGATCAGATTCACATCGATCAAAAAATTCTGTCCTAGGTCACCGCGCGGGTTGAAGCCGTGCTGAGTGAACAGGTCCATCAACCATGACCGTGTCTGACGCTGCACATCTCTCATTGGGGCGGGGGACTTTCAGCGTTCAGTTGTGTTCCCAGACTGGTAGCCGTCTGTGGGGACAAAGAAATTAAACCATCCGCAAAGCGGCGTGCGAGCAGTTGATCAACGTACTTGCCAAGAATGTCGTTTTCGATATTCAAGACATCACCCACATCCACTGACCCCAAGGTCGTGACGTGCAAAGTGTGAGGAATCAAAGCCACAGAAAATCGTTCGGCGGTTACATTGACGACTGTCAAACTAATGCCGTCGATGGCAACCGAACCCTTAGACACGAGTAATCGATGCTGCTCAACGGCAGCTGTGAACCACATCTCAATCCAGTCGCCAGTCCGCGTGACTTTGCTCACGGTTGCGACACCATCCACATGGCCCTGCACGAAATGACCACCCAAACGGGCATTCGCGGCGAGCGACCGTTCCAAATTGACGCGACTACCAATCCGCAGTTGCCCGAGATTCGTCTTCGACAACGTTTCGTCACCCGCTTCAAAATCAAGCATTTCGCAGTTGATCTCGACGACTGTCAGGCAGCAACCACAAATTGAAATGCTGTCGCCTAACGCAATCTCCGACACCGGAAAACAGCCCGCGTCCGGTGCAATGGACAGGCGCATCCCCACCGGAAGTGAGGCGATTTGCCTGACAGTTCCCTGTCCTTCCACGAGGCCGGTAAACATGATTTTCTGCTTATCTGCAACGAATTCGCACTAGAGTCAAGTGCCAGAGATCACCAAGCGGCACCCTTTGGGTCTGCCACTATCGATCGTTGCGTATGGAGTTTATCCAAATTCACCGCAATTGCACGGTAGCATGCAAAGTTTCCCAACACTATCGAATGTGTCATTTTCGCCCTTGGTTCTAAGCCCCACAACAAAAACGTCACTCCCAAACCCTCGAAATTGCGACAATTCGAACATCAAGGGGGTTCCCGGCAATTAAAATGCCCGCTATTCTCCGCTGCGTCGATTTGGGCGGCGGCACTCTGTTTTTGCAATAAAACAGTGAAGACTGTGCTCAGACAGTGTCGATGTGGATTCGACTAAAACTAGAACTCGTTTGAAAATAATCAGGAACACAGGCAATGGCAAAAACCAATCGTAAACTCACCAAGGCTAATCACGGCCAACGCCCTTCAAGCTCCAAAGGCCGACGCCTGAAACGCAAGCATGTGAAGTTGTCGTAACGATGCACGGATATCTTGTTGAACTTGCGGCAAGCAGACTCATTGCTGACGCAAGTTTTAAAGTTAGGTGATTCAGGCTTTGAGGTCAGCATGCCGGTGGCGTGTGCTGACGCTAGCCACCGGTAGACCAGCAATCCCACCGCGATAAAGGTGCGATTGATCTTCTGTGGTGCCTGCGGATGGGTCCAACGCGGCTTGTGCAGTTGAAGCCGTTGGCTGCCATCGACTTCGAACTGCGGACGCTCGAACTGAAGCGTATTCGAAAATTCACCCCGCAGCGAACTGACGTATTTCCCGAGATCTAAAGACGCTCGAACAGCGGTTCAAGTTGGCTGGAGTCGCAACGCATTTGTCCGTACGGCAATGCGTTTGGCGCGGCAGATCGAACGACGTTTGCTGTCCCGTAATTTGGAGATAATCGCAAAGTGCCGTCGAGAGACAATTGCAGTTTGAGCTTGGGCTGTGTGGGAGCTGTTTGCTAATCAGCAGGATTCGCGACTCATCGCGACTCATCGCGACATTCCCCGCATCAGGGGAAGCAGCTGGCCGGGAAAACAAGATCGGTCCTAGGCGAAGCTGGGAAGAACGCGAAGGAGCAAAAGTGAAGCGAAGCACCAACCACAGTTTTCAATTCAATTTCGCGTCTTCGCGTGAAACATCGACAACGAGATTCCGGTGCCTGAAACAACCGGCAGCGAATTTCTGCAAGTGCGGCCATCTCGAAGATGGAGAACGCTTCGGAGAATCCGAAGCATAGCTTAATATCCGGCTCTACTTGGCGGAGCGAGATGCCTCCATTCGTGCGCGACGATCTTGTTGGAATTCCCTGCATGAGTACCGTGGCGTCAGAGGTACGAACTGCGGTTTTTACGACGGATTGCTGGCGTGGCTTTCGGCAGCGGCAAATTGTCAGAAGTTACGAAGTTTGGTCAGTCCTCGTGAAATCTGCGTCGGCCCTTGATGAAACGCTTAAAATATGGTTCGGCTTTTCATTCAGGGCGAGAACGACGAGACTCTACGGAAAATCATGTCCATGATCGACCTTTGAAACGGAATGCACAAGAATGTCAGTTCCAAAAGCACCATTGCCCCCCAAAAAAACCGGTAGCGGTCATGTGCGAATTCTCATTGGACTTGCCTCTGGCGTGCTGGCTGGGCTTGTCGCCAATGTTGGTCAACAACCAGACCTCGGTGGTGGAATTATTCAGCAGTACTTTGGTGGCGTCGCATCGATTGTTGATCGCGTCTGCTTTGAGTCTGACCCTGGCGGTCGGACACAATTCATCGCGTGGCTGGTGTCAGTCGCGGGGCCGATCGGGAAACTATTTTTGCGTCTGATGCAAATGATGGTTCTGCCGTTGGTTGTGTCGGCCCTGTTTCTGGCCGTGGTGGATGTTGGTGATGTTCGGAAGTTAGGTCGCATCGGGCTCACTACGCTGTTCTACACGGCCATCCTTTCAATTTCCGCCGTGTTGATTGGGATCACGTTGGTGAATGTGGTTCAGCCGGGGCGGACGATTTCACCGGCAATCCGCGATTCGCTCAAGGAAAAATATGCAGCGAATGCTGACGAAGGTTTGAAGAAAGCAGCAGCTGCAAAACCGCTTGGGCAAATTCTTGTTGATCTGTTGCCAGAGAATCCTGTCCAAGAAATGGTCGGGGCAGTTGATGGGTCATCCAAGGGAAACGGGATGCTGGCCGTAATGTTCTTCGCGTTACTGTGCGGAATTGCCGCAACCACTTGCCTTGAAGACACCGCAGGTCTTGTCGGTACCCTGCGTGGCATCTATCAAATCTCAATGACGGTGATCGGCTGGGCTTTGAAACTGGCACCGCTGGGTGCCGGGTGCCTCGTGTTTGTCGTCACGACTCAGATGGGGCCGGATATCCTCAAAGCGCTAGCCGCCTTTGTCGGTGTTGTGCTGGGTGGCCTGACATTCCACCTTGTGGTCATCTACTCAGCCGTACTTTGGATCTTCGCGAAGCGGTCACCTCTAGCGTTCTACAGAAGTATCTCCGACGCCATGTTTGTCGCCTTCAGCACGTCCTCCTCCAGCGCCACACTCTCAACATCGTTAAAAGTGGCTCAGGAAGAACTCAAACTCCGGCCAGAGACAGCAAATTTTGTGCTGACGGTGGGGGCCACAGGCAACCAAAACGGCACGGCGCTCTTTGAAGGTGTAGTGGTTCTGTTTTTGGCACAGGTTTTCGGGGTCGAATTACATTTTGGACAACAAATAACGGTTGTGCTAATGTCAGTGCTAGCTGGCGTTGGAACAGCAGGCGTGCCTGGCGGTTCCATCCCACTGATCA
This sequence comes from Planctomycetota bacterium, assembly GCA_003670925.1. Lineage (GTDB taxonomy): Bacteria > Planctomycetota > Planctomycetia > Planctomycetales > Planctomycetaceae > SXXK01. The sequence goes on along the minus strand of QWQG01000042.1, from coordinate 2,736 downwards.
TAGTGGTGTTGAAATCCGTTGGCGTTCCAGCAGATGGGATCGCCATTATCCTTGGCGTGGACCGCTTGCTGGATATGTCCCGGACGCTGGTGAATGTCGTCGGAGATCTGGTTGTGGCAGCATGCGTCGATGCTTCCTCGTCCCGTGCTTTAAAATCCGCTGCGGGTTCGCACGCTGCTTGAGGACATTCGGCGGCGGTGGATGTCGGGGGCACATTAGCTCGTGCGCGAAACACTCGTCAGGAAAACAGGAATCGAAGATGCCAATTGGACTGATGAGCGCAATGCAGGAAGAAAATTCTAAGTTGATTGCCGAGTTGGGCGAAGATCACCACGTCATTGACAAAGGGATGCGGAGATACCATGTGGGCTCCCTCTGGGAAATACCGGTTGTGGTAGTGTTCTCGCGGTGGGGTAAAGTTGCGGCAGCGACGACCGCAACATGCCTGATTACCGAGTTCAATGTTGGGGAAATTATATTCACGGGTGTGGCGGGCGGTGCTGACCCCGAAGTTCGCGTAGGAGACGTCGTGGTCGCTACAGGTCTTTGCCAACACGATATGGATGCTCGACCGCTCTTTCCACGACACGAAATTCCGCTCATCGGTAGATCGACTTTTCAGAGTGACATTAGCCGCAGAGTTCACGCTGTTGAGGCGACGAAAAGATTCTTTTTGAATGACCTCGTATCCCAGATCGACAAGAGCGTTTTTGCTGAATTCGGAATTGTCGATCCACAAGTCATTGAAGGTGAGATCGCGAGCGGCGACAAGTTCATCGCAGCGACGGCGGAAATCAAGGAACTTAAGTCCCGCCTACCGCGGACGTCTTGCGTAGAAATGGAAGGGGCCGCCGTGGCTCAAGTATGCTATGAATACGATATTCCTTGGACCGTGATTCGGACAATTTCTGATGCTGCTAATGAAGCCGCCGTCATCGATTTTCCAAAGTTCGTCACGGCAGTCGCAAGTACCTACTCTTACGGAATTCTTAAACAACTGTTCCAGAGACTTCGGACGTAAAAAAATCACTGGCGGCAGTTGAAAAGTGGCATTTGCGATTGCGTACGAATGAGAGTTTTTCATTAAAATCGGCACAATCGCTAAAATTTAACAGACCTCAGGCAAACACGGCGGTCTGGTTGACCTTGGCGGTTGAAGTTATGCTGACGGCGATTTTCCGGTCGATAAATACGGAAGGCGAAGGATCGCATTGCTGATTTATTCGAGAAGCATTGAGGCTTAATCATGGTCAAGGTTGCGATTGAATCGACGGAGACTCAGGACGCACAGCAAGGTATAAAATCAACGCCACGTCAGACGCAAAAATCGCGGTGGTTTTTCAAATCCAGTGTGCTGCTGATCGTTTTAATTGTGGCTGCACCAAGTGTTTTGTCGCTCACCGGTTCGCTGGCGACGATCATGAAAAAAATCCACCCGAAACTGGCAGATGCAGTTTCGTTCGGCAGTGTTAAAATGCACTGGTGGGCTCCGGTGGAAATCACGCACCTGAGGCTCATCGACGTGAGTCACTCACGGCAGCCTCGCACCGCGAAATTTGACGCGTCAATTTTGTGCGAAATCGAACACATAACGACAGTCGAACCGCTCTGGCGTATCGCCTTGAACATGGGTCGCGGTACTGGAATCATCGTAAGGTCGCCTTGCCTTAAATTGATGGCGGATGACCAAGGCACGAATCTTGAGCGTACGCTGGCGGAACTCTTTGGCGACGCTCCGGATGCGAGCAATGCTCGCTTTCCTTTTCGCGTCACGATCGAAAACGGTACCGCAGAACTGATCTCCGAAGCCGGCGACAATGTATGGGATTCAACACAGACGTCGGTGTCATTGGCGGATGACCGGGCGGCAAATCCCAAAATCCCTTCAACATCCGCCGCGACGATTGCTGACGTCACCGAGATCAATGGCGTGTACTCCACAATGGACACTTCACGCTGGCTTCCAGCGTTGAAACTTTCGGCGGCAATCAGGCGATCAACCCATAAACATGTTGCCCAGCGAGCGGCATCGCGTCCCACGCGTTTCGCAGCCGGCCTTGACGAGTTGGTCAGCGATTTTCCGGATATTCCACTGGAAGATCTGGTCGGTACATCTTCATCAGGGGACGAGAATGGTGGGCGGATTCAGATTTACCTGCAACCTCGGGCCGACGACAAGGGTCGTCAATCAATTCAGATTGGTGCACGAGATGTCGATCTGCGGTTGGTGCAACCATTGCTGTCATTGCTCGGAGTGGACGGTTCCTGGAGCGGGATTATTTCCGGTGGCATCGATGCACGTCTTGCTGGGGCGGAATTGGAAGACGGGATCGTGGGGAAAATCATCCTCGCGGGAGACCATGTTCGCCTGCGAAAGTCACAATGGGCTACCGATGAATGGCTCCCCCTAGGTACAGTCAATGTGGACGGTGCCATCGCCATCGCGGAAGATGGCATGCTAATCCAAGATTTGAACATAACGACGGATCTTGGCGAAGTCCGTGGAGGTGGAGAATTGCGGCACAACGGCCGAGTGGCGGCTACCGGATCTGCCGAATCGCCCCAGATCGAACTTCATGGAAAAATGGATTTGGCTGCGGTCGCGTCGGCATTGCGGCACACAATGGCCTTGCACGATGACGTCACGATCCAAAGTGGAAACTTAATTTTTAGAGCCAGTGGTTCAGTGAATGCCTTGCACGAATCCGATGTCAGTGACGCCATCGCCAGCCACAC
>QWQG01000148.1 GCA_003670925.1 Planctomycetota bacterium | reverse complement strand
TCAGCTGGCAGGAGTCAGCTGGCAGGAGTCAGCTGGCAGGAGTCAGGGGGCAGGAGTCAGGGGGCAGGAAAAAAGTGAATGGGCTCGACGCGGAGAGTCAAGTTACGGGGACTGGCGGTCGGGTTAAGTGGTGACACGTTGAGAACGTTTTATATGACCTTCAGATAATGTCGAGGACAAATCCAATGCTGCACAGAACTGTCAGTCGTCGTCACTTGTTGAAGAGTTCTCTTGCTTGGGCCGGCGCCGCCGTCTGGACAACTCGCAGTCTGCGGGCCATGGGCTTTGTCAGCGCCAATGATCGACCTCGCGTGGGAGCCATCGGTACTGGAAGTCGCTGGTGCCAGAAGGCAACAGGAATTGATGGGCCTCATGGTAGCGCGCCTGATTTTCGTCCGTTCGGTGACTACGTTGCGGTTTGCGACGCCGATGGAAGCCGTCGGGCGCTTGCAGCCGAACTGGTCAAGGATTGGACAGGAGCAGTTCCGGAAAGCGTGGCCGACTATCGGGCGATTATCGATCGAGCAGATATCGACATCGTGCACATTTCCACACCTGATCACTGGCACGCCAAGATTGCGATTGAGGCCATGCTCGCAGGGAAAGATGTCTACTGCGAGAAGCCGATGACCCTGACCATTGAAGAAGGTCAGAAGATGTGCGAGGTCTGTCGCAGGACCGGACGGATCGTGCAGATCGGGACTCAGCAACGCAGTGATGCCGCATTCATTAAGGCGATTGCCCTGATTCGCGAAGGACGAATCGGCAAGCTGCAGAAGGCGACCTGCGGCATCGGTGGCGCGCCGACAAGTCCTCAACTTCCGCAGGTTGAGGCGCCCGGTATGCTGGACTGGAATTTGTGGCTGGGCCCGACTCCATTGGTTCCATTTCGCTATCTGGCGGGTGACAACGGAGAAACGAAAAGCTGGTCACGCGGCCACTACGAGTTTCGCTGGTGGTATGAATATTCCGGGGGCAAGCTGACAGACTGGGGTGCGCATCATGTCGATATTGCGACGTGGGCCATGGACAAGACAAGCACCGGACCTGTGTCGATCGATCCTGTGATGATCAAGCATCCGGTTGTGCTCAAGGATGGATTCCCCATCGACGATTCGCAGTACAATACGGCGACGGAATTCCTGATCAAGGCGAAGTTCGCGGACGGTCTGGAACTCGACATTCGTCATGACGGCGACAATGGAATTCTGTTCGAAGGTACTGCAGGGCGCTTGTTCGTCAACCGTGGCCGGCTGAGCGGCAAAGCGGTTGATGAATTGCAATCAAAGCCTCTGCCGGACGGGGCGCTGGAACGCGTTTACAAAGATCGCCCGCTGGTGAACCACTTCCAGAATTTCTTCGAGGCGGTTGTAGCGCGGAAGGAGCCGATCTCAGATGTATTCAGCCATCACCGTGCTCTGACAACATGTCATCTCGCCGGAATCGCCGCACGTCTTGGACGTAAGCTTGTCTGGGATCCTGAAAAGGAAACCATTCTCGACGATGCGCAGGCACAGAGCTTTACGGCACGAGAACGCCGCGAGGGGTTTGAAATCCAGATGTGATTGCGGGCAGCAGCCCCATGCCACTCACTTTGGTTCCGGACTCAACAACCCGAAGCGTCAGCGAGGGAATTCTCGGTGAAAATAAACAGCCTCAGCCCCTCGCTGACGCTTCGGGTTACAAAGTGAGTGCCATTGGGCAGCAGCCAGCAGAGTTCTCACGAAATCTGCTACGGGGTTCCGAAAACCGCGGCACGCCTTGCTTTCTGGTGCATCACGGTTTGGGACTGGTCTCTTTCACGCCCCATAGTTCTGTGAGCAGGTCGTACATCTCCGGATCGTGCGTCTTCAATTCGCCGCTGTTGAACGGAAAAAAGTCGTTCCTGCTGAAATACGCCTCGGTCGTCTCAGCGAAATACTCCATGGGGTTCGTGATCGCATAGGCACGCTCGAATGTGTTTTGCCCCTCTTTTCCGTGCCAGCGTTCGACTTTGTCGTACCCGCCAGTTTCCTTTGCGCGTTCGAATGTCGCGATGAGCTGAGGATTTCCGAAGCCTTCCTTGAGCACAATGTTGTGATACGCATGCGCCAGTTCGTGCAGTGCGAAATTTGGCATGCGGCGAGTTTCCTGTTCGAAATTCGGGATGTTTGAGAATTCCACACCCTTGACCATCACGGGATCGCGGCCGTTGTCCTTCAGCCATTCAGCACCCGGATGAAATTCCGCACCACCATTCTTGTTCGGATATTCCGGAGAAAAATACAATGGCACCTTTCGCAGTTCTGCTACCGCCGGTTCCGGCACGACCCGCACGATTTCGGCCAACTGCTTCGTGAGCAGGCCGAGTGCGATCCTTGTCGCTTTAGGTTCGTTTTTCAGCAATTCCCGGTTGATGTGCACCTTCCATCCATTGAGTTCTTGCGTCTCACGCTCAATGGTGGCATTGACTGTTTTGGTGTCCTCCGCGATGAGCGGAACCATTGGAAACGCCAGCAGCAAGGTCAGAATGATCAACATGCGGGGCATATTTGACAGGCTAGGGAGAGCAATAGAATTCTGTAAGTCGACGTGGTCAAAATACAAATCACTCACCAGACCGTCAATGCTGGGCGCGACAATCGGGATCGCTTCTTTTCAGAGAGCAATCTCCGGACTCGCGACCGTAGCTAAAACCTTTCGCCACACCGTGGCTGAAACGCGACCTGAACTCACTCGAAACAAGATTGACAGAGCTGCGTTTTTCCAAAGAAAAATGGCTAACGGCGTTGCCCTTCACGGCTCTTCTGCCTGAGATTGCCTGTTTCGCAAGGCGATGGTGTCAGATGCGGGTCGTAGCCCTACGCTGAAAGCGTGCCAGTTTGTCCCGCGATGGATGCACCGTTATGATGGGCGGCCTCGCCCCGATGTTTCCACGCTGAGGACTTCCGTTATGCGCCGATGGATCACACTTGTCTGTACAGTTCTTTCGCTTGGATCGGCGGGGAGAGCGTTATCCGCGGAGGAACTAGCGCCAATGGGGTTTCGCGCCGGGGCGGCGATGGTCGATATTACGCCGACGGTGTTTCCGGTGATCGTGAATGGCATGGTCGAAGAACGCACGGCGACGATGGCGCATGACGTGCTGATGGCTCGAGCTTTGGTCTTAGATGATGGCAAGGAACGCATCGCGCTCGTCGTGGTAGATAGTCTGATGCTGACGCGAGCCATGCTGGACGATGCGAAGGAACAGGCAAGCCAGCTCACGGGGATTCCGCCAAATCGCATGCTGATCTCGGCGACACATACGCATTCGGCTCCGTCAGCCATGCCGTGTCTCGGGAGCCGCGTCGACCCCGAGTACGCTCAATTCCTGCCGGGGCAGATTGTTCGTTGTATTGTGCAGGCGAGCGAAAAACTGACTCCGGCGAAAGTGGGCTGGGCAATGGTGACCGACGATCAGAACAACAATTGTCGTCGCTGGATCTTTCGATCGGATCGCATGGCGATGGCCGATCCGTTCGGGCAGTTCAATGTGCGAGCCCACATGCATCCCGGTTATCAAAGTCCCAATCACATCGGTCCATCTGGACCTGCGGACACTGATCTGACGGTTCTATCGGTGCATACGACAGATGACAAGCCGCTCGCCGTGCTGGCGAACTATGCGATGCATTACTACGGTTCGCCGCTGGTGTCCGGAGACGTCTGCGGTCGGTTTGGATTGAAGTTTGCCGAACTCATCGGTGTGTCGAATCAGCAACCAGGGTTTGTCGGGATTCTGTCGCAGGGCACCAGCGGCGACAGCATGTGGATGGACTACAGCCAACCTGCGAAGCCGAATGATCTGGACGCTTACGTCAAGGCTCTGGCGGAAGGTGCGGTGCGGGCTTGTGAGTCGATTCAGTATCGATCTGACATCACACTGGCGATGGCGGAAGAAACGCTGAAACTGAATCGGCGGGCTCCTGATGAGGCTCGGCTCCAATGGGCGCACGAACTGGTCGCGCAGGTCGGCGATCGGCTGCCGCGGGGTTGGTCGGAAGTGTATGCCTTCGAACAATTGAGGTTGCATGAAGAGCCCACAGCGGAACTCAAACTGCAGGCGATTCGCATTGGGGACTTTGGCATCACGGCGATTCCCGATGAAGTCTTCGGCATCACGGGCATTAAGTTGAAGAACGGCAGTCCACTTGCGGTTACGATGAATATCGAACTGGCCAACGGAGCGGAGGGCTATATTCCGCCACCCGAACAACATGCGCTCGGGGGCTATACGACTTGGGCAGCGCGAACCGCTGGGTTGGAAGTGGCAGCCGAACCGCAGATCGTGGAAACGCTGACGCGTTTGCTGGAACAGGTCGCTGGAAAGCCGCGACGCGACACCGTCGATGACCAACATGCCTATGCAAAGGCCGTGATGGAATCCAAGCCAAAGGCGTTTTGGCGATTGGGTGAGATTTCAGGCACCGCAGCTGCCGACGCACTCGGCATTCATCATGCACGCTACGAAGACGGGATTGCATTTTATCTGCCGGGACCGAAGGGCGATGGGTTGAATCAGCAACCGCGAGGCAATCGGGCGGCGCATTTTGCGGGCGGGCGAGTTGCTGCCACAGTTCCGCAATTGGGCAACGTGTACAGTGTCGAATGTTGGGTTTGGAACGGTTTCCCGAACAGCGAGCGTGCGGTCACAGGATACTTTTTCTCGCGCGGGCCTGATGGTGATGCGCAGGTCGCGGGCGATCATCTGGGCATCGGCGGGAACTACATGAATCTGGGTTGGGACGGCAAACTCTTCTTGTTCAACGGAAACAAGCGAGACGAAGCGATCATCGGGCGCACGGTGCTGGAAACTCGGACGTGGCATCATGTAGCGCTGGTTCGAAATGGGAATCATGTCACCGTTTATCTTAACGGTAATCTTCAGCCGGAGATCGATGGTGAACTTGAAGCAACCTTTGCCGAAGCAGACGACAAGATCGTCCTCGGCGGTCGCAGCGATCGCTTATTTGGGCTGGAAGGACGGCTGGATGAAGTCACGTTATATGATCGCGTGTTGACGCCCGAAGAAGTTTCCTCGCACTTTACTGTCGCCGATGCCGAGATTGTGCCGCAGATTTCAGAGGTCGTGCCGAAACCCGATACTCCGCCGTTGTCCCCCGAAGAATCCATGAAGGTCGCTCATGTGCGAGAGGGCTACGAGTTGCAACTGGTTGCTGCTGAGCCGCTCGTCATTGACCCCGTGGCGATTGACTGGGGACCGGATGGAAAACTGTGGGTCGCGGAGATGGCCGATTATCCGTCCGGGATGGACAACAATGGCAAGCCCGGTGGACGCATTCGATTTCTCGAAGACAAAAACAACGACGGAAAATATGAAACATCGACCGTGTTATTAAACGACGTGCCGTTTCCCACTGGCGTGATGGCGTGGGGCAATGGAGTCATCGTCACGGCAGCTCCGGAAATTTTATACGCTGAGGATTCCGACGGCGATGGCACAGCAGATATCCGAAAGACGCTGTTCTCAGGGTTTTTGGAGGGCAATCAGCAATTGCGCGTCAATGGCCTCCGCTGGGGACTGGATAACTGGATCCATTGTGCCAGTGGCAGTCATCATCCAGGTTACGGAGCCGACAGTCAAATTCTGTCGCATGTGACAAATGAGCGGACCGCCGTTGGAAGTCGCGACTTTCGCATCCGACCGAATGAGGGCCTCATCGATCCACAAAGTGGTCCGTCGCAGTTTGGTCGTAATCGAGATGCTTGGGGCAACTGGTTCGGCGAACAGAACAGTTATCCGCTGTGGCACTACGTATTAGAAGATCCATACATCCGCAGAAATCCGCATTTCGCTCCGCCTGATCCCCGAAATCTGATGACGCCGTCGAATCCTCTAGTCTATGCGGCGACGCCGCCGGAAAAACGCTTTCACAGTTTTGAGCAATCAGGACGCTATACGTCAGCGTGTTCGGGGATGGTGTATCTGGATGAGTTGTTATTTGGTGAAAACCAACAGTCCCCTCTCCCCCGCGTTGGGGGAGAGGGTCAAGGTGAGGGGGCTGCAACTCTGGCATTGAACGCGGCAGAACAATCGACCCCCTCATCCGGCCTTCGGCCACCTTCTCCCCTGAAATTGGGGGAGAAGGGACAATTCCAACATTTGCCGCTTCAGCATGCTTTTAGCTGCGAGCCATTTAGTAATCTTGTGCAACATAACCTGCTCATCGATGACGGTGTGAGTTTTCGACTCGAACGCGATCCCGCAGAGGCCGATGCGAAGACCGACTTCTTCGCGTCCGAAGATCGCTGGTGCCGACCGGTCATGGTGCGTACAGGGCCTGATGGAGCACTGTGGATTGTGGACATGTATCGCTACATGATTGAGCATCCTCAATGGCTTCCTAAAGAAGGCCAGGCTGAACTGCGACCGTTCTTTCGGTCGGGCGATGATCGCGGCCGCATTTATCGGATCGTTCCAAAGGCGGCAAGTGGGAATCCCGGCGAACGGGGCGGCGTCAGCCTCCCGGTATGTTCGCCGCGCATGGACCAATGCTCCACTGCTGACCTCGTCGAGTCACTTGAAAGTCCTAATGGCTGGCGGCGAGACATGGCTCAACAACTGCTGATTGCGGCGCGTGACGAATTGGCCGTGGAATTGCTATCGACGATGGTCGTGGGCGGAAAACGACCCACAGCGAGGATGCACGCGCTCTGCACGCTGGACGGATTGAATGCGCTGACGCCAAAGATTGTTGAATCAGCTTTACAGGACTCGCATCCGGGTGTCCGTCGATACGCTGTGCGGTTAGCCCCTGCTGCGCAAGTCTCTCTCACTTCATTGCTTTCGCTGACGCAAGATGCAGACGCCAAGGTGCGACTTGAACTGGCCTGTGTGGCTGGACAGGTTCAGGATATTGCGTCCGCAAGGATCCTTGGCGACCTGCTGCTTTGCGACACAGATCCATATCTTCGCGCCGCCGTAATCAGCTCCCTGAACGCGGGCAATATCAGTAACACGATCGCACGGTTCAGAGCTGTCGTCCAGAGCGATGCTCCGGCAAACAAACCTGGTGAGTCAAACATGTTGGGCTTCACTGCTGCAGATCGTGATGAACTGACCAGCATTCTTTACGAACAAGCCGCCTCGATCGCCAACGACGACGACCTTGAACGTCTCCTATTAGTCACGGTTGACGATTCAGAAGACCGCCTGCAGGCGTGGCAGATGAAGAGTTTCGCCAGAATGCTCGATCGACTGCACGCACGAGGCTGGTCGATTTCAGATCACATGGTCAGCAACGATCATCAAACATGGATCGCGAATGCTTTCCGGATTGCGCGCAGGATGGCCGCAGATCCTGCTGCAGAGGAGAGCCTGCGCGTTGCTGCGATTCCGCTTCTGCTGCGAAATTCTGATCAGTCGCTCGATGTAACCACTTTGCAGGAAATGCTCAAGCCGCAAACGCCAGTCCGTGTTCAGGAAGCTGCGATTCGGCATCTCGGTCAGCAATCGACGGCATCTGCATCTGATGCCCTGCTCGTAGGTTGGTCATCGCATTCCCCCCTGATTCGCGTTCAGATTTTGACGGAACTCTCCAGTCGTCCGGAATGGATCGCGCGGTTGCTGGCGCAGATGGAATCAGGCAGCGTCGCGGCTGGTGAAATCGATGCAGCCATGCGACAGCGACTGTTGACAATTCGTGATGCCACCATCCGCGGGCGACTCGAAAAAGTCTTTGCATCCGAGACATCAGCCGACCGAAAAGCTGTGATGGAAGCCTTTCAACCCGCGTTGCAACTGACCGGTGATGCAGCTCGCGGAGCCCTCGTGTTTGGCAAGAAATGTGCGACTTGTCATAAGCAGGGAGGAGTCGGCCACGAAGTCGGCCCGAACCTTGCGGCCCTCACGACCCGCACGCCGGAATCCCTCTTCAATGCGATCCTTGATCCGAGTGCCGCCGTCGAAGCCAAATACCTCAATTTTGTTGTCGCCACCACTTCAGGTCGCAGCGTGATCGGTATGCTCTCGACCGAAACCGGGAGCAGCATCACACTGCTGGCAGCGGAAGGCAAATCCGAGTCCGTCCTTCGTACCGACATTGAAGAACTTCGGAGCACCGGAAAATCCCTGATGCCGGATGGCGTGGAAAAAGACCTGACGCATCAGGACATCGCGGATGTGATTGACTATGTGAGGACGTTGCAGAAATGAGACGCACTTTCATGGGCTATTGCTTTCGCGGATGCTGAAACGTCCTAACTCGAACTGCTGCAGCAGTGAAATCAGATGTGAAATGCGTTGGTCAGTTGACGTACCAGCACGAATGCTGACGACAATGGCTCCAGCAATAAGTGCAGCGACGCGCGCGACATGGATTGGCAAACCGAAAGGCTTCAGGTCAGCGTAAAGTTCTTCGTCACTGCACACTTCACCGAATTTTTGTCCCTGATAGGTAAATTCAATGCCATACAGATCCCCGCTCCACTGGTAGACGAACGGGCCAAATAGATCCCGGCGACTGACAATCCAGAATTTGTCGTCGTTCAGAATGATCTCATTTGCGACCGAATTCGACACCTAAAACCTGCACCCTTGTCTGATTCTGACTTCTGCGAGCCACCAACTCTGGAAACTTATCCAGATTCTAGTCTGTGACTGCAGTACGATCGTGTTTCGTCCGAAAAGAGGACAGATCGTTTCCGGGCTTTGAAAACCCGGAAATTATGTGGGGGTAGGTGGAAAGCACGGGGTTGACAAGTGATTCCCTGTCTGGCTATCAAACGCACCCACGAGGCGGGAGTTTCCCGGATACAACACAAGATACCGGACTTACACGGGGTTGCAGGTCATGATTTTGACATTTGAAGCAAGTAGCGTTACAGCATCCGAAGGCAGCATTTTTGGTAGCATCGAGCTTCTTGATGCCTCCGATTTCGCGGTTAGTCCTGACCTTCGTGGTGACGAGGACGAGGATTTCAGCGAAGATTTCGGCAACGCCGAAGCTGATGAGGATGACGACGAAGATGACGATGAGGATGACGAATTCGAAGACGAAGACGACTTTGAAGATGACGACTTTGAAGAAGATGATGATTTCGATGACGATGAGGATGAGGATGACGATGAGGATGACGATGAGGACGACGAATTGGACGAAGAGCCATAAGCGACTTTGTGGCTGAGTTGCTGCGCTTGGCTGTTTTACCAGCGGGCAGGGCGCGTCAGTTGAAGTGGACTCGGCCAGAATATAGCCTTCAGGGCACCCCGTTTCAGGAGTGCCCTTTTTGTTTGGCTGGTTGTGGTTTCTGGAGTGCTTCGAATGGATGGATTATGGGATGAGATTCAGGAAGCTCAAACATGGCTGTCCAGACGCTGGTCGGGGACCCCGCGTGTGGGATTGATCCTTGGCACAGGCCTCGGTGGACTGGCGACGACGATCCAGACGGATATTGCCATCCCGTATGCCGAGATTCCTCACTTCCCGCGTTCCACGGCACCGTCTCATGCGGGTCAGTTGCTGTGCGGGACACTGGAGGGTGTTCCCGTGATGGCGATGGAGGGCCGCTTTCATTATTACGAAGGCTACTCACTGCGACAGGTGACGTTTCCAATTCGCGTCATGAAGGCCATGGGGGCCGACACTTTGATTCTGACCAGTGCCGTCGGCGGCATGAATCCGCAGTACCGCCTCGCGGACATCGTGATTCTGGAGGATCACATTAATCTGATGCCCGATAATCCTTTACGCGGCATCAACGATGACCGCTTGGGGCCTCGATTCCCTGACATGAGTCAACCGTGGGATCGATCGCTCATCGAGAAGGCACGCAGAATTGCCCTAGAACTAGGAATCTCGGCACACAAAGGTGTGCTCGCCGCTGTTCCTGGGCCTAATCTGGAAACGCGGGCTGAATACCGTATGCTGCGACTGATGGGAGCCGACATTGTCGGAATGTCCACAGTGCCGGAATGCATCACCGCGACTCACGCGGGCCTCAAGACGGTTGGCTTTTCAATCGTAACCGACATGTGCCTGCCTGACGCGTTGGAGCCTGCGGACATTAAAAAGATCCTGAAAGTCGCGGCTCAAGGCGGTGAACAACTGGAACTTCTGCTGGTCGAATTCTTCAGACGGCTCGATCAGCCTGCATGAATGAAACGGTCGGTGTTCGATCATGGCATATTCTGGGGTGTGATCCCAATGGAACTCAGTTTCTGCTAACTGCCGCCTTCGGCAATTTCTGCAGTTGCGTCTCATCAGGCACCGCCGGACCCCGCCGTGCGATTCCGATGCGTTGCCGAATCCGCCGAAAGTCGACAATCCGCATTGCCCACTTTTTCGCCGCACGGCTTCGCGCTTGCATCGGCGTGTTGACGCCAACGGAGGGAACTGAGACGCTTCCGTAAATTCTTCGCGTTCACTGCGGAGATCCGAATGCAATGAACGTGGATACCTCTCGAAATTCAGTCCTCCCTGATCCTGTCTTTGGGTCAGACAATGTCGGCGTCTGTCCGGTACCGTCTGATCGTGTCTCTCATTCTCCCCCTCTTCGAGTTCCATCGCCCCGACGCCGTCATCTGCTGAACCAGTTCGCCGAGCAGTTGACGCATCTTCGGCAGGAGTCTCTGCATGTTGCCTACAAAACATATTCGCGTTGTGCTGCTCTTCGCGGGCCTTACCGGAATGACGATTCCGGGCTGCGCGACGTCGTTTTTCGATACGGCAATGCTGAAGACTGCCGCTTTGAAACCGTCCATTATGAATGGGAATGTCACCGAAAATCGCGCGATTACGCAGTTCATCGATGCGTTGACCGAAGATAACGAAAAGGCCTTCCGTCGCAGCGTGTCTACTCGATTCGAACAACGCGCAATGCGATCAGCTGATGCGTGGAAGGATCTGGAGATCATGAAACTGCCCAAGGTTAAGCTGGAAATCGACGAGAGTAAGTCCGTCGATGAAAACACCTTTGAGACGATTGCCAAGGATGAAAAAGGCACGAAATACCAATTCCAGATTTTGCGTGATACCGAAAAACGTCGCTGGGTTGTGGATGACGTGCTAGTCCGTCAACAGAAAAAAGGCACCAGCGCCACAAAGTCGGTTTCTGAAGTCATGAACCTGTTGCTGACCGTCCGTGAATTCCTGACCACATGGCAAACCAATGATCGATCAACCATTCTTCCAGCCCTTGCCACCGACTTGCGGGCACCTCTCGAACAGATGCCGGTACCATGGATGAATCGGCTGGTGGAACGCGTGTCGTCTGAGTGCGAAAGCGAAATGGCGCGACGACCTGAAATCCAGATGAATGAAGCCGATGCACTCGTCAAAATGCCCTCAAAGAACGGTTATTTGTTGCTGAAGGTCATCCGGGAAGAAGACCGCTGGCTGTTCTCTGATATTGAAGTGCGGCAACGAAAAACCAATGATCATCCCGGATCGGTGCTTCGGCAGGCCCGGGCATTGAATACTGTTTCTCAGTTCCTCGGAGCGTATGCCAAAGCCGACAAGGTTGTTCTGAAGACACTTTGCGACGCAACCTTTTACAGCACATCCCTAGAAATAGGCGATCTGTCCATGATTAGCATGCCGTCCGCGGAACATGCTCCCGAGGACTTTGAAATTCGTTCATTTTCCGGACAACTGACGATCATGGTTCCGGATAAGACGCAAATCGTGCAACTAGATCTTACGACGGCAAAATCTGATGATCGTAAAGCCCTTCAGAAACTTACTGAAGGCTCTGTGGAAACAGCATTCGTCATTCGCGACATTACGATTTACGATCGCCAGACGCGGAAACAACAGAAACTGGAATCTGCGTTCACGGCTCCGAGCCGAGCCATGTTGTTCGTCTCTGCTCTGCATGAAAAGAATCTGCCCATTCTGAAACATTTGTCGACTGCAGAATTCTCACTCGGGACATGGGACCGCATTGATCCGGCACTCGTGTCACAGCTTCCGTTATCCGAAGTTCCTAGCGGTGAATTGACACTCTGCGGTACCGACGTCCGGGGCGACACGACAGAAATGGAATTCATGTCCGCAGACGGTCAGATTTGTAGTGTTATCATGCGTAGCGAAAATGGCACCCTGAATGTTGACGATATCCAGTATCCGAACACGTCTGCACAGGTCGCTTCGCTGCGGAATCACCTGCAATTGACGGTTCCGATCGTTGAACTGGCATCAGCGTGGCACAAGCATGACCTGCCACGCGTGAAACGCACCTGTTCCATGGACTTTAATCGACTCATCTGGGGGAATCTAAAAACGCTGCCAAGCGACTTCGACCGCCTGCCTGAGATGCTCTTGGTTCCCGTTCAATCGACCGAGTGGGGCGAATCACAGGCCATTGTCGAATTGGGACAGAATGGAGAACCGCCAGTGAGCGTCCGGCTGCTGAAAGAAAACAGGGCATGGGTGATTGATGAAATCTCAGTGCGTCAGCCAGATGGCGTCGTGTTTAACATTCGACAGAATCTACGACGCGATATCGCACAGCGGTTCCTTGACAACCCCACCGGCGGAATCATGCAAGCCGTCAATGAATCAACGTCTGACGATCCTGCGGGCGTGGTGCATGCCTTGAGTGAATCTCCAGCACCTCGACGTGGCAATCTTACGCTGCCATCCAGCGGAAAACCAAAGGCCCCACGAGCGTCGATGACACCTGCAGGAATCGATCTGACTCCTGTGCCAAAACCCCATCCTGTGCCAGAAGACGGCATTCTGAAGTTTGGCCCCCAAGCCAGCGCGGCAGGAATCCGAGACACTCCGCTGCATGACAACGATGCCATGCAAGACGTCAAAGAGGTAAGCGACTTCCACGGTGTCCCAGAATCACAATCGGCAGAAACTTCCTCAAGCACCTTACGCGAAATGAGTCAGCATCCAATTGAGATTCTAGGCGAATGAAAGTAATCATCGACAGGTAAGTGTGTCCAACACACTCGCCGCCAACTTTCCTTGGGGAGCCGTAGGATCTCGTAACGCAATTCGCCGTAGATGCAGTTGTGCACGCGCATCACCGCTCCGGGCAAGCTGAATTGCCTCGTCAAAAGCTTGGTCTAGGTACAGCGTGATCTTCGGTAACACTGGAAGATTGTGGATTTTCCAGTAGTACTGAAATTCGTCGCTGTTCCAATTGGTGTACACATCATCCCATGACAGTGAACTCATGGAACTCAAATGCGGATTCAGCATGTGTTCCGCAATCGGATCACCCACACGCTGGTAGCGATTGTCGAGCGAAATTCGCAGACGATCTGCCGTGACATTGGGTAGTGCTTTATGCACGGTCAACGCCGGAAAGATCAGCGTGTCCCCGACTTCATAGTCTGTCGTTTGCCATTCATCGGTGAGTTCGCCATGGGCGGCAGGATCAACGTGCAGACTCCCCGCGCCTAACGAAAAGTGATGATCGAGGACGCGGTTCACTCGATGCGAACCACGTAACACGGCCAGTCCGCCAAGTTCCCGCGGGCAATCGCCTACTGGACTCCAGCAGGTCAGGTTATCCCAGGTTCCCTGAAAATGGACGAAGTCCTGATGAATGGGCGTTGTGTGTTCGGTAAACCTTGGGAACCAGAGTCGTGCAATTTTCTGAGGCTGTGGAATCATCTCACCGCCGCGGATCTGTTCTAGGACATCCAGAACCTCCCGGCAGTGAGCAATTTCGTGGAAGGACTGTAGCCTGTAGACTTGATGATAAACGTCGGTGTAATCAAGATCGCCTTCTGTGCTGCGGGAATCTGGATTAGCGATTCCATCGATTGCATCAGTGCCTGCTGCAAGCCACCCTCCAGCCTGCATCACCGTCAGCATTTCGCGGCGGAGTTTTAGAAGTCGCAAAGGATCTAGGAGGCCACGAAAGAATAGATATCCATCGTCATGCAATCGCCGACGCAGTTCTACAACGTCAGTACGCGCCTCATTAGAAATTCGAAGTTCTGACAATCTGGCTGATGACATGACAAGTGGCCCATGCACAAGGAATTCAAGTTGTAGGTGTTATACTCCGCGCGAGTCTGAGTGAGGCCGTCATCATGTAGCCGAAGTCGTGAGACTTCGGGATGAGACATGGCCCGCTTCCAAATTCTCACGAATCCAACTCCACTTCAGTCCTGCCCGCGCGAGGTAGAGACGCAGCGAAACGCATTGTGATTCCATTTCAAAATGCGTCAAGGATATCATGCCCTGGAAGTCACTGTCACTTCTTGACGGCCAAAAAGCACGCCGTAAAGTTCACGCCCGCAGTAAGAACCGACAGCCCCACTGAGTGCTAGTTGCTTTCCTGTTCAGTCTGTTCCTGCGGCGCCAATCCGTTCGCGAGCAAGCGTCCGAAAATCTTGACAAAACCTTCTTCAAGACGGATGCGGAGTCGAGCCCCGGTTTCTGTCAGGCGTGAGTCAATCTCGATACGGTCATCGCCTTCGGCCAGAGTTTCGCGGAAAATCTTGCCTCCACGCTCACGACGACGAGCCTGATCGGCTCGACGCGCGTCACGACCGCTATCGCCGCCGTTGCCACCTTCGCTGGAACGACCCGGAGAAGAGTCGACGAGGACAGAGGGTGTTGGATTTTCAAGTTTTGTCGTGGCTTCGGCGCCTGCCGCCTGCTCTCTTGCTTCGCGTGCTTTTTTGCCGACGGTATCGGCGATCGTCGCCATTTCCACGAGCTGATTAATGTTCATAATCACGCGAAAATTTGGGGGTGTGCGAAATTCCTGAGGCGTCTGATTAGACTCTTCCAACTGATCCATCACGCCTTTGAGCGTATTGTAAGATTCGTCACCACCTAAGACCGCCCACACCGAACGAGCACCCACGCCGACGGTCATCCCGATATCTTTGCCGAAGACTTCAACTGCTTCCGCTGGCTGTTGGGCAAACGTCAATCGATGAAACGTAATTCCCTGATGCTCACCCGATCCGATCTGCAACGTCCCCGCCTGCTTGATTTCGTCAACATCCTTTAGGCGTGTCATCGCATCGAGGAGACCAGCACCCATGGCATCCCCTTCTTCAACACGTGAGGCACCCACAATCGCCAGCTTGCCTGAGGAATCTCGATAAAACTGCGCGAACACATCCACATGTCCCACTTCCAGACTCTTCTGAATAGCAGAAAGACCCTTTCCAATCGGACTGTTCTCATCTGGTGTGGCCCCAAGTTTATTTTTTTCGATGAGTCGGGTGACTTCCATCCGAATGCCGTCCATCATTTCGATGTAGGCTTCCTTGTCGCGGTCGGCCATCATCGATGACATGGAAAGGGATACTGCCGCGTTTTCGTCCAAGAGCGGAATGAAATAGCTTGGCCGTTCTGTCGACTGCAGGATTTCCTTCAGCAATTTGGTACCTTCCAGAGCATCAATCACGAAATCGATGTTCACGGCATGTTCTTCCTGCACAACATCAAAGCCAATCGTGATTTTCTGACAATCCATGATGAATTGATTCAGTGCATCAAGTGCGCGAGCGCCTTCGGTCTTGCGGATGCGATACGCGCCTTCCGGTTCACCGTCTCGCTGTTGCAACTGTGTCGAAATCCCAGCCGTGATGACGCTCATCAGGAGCGTGCGTGTTGCGATCGGCAACGAGTCGACATCCAGACTCACGGACACATCGAATTGCTGTGCTTGGCTGGCCAGCAACTGAGCTGGATTTGGGAGTTTGCGATCAAGTGCCTCTTCTGGAGGGTTGTTGCCCAACGGCATGAATGCATACCCGTCACGAAGCAGAATTGGGTAAGTGCGGTTCGGACCGATCACTTCATAGCGGCCCTCCTCACTGGTCTTGCTGATTACGACTGGAGCTTTCTCGACCAACTTTGTCGCGGCCTCCACTGAATCAACAGGCACGAAAGCAATGAATTCCGGCAGCGGTGGAAATGCCACCGGCAGATACACCATCACTCCAAACGGCTTTTCGCGATTGAAACCTTCCAGATCGTTCAACGATCCGGACAGCCAGTCTTCTACCAACTTGAAGGCTTCAGGCGTCCCCGCTGCGTCAAAGATATAGCGGGCTTCTTCGACAAAACGGTCGGCACTGGCAAACGTAACCGTAGCGAGCGGACGAGTCCCCTCTTCGATCAGCGTGAACCCCTTCTCGGCCTTTTTCTCCTCAGATTTTGTTTGGCCATTCACTGCCGGAGCAAAACAAATTACCGCGAGCGAAAGCAGAATGCGCCGGTTAAAACCGGCAAAACGTCTTTGAGTAGATCGCGAAGGGAAAGGCATAGGGAGACCTGCGTTGAAAAAGTAGACTCAGCGGACTCATGTCCGATAAGCGAGAACGACATACTACACGTAAATTCGCTGTCGGCCGGAAATTCTCAGCCCTGATATCGAGAAACTCCAGTCTGAGCGAAAGGATTCTCGGCCGACGGTGCTGGCAGACGTTTTTCCTTAATTTCAGACTCAAGTTCCCCCCAGAAGTTGGTGGTGCAGGTTTAGGGTTGAAGTGGCTGTGGGATCCGCACAAGATCACCTTGCCGTGAACCACCGTCTTGCTTCGTCGAATCACATTGCGGAGCAGGTCCGAGTACCTAGTTTGAAGGGCCATAAGTTCTTGATCAGTGTTCATCTGTATGCACCCAATCAATAACCGAAACTTTTTTGAACCTCGTCCTCGACGGTCAGTGCGAATGGCCCACATCGTTGATGAAATCCAAGAGTAATTTCAGGGATGCATGCGCATCGGTGTCCGTCATGCACATCGGCGGGCTGATGCGAATGACGCAGTTCGCAAGCGGGCCAAGCAGATGAATTCCGTCGTGGCCCGGATGCCCCAGATAGCAGCGTTCCACTACGGCATTGGCGACCTGGTTCGCGTTCCTTGATCCTAAGGCACCGCATTCAATGCCAAAGACCATGCCTTCGCCTCGCACATTGACAATCACGCCCGTCTCCTTTAAGCGGCGCAGGCCCTTCAGGAAAATATCATGCAGATGCCGCGTGCGTTCCAGAATGTCGGTGCTCTCAAACTCATCCAGTGTTGCCAACACGGCCGCCGATGACAGCGGATTCGCGCTCCAAGTATCCGAAGTGGCGCCGTATCCCATGGGATCGCAGAGATCACGCCGTCCGACTGCAGCACTCACAGGAATACCGTTGCCGAGACCCTTTCCAAGACACACAAAATCAGGCTCAATACCGTACGATTCGAAGGCGTACATGTGTCCCGTGCGTCCGAAATTTGATTGCACCTCATCCAGAATAAAGAGAATGTCATGTTCTCGGCAGAACGTCTGCAGCAATTGCAAATAAGCTTTTGGTGGATGAAAGCTCCCACCACCGCCAAGATATGGCTCCGTGATCAGACAGCCGATTGTGCCGCGACTTGCGGTCCACACACGATCCAACTCGGAGCGATAGACTGCCGGATCAAACGCCTTTGCCGGCGCGTCGATGTCGGAACATTCTTCACGCGGAAACGAGATAAAGTGAACTCGAGGGTCGCGATCTGGATCCTTTTCCGAACCGGTCACTGCGCCGCTAAGTCCCTTCTTTCCGTGAAACCCGAAGCGGGTGGCAATAATTCCCTCGCGATTGGGATCGTGTTTCATGCAGGCCCAAAGGGCTTTCTGAACGGCTTCAGAACCGGACGCAGCCCAGATCACTTTGTTTAAACGACTGCCGCCCGGACTGGCTTGCAGATTGGCAATCAAGCGGTGGCTGGCGACGGCTTCCAGTTCAGTAATCGCGTTGTAGGCAGTCAATGACACCGCTTGAAAAAAACCGTCGTCAGTGGACGACATCACTGCTGAATTCCATCCCATATAACTGGTAAACCGGTTCATCCAGCGTTTGGGATTGTGACCAAGGTTTGCGACAAGCACACCGGAAGTGAAGTCGTACAGCCGACGTCCTTCCGGTGTCCAGTGAAACACGCCTGCCGATTTTGCGAGAACAGCCTGACTAGGGGTAAACGTCCGCAATGAATGCGGTTCCGTGTCGGCAATGAGATCCCGGACAGCATTGGATTGTGCTTCATGATTGAAGTGGACAGCAAATTCGAGGGTGGGATGCATGAGTCGTTTTTTGGAAGGGAGAGTTGAAAATCTCTGGGGATGGATTGCCGCAGATTCGGTGATCATGGCTCGTTCTGCATGTGATTTCACGGAAAATCTAGCAAATCCACCCATGCTTGTCACATCCGATACAAACTGCATGGTCCATAACAGTCGACCGCAGTTTCCGAATCGCTCCCCCGTGAATACGTCACGCCCGCGAGATTGACGACCACGCAACCGACCGAAGATTGTAGAAAATGCAGCAGAATTTGCCGCGCGACACTGTGGCAGATTGGAAGAGGGAAGTCTTCAGAATCTGTCAAATTTGAGAGACCAGTCTCACGCGGCGCGGCCAGAGCGACGATCGAACAGAGGAAGGATTTTCACCCGGTCATCGATTCATCATCGATGAACTGGTCAAGGATGACTCTTAGTACTGACGGCGAGGATGGCCGTGGAAAATATCATCAAATTTCTGCCCCGCGATGCTGTTGCGTTTCTGCGAATTGCAGCGAGTGACGCTCGATTTCCGATTCGCCCGGTTTCTGAGGGCTCGTTCCTCATCGGACACGGAACAGACTGTGATCTGCGGTTGGGAGACCATGAGGTCCCTGCGCTGCATTCGATCTTGCGCGTCACACGTTCGTCAGCGTCGATCACGCTGATCGCCGAGAAGCCGGAACTGCTCGTCAACGGCGAATCCGTCTCGCGTGCCGCAGGATTACGCGATGGAGACATTGTCGAAATTGGAGACGTGCGTCTCGTGTTTCGCTTCGTCGCAGAAGACACTGTTCCCGCGGCTGCAGAAACACTTGAGGCTGGCCTCAACGAAGTAATGGCGGAGCCGGAAACGAAGTCGATCATGGAACTGTCGGCACCGGAACTTGTGACGGGACTAGAACACGAGTTTCAGCTGCTCAACGAACTACATGCTTCAAGTGCCGACACCATAGATTGCATCTTAAATGAGGCGCGTAAGTCCACCGATAATGCTTCAATTAAACTGGCGGCACCGCCGCTGCGACTTGTTGGGATGGAAGAGCAATTTATGGCGGCTGATCGTGAACAGTTGCAGGAAATCGCAGCGAAAGTCAAACAGCAGCAGTCACGTCTTGGCGATGTCTGCCATGTTTTAGAACAAATCGTCTCTCAACAGCAGATCATGACGACGGCTCTGCAGTGCGTCGCCGATCGTCTGACCGAACTTCGCAATGCGACACCTAGCGAACCCTCCACGACACGTCGGGCCAGCGCATAAAAACCAGCTAATTCATCGGGCAGTTGCCAGCGATGTCGCCCAGTCAAGCACCTGCGTCGTGCTTGTAAAAACCTGCAGATGTCTTCTGCAATTGAGTGAAAGAAATCCTTGCTCGGTCATCTGATCGAGCATGGTGACAAGCCCATTGAAGAGTCCACAGATATTCAGTACCGCGACTTGGCGTGTGTGAATTTCCAACTGTGCCCAAGTCACAGCTTCAAAGAGTTCTTCCAGCGTACCATAACCACCAGGGAGTGCGAGATATGCATCGGCGAGGCTGTGCATCAGTGCCTTGCGCTCGTGCATGTCGACCGTGATTCGCATGTCGGCCACACCGTGGTGCATGAGATCCGGGCGGGCCAGATGTCTGGGGATTATGCCAATCACATTGCCGCCATTTCGCAGCACAGCGTCCGCAAGAATCCCCATTATGCCCGTACTGCCGCCGCCGTAAACAAGCGTGTGACCGGACTTCGCGAAGCAGACTCCCAGCAGCTCTGCGGCTGCTGCGAACTCCCCAAGATTTCCAGACCGTGAACCACAAAATACGCAGATGCGCGCCATTTTCGGGCTACTTCAGTTCATTCTTAATCGTATTACAGAGCGTCGCCGTGGAATTGACTTCGCCTTGGATCGTAGTATTCGTAAAAATCAGTTTTGGCACTTGCCCTGAGCCCACGCGCTGATACAGACTGACGTGGCGGCTGATGTATTGACTTGGCACAGCGGAACTCAGGTCAGCTTTCAGCCGGCCTTTGTCAACCAGCGTCTCGGCGAAAGCCCGGGCGGTAGAGACGGTCCGCGGCCCCTCAAACATCCAGTCATGGAATGTCTGAAACTTGGTGGGATCAAGACGCCATACCGCAACGGCAATCTTCGCCATTTCACAGGCACCGGGATGTCCCCCACCGCTGACCCCAGGGTTACAAGCATTTTCCAAAGGCACTGGTAGCGCGACAATCGCGAGGTCATTGCCGTACTTTTTCTGGGCCCCGGAAATTGCGCGATGTGTGTTGCGACAGTGCGGACACGTGTAATCGAACATTTCCACAAACACGTACTTCGCGTTAGTTTTTCCGAGTAACGGCCATTGCTTAATGTCGAGCGTAAATCGGTTACCGGCAAACGTCAGCAGACGTCGCTCCGGGGGCTTTGGGATAACAACAGCAGGCACTTCGATGGTCGGTTTTGCAATTGGCTCAGACGTTGTCGCAGCTTCATCATCGAGTTGCGAGAACGTGCCCAGTTGTAGGTTGGCCAGTTGCAAAAGTCGATGTGGTAACATCAAAATTAACGTCGTCGCGACGGATGGCTGTTTCTCCGCTGGCTGAGCCTCATCAGGCTTTTCTGCTTCTTCAGCAGGAGGCTTGTCGCCTCCCACCGAATTTGTCTCTAACGCCGCATCGCCCGTGCTTGGCGCTTCAAAGATCTCACCAAGCGATTCGACCACTTCACTCGGAGGCGCAAAGATATCAATGTCTTCGCCTTCCACGGCAACACGCTGCACACTTCCAGCAGCGGCAGGTGCAACATCGTAGTGGACAATTTCAAACTGATCAGCCAGTGGCGTCGCCGTCTGAATTCCTACGAGTGTCGTGATGCCCAAGACGCTGATGCCAGCAGACTTAAGCTTCATTGACAAGGGGCACAATCGACATGCCAACATGATGGCGGCAAGGACAAGGCCACAGGTGTGCACAACCAGACAGTAAGGGCAGTAGTGTTTCAACACGAAAACCTGCAAGCCGATGAACCAGAGGGCCGCTAGCCCAGCCATGACACTTCCTAATGTCATGCCGCCCCAGACCAATTGACGAAATGACTTTGGACCACCGTGACGCGCAAAAGCCAGCAGCGCGATGAGGCTGGCATACAATCCCACAGCCGGAACACTGACGGGGACTCCCATCACCTTGGACCAGTGACTGGTCAGCACATGTCCACAATCAATCAATTCACCGCTGCTGCAGCCATAGACCTTCCCAAGACTAAAGGCAGTCCATGCCAAGTATCCGGAGATTCCCAAGGCGGCTACACAAATCAGGCGCAGACTCCAGACAAATCGAACTGACGGCAATTCAGCCTCAGCCGATGAAATTGCAACGCCCCCCCCCCACACATCCGCATTGTCGAAAGACGGCTGCATCTGACAGTCCCCACTGCTACAAAATCAAAATAGTCCAGATCCCAAAACCGTGCCGGGAAAATTCAACTGCGTCGCAGTCGTTTTTAGACGGTCAACAGAAAAAATTCTGCCGCAACTCCCCAGTCGGGCGAATGCCTTCAGCATACCCCAGTGTCTCAATTTACATCATGCTAAAATCCTCGCAGTCACCAACATGTTGCCAAATAGCATCGGGCTACACCTCCTGTTTTCCCAAAATCCCCCGATCCATTTTTTATGCTTCTTGCGTTCCATCGTTGAAGTCGGATTGAGCGTGCTGAACCCATCTTTTCGAATCTAGGGAGACGACGACGTCGGGATTGCCGACGCTGTGAAACCCGATGACGACCGGTAAACTCATCCCTGTTTTTGCAAGAACTCGGAAAATTCAGGTAATTTTATCAGGCATTCTCGGGGCGGAGCGTCCGAAGCCTCTGCTCTTGCGCGCCGATGGTTCGGGACTGCCGTGTGCACTTAGCGCACGCGATGAGGGGGAGGACACCCGCTTTGGCTCGCGGAGCAAAGGTCGGGGGGGCCTGTGTCACCCTGCGCAGGACGCTGAACGCGAAGTGCGAAGTGCGAGAATCACGCGCTTGCTTGCAAATGGCCTGTGCCAAAGCCGTGAGTCAGCGGAGCAGAACAAGACGCGTAGCCACCGTCTCGCGACGGTAGCTACGGCACGTATGTACTTGCGGATCGCCTAAATGTAGCGATTAATCAAGTTTTCGAGCATCTCCTGACGACCGCTCGTATTCGCTGCCGCTTCACCTTTCTCGGTGATGTAAGCTTCGAGTTCTTGCAGACTTGTGGTGCCGTTTTCGATCTCGCGGCCAATCCCGTTGTCGTAGCTGCTGTAGCGGTCTTTAACAAAGTCCGTCAGCACACCCTCTGCGCGGATCGCGGCGGCAATCTTCAGTCCGCGTGCAAATGCGTCCATGCCACCTATGTGAGCATAGAACAGGTCAATGGGGTCAATGCTCTCACGCCGAACTTTAGCGTCAAAATTCGTACCGCCAGGGCTCAGCCCCCCCTGTTTCATGATGACCAGCATCACCTGTGTTGTCAAATAAATGTCGGTTGGAAACTGATCGGTATCCCAGCCCAACAGTAGATCGCCGGTGTTCGCGTCGATGCTGCCCAGAACGCCTTGAATGGATGCGTATTCCAGTTCATGCATCATTGAATGACCGGCCAACGTCGCATGGTTCGTTTCGATGTTCAACTTCACGACATCCAGCAGTCCGTATTGACGAATGAAGTTGAGACAGGCAGCTGCGTCAAAGTCATACTGATGCTTGGTTGGCTCTTTGGGTTTTGGTTCAAACAGGAATTGGCCATTGAAGCCGATTGACTTGGCGTAGTCGTTTGCCATGTGCATGAACCGCGCCAAGTGATCGAGTTCGCGTTTCATGTTGGTGTTGTAGGAGCACATGTAACCTTCGCGGCCGCCCCAGAATACGTAGTTCTCTCCCCCAAGCTCGTGAGTGACTTCGATTGCTTTTCTGACCTGGGCTGCGGCATACGCAAACACATCCGCATTGGGACTAGTTGCTGCGCCGTGCATAAAGCGTGGGTTTGAAAAGAGGTTGGCGGTACCCCACAGCAATTTAATGCCACTGCTTTTTTGGGCATCCTTGAGTTTGCGAGCGACAGCGTCCAGATTGGCATGACTCGCGCGAATTGTCGCGCCCTCCGGCGCCACGTCGCGATCATGAAAGCAATAGTAGGGCACGCCGAGTTTCGTCATGAATTCAAATGCGACATCTACGCGGCGCAATGCATTGTCGACAGAATCCGTACCGTCGTCCCATGGTCGTTTTAACGTCGGCGCGCCGAATGGATCGGAACCGTTGCCTCGAAACGTGTGCCAGTAGCACACCGCAAATCGGAGCCAATCATGCATCGACCGGCCTTCAACCATTTCAGCGGCGGCGTAGTGCCTAAACGCAAGCGGGTTCTTGGACTGCGGACCTTCGAACTGAATTTTATCGACTTCTGGAAAATACGTGAACATGCTTTGTTGTGCTTTCAGATTTTTGACACGGCTGCGGGGAATTCGTACCTGACCGAATTTAGAGGAAAACTGTTCCAAAAACACGGATTGCGCCGGTTATCTAGACGCAAGGAAATGGCCAGTTTAGCAGTCTGCGAGAGCGATTGAAGGGAAGACCGGGCGCCGGTTCAATTTATTGCGGGTGGCAACCTAACGCGAGATCGTTCAGCCTTAAAGTCTTCCCTGTGTCGCGAAAACACCGCAATTCCGCAACCTGACCCGATCCGCATTTCTAAGTCAGATTGACCTGATCTAGGACATTCTTCGGATTGAAATTTCTTCATAAATTCGCTATCTTTTTGGCGTTTGACGGTGACTTCGTGATTTCCTGCGGGATGCAATTGCCTGCTGCAAGCTGTTTGAATCGCGTGGGATTCTGGCCCTGGTGCGATTTGCTGTGTCCTGCCGTGCTTCCTTTCTTTGACCTGCTTTTCAGGCTGATCCATGCTGTTCAAAAGTCTCGGCGATCTTGCCGCTCACAAAGCCGTGGTGATTCTGCTGGGCTGGATTTCACTGCTGGTTGTCTGCATTTGGGCCGCGCCCGATCTCAGTGAAGTCGCGCAGAATGGCGAGTTCGCTTTTCTGCCTGAGGCTGCTGCAAGTCGAGTCGCCGAAGCCAAATTTAAAGCCGCTTTTCCCAACGATCTGAACCAAAGCAATATCGTCCTTGTCGTGCGTCGGGAGCAAGATGAAGGTCTGCAGCCTGAAGACTACGATTTTCTTTCGCAGTCTGTCATCCCAGAACTCCATCGGATTGCAGGACTGCCTACTGCGGAAGAGTCGGACGCAGATACGGACGACGAGATTGCGTCCGCAGCGACAACAACAGCACGCATCGCACAGGCCATTGACTCGTTTGAAGATAAACGTGTTGGTGATCTTTATATCAGCGACAATAAGCAGGCCACTTCAATTGTCGTATCGCTGCGGACAGAGTTCCTTGATCAGTCCAATACGGACCTTGTTGATAAAATCGAAGCTCTGGTCAACAAGTTAAAACATACTCCGACAAATACCGACGAGCCGTCACTGCCGGCTGGAATGGAAATTGCGCTAAGCGGCACGGCGACGTTTGGTCGTGACATGATCCAGGAGTCACGCAAAAGTGCGAAGTCAACTGAAAAATGGACCGTGATTCTTGTGGTTGGTCTGTTGATCATCATTTATCGCGCTCCGGCACTGGCTATGATTCCGCTGATTACCGTGGCAGTGTCGACGATCATTTCGATGAAACTTCTAATCCTGATGGCTCAGGCTGGCTGGATCACGCTCTTCAACGGGATCGAAACATACGTTACGGTGCTGGTTTACGGAGCAGGGGTCGATTACTGCCTATTTCTGGTGGCACGTTATCGCGAAGAGTTGGATGGTGGACTAACAATCGAAGACGCCGTTTCCGGGACGCTGGAACGTGTTGGAGCCGCATTGACTGCGAGTGCTGGCACAGTGGTGTGTGGCATTGGGATGATGATCTTTGCGGAATTCGGAAAATTTCGCGAAGCGGGGATCGCAATTTCTTTTGGCCTGACTGTCTGCCTGTGTGCGGCCCTGACGCTGACGCCGGCCATTTTACGGTTAGCGGGTCGCTTCGCCTTCTGGCCCAGTGCGTCCCGCGCCACGTCCCGCAATGACACAGGTTTTCTCTCCAGCACCGATCTGACTTCGCGGATCAAGCGTGCCAACTTGCTGACTCAGGGCTGGCAATGGATCGGAGAAGTCATTGAACGCCGCGCATGGATGGCTTGGTCGCTGAGTATTGTGCTGATGTTGCCGTTCGTGGTGGCAGGCGTATTATTCTTCGGAAATCTGAGTTACGGGTTGCTGTCAGAACTGCCGGACACGGCCTCCAGTGTGTACGGAGCTCAGGCAGCACAGCGACATTTCCCTGCGGGTGAGGTGGCTCCGCTGAGAGTGCTGATGCAAGTCAAGGGGATGGATTTTAGCCCGATTCAGGGTGAATCGGAACAGCTTGTTGAGCAGTTTACAGACAACCTTATTCGTCAAAAGGATTCCCTCGGACTGTATGCCGTTCGTTCTTTGGCTGCTCCGAAAGGACAGCGCAAAATGCCCGTCTTAAGTTTCAGGGAAATGCCTGCCTATAAAATGTTTGTGCGGAAGAAATTTGTCAGTTCCGCCGACAGCTCGATTATGTGTGTCGAGCTTATCTTTAAGAATGATCCATTCTCGCGAACCAGTATTGCGGACTACCGGAATCTGCGCGATCGGCTCCAAGACCATCTGCCCGAAGGCCTAAAGGATGCCAATCTGTATTTTGTAGGCTCAATTCCCCAGATCAGCGATCTCAAAGATGTGACAGATTCAGATCAGTTTCGCATTGACGCACTCGTCCTCGGCGGCGTGTACGTAATTCTGGTCTTGCTGCTGAAGAAGCCAGGCGTCTGCGCCTATCTGATGTTCACCGTCTTCTACAGTTATCTGGCCACGCTGGGATTCACGTACCTTGTCTTCTGGCTGACAGCTGCAAACCCCTCAGAGTTTGCGGGCTTGGACTGGAAAGTGCCCATGTTCCTGTTCACAATCCTGATCGCAGTCGGTGAAGATTACAACATCTTCTTAATGGCTAGGATCGAAGAGGAGCAGAAAATTCATGGCCCCGTGAAAGGGATTATTGTGGCTCTCGAACGTACGGGCAGCATCATTTCCAGTTGTGGGATCATCATGGCAGGCACGTTTTGTTCTCTGATGGCAGGAAGTCTTGTGGGTATGGATCAATTGGGTCTGGCCCTCGCCGCAGGTGTCCTGCTGGATACATTCGTGATCCGACCTGTCATGGTGCCTTCGATGCTGATCTTGCTCAGCACTGGACGCCTTGGAATCCTGAGTCGTTGGGGCGGTTTCGAAAAAAAACGAATCGTGAATGTCGTGCCTAAGAATGCCGCCAAATCTCCCGCTGCATGAGATCTCTGCCAAACCGGCACAATATCTGTTGGCCCGGATCTGATCTGCATTGCCTAAACTCTGCCGCTGCGGCAGTTTTTGCCGGAATTCCGAAAACACGGACGCTCGTTGCAAAAACTCAGACGCGTTGACAGTCTTTCGACGTTGGCCGATAATCCGTGAAACAGGAAGATGGCGAGTTCGGGAAAGATTTCCCCCCGTGTTTGCCTGATGCTGCTGCTCAACTCCGGTAACTCACCCAAAATTGTTTGCTGCCAACATCAATCCTAAATCGACAACGGCTGATTTGCCGAGGACACATTTCTGGAACGTGTGCAACGACGTTTCATTCAAGATCAGAATAAGGAGAACAACTTAATGGCTGGTAATCTGCATGAATTCACGGATGCGAACTTTGAGTCAGAAGTTCTGGAATCTTCCGAACCTGTGTTGGTAGATTTCTGGGCTCCATGGTGTGGCCCATGCCGTCATTTAATGCCAACTGTCGAGCAACTGGCTGGCGAGTATGCTGGTCGCGTAAAGATTGGCAAAGTGAATACAGACGACAATCAGCAGACTGCAGCTGGGTATGGAATCACTAGTATTCCGACCGTCATGCTCTTCAAGAATGGTGAGATGGTTGACAAGGTTGTCGGTGCGCCGGCCAAACAGGTCTTCATTAATATGCTCGATAAAGCCTTGGCTTAGACATGATAGAATTGTTGCTTGAACAATTCTGAAACCGCAGCAAGATCACCGCTTGGGTGCCGCTGCTGACCAATTGCGTTTTAGGTGTTGCCCACAGGTCTCGTTTGGGAAAGGAGTCCCGAACATGCCGGACATTTCTACTGATGCTACTGACCCTGATCTGACCCATTCAGATCCGTGCAGTGGTAGCGTCGCATCACCGAGAGCAGCTTTAACATGTGGTTCTTCCGGGACCATCGTGTCCAATTTGCTTGACGCCAATGCTGCCGCGATCGCCGGTGAATCCGATGCGCTCCGGATTTTGTTTCAAGCTTCCGCCGCTGCAGAATCACTCCAACTACGGTTTTCTGAACTGCAACAACGTCGCGCGGAACTGGCTTCCGACAAAAATCAACTGGAAGCCGACCGCCGCGTCTTTGAGTTGCGTGCTCAAGAATTCGCAGCCCAAGTTGCTCACGAACGCACTGCACAGCGTGAGATGATGGCTGAGCTAGAGCAGAAAATCAGCAAAGTTTCACAGCAGGAGGAACTTGTCCAGCGTCACTTAGTGGAAATTCGTTCCGCACAACGTGCTCTCGCGGAAGAACGTGTCATTCTCAAAGGTTCAGTTCGCGCCGAACTTGACGAAGAACGGATGAAAGTCAGTCAGGAACGAATGATGCTGGATGCGGAGCGTGATCGCCTGCGTCTGCAGGCGGAGCGCGAGCGCCAAGATCATGCCGACCGCCTGCAATCTATTGCCGAAGAGCTCAAGGCTGAACGGATTCGCCTCGCTGAAAAAGGCCGCGAAGAACTGGCTAGTGAAATTGTGCTCCTCAATCGCAAGAGGAGCGAATGGGAGCAGGCGCACGAAACACAATTATTAGAACTGCGGCAGCAGGGCGAAGATCTGCAGCAGCAACGTGAACTTTTCGGGCAGCAAATCGACGCCGAACAACATCGCTTGCAGGAAGAAATTGAAAAGAAACGCCAAAGCATTCTGACGGAACAAAGCAACCTGCAGCGGCGATATCGCTTTCAGTTTGAACACCTCACGCGAGCCAAGGAAGATCTGGAAGCCGAATTGCGTGAATTTCGCCGGGAACAGCAGATGTTTCGCAGTGAACGACTGCGATTTCTGGAACAGCATCGACTGCGATTCCGCCAGTTGGAACATATCCGTCAGTTATTGATGGCCCGCGAAGAGTCAATCGCCCGCGAAACTCGCATCGCGGAACGCAGTCGATTTGCCGGGTTATCAGAAGTTCAGCGTCAGCAACGACGCAGTGAGGAAGAACGCGAGGCCATCCTGCGTGATATCGAAAGTCGACAGCGTCGGACAAAACAACAGGAAGCATCGCTCGCTGACCTAGTGGCCCGCCTTGAAGAACGATCTCAACGCCTTAATCGCCTCCGTGCAGAACTCGATCAGACACAGAGTGAAATTCTGGAACAACGCCTCGTGACCGAAGAAGCCCGCACCAGTTTGGTACGGGATGGTGCATCTGCCGATGTTGCTCGCGCGCGTTTGGAACAAGCGCGTGGCGATGTGCAGTCATTTTTCGAGCGACTCCGCAGTCAGGTCACAACGGAACGCGACAAAGTTGAATTGACAGCCGTTGATGTCGCTGAACGCCAACAGCAGTTTCGGCAGGATCGAGCTGAACTGGAACAATGGTTCGCAACCCGCGAAGAACAGCTTTCGGCACGCGTCGCTGGTTCCGTGGTCGATGATCAGCAGCACATCATTGAAACACTGCAGGGCGAATTGACAACTCTTCAGGGACGTTGGAAAACTGATCGATGTGAAGCGGAAAGAACGATTAGGGAGTTGCTTGAACAGTTGACCGTGCTCGAAATGCACTCCAGCAAAACCACTCTGCTCACACCATCACAACTCGCCGCGCCAGCCCGCGACGCCGCTTGATACTGGCTGATTTAAAAATCATACTGATCAATGTTAGCTTTCGTGAATACGAGGATGTCGCCTAGCATCACGTTGTCGCCCACGATGGACAATTCGCCAAGTCGTCCGGCTTTGAGGGATGTTGCTCCCGGCTTAAGTTCCCCAGCTGCCAAAGCCTTCGCGACATGAATTGTCAGATACCCAAGATCGACAGTGTGCCACAGGATGAACGATCGAACAGTACCATTTTGCACGAATTTCTTCATGTCGTTGGGCGTCGAAAGCCCGTTGACGAGGATCTTTCCGCCCTTGCCACTTTGCTCAACGGCTTCAGCAGCTCCTGGAAATGAAACCGAGCTGATGCCAAAGATTCCTTTGAGATTAGGGTACTTGCTGATCACATCCTGACTGTCGGCGAGGGCATTGCTGGCGTTTTCTCCTGGATATTTGATCGTTGCCAGTTTCAATTTGGATTTGGCGAGCGCGGGCTTCATCGTCTCGATCCAAGCATTCTGATTCTCGGAAGTAGCGTCAGCACTAATGATCACGACATCACCTTCTGTGTCGGGGCCAAGATCCTCCAGCATTGCGTTGACCAGCCCTTCACCAATCGCTTGGGCCGATGCCTGATTCACAAAAAAAGATCGGGACTCCGCAGTGCCGTCTGCATCCCACGTAATCACGGAAACTCCCGCCGCACGCGCTTCTTGCATGGCACTCGCAACGACATCCGGGGCGTTTGGGGCAACGCAAATGACATCGACGCCGTCGATCGTCCACTGTTCGATCATCTCGGCCTGCTTGCGGGGATTGCCATCAGTCGGCCCGTCATAGATGAGGTCAATTCCTAGTTCTTTAGCGGCCTCCTCCGCCCCCTTGAAGCAGGAACTGAAATAGCTGATCCCTTTAATCTTGGGCAACAGCGCGACGCGGAGTTTGTGGCTGCCTGCGGAGGCTGTTGCAGTCTCACCAGAAGTTCCCGTTGTCTGAGAAGAATCGTGTTTCGCACACCCGAAGATAGATACGGCAATCGCAATGGATGCCAGCCAGCAGATAGGTCGATGCATGTTCGGATACCAGATTGCAAGAAGTGTTGGAAGTCTGTGCGAGTTTCGCTGGGGAACATCTATTCCCGAGTGGTCAACGTTGTCGCAACAACGTCAAGTCAAGGGGCTGCCCCTTTTTGAGTGAGAGTCTAACTTCGTGGCTTTCGCGCAATCAATTGATAGGCTAAAACCGCGAGAATCAGCAAACTCCCAATCACGATCCACTGTAGTTCATCAGAACGCCAGTAGCGACTGACAAACAGCCTAGTTTCGTGGATCAAAAGTAAGCCCAGCAATGTGCCGAGAATGTTGCCACGGCCACCAGAAATGCTGGTTCCACCAAGGACGACCGCGGTGATGACGTCCAGCTCGAAGCCTTTTCCCACATCAGCCTTTGCTGTATCAAATCGGGCCACGTAGATCAGTGATGCCAATCCGGCGAGCAGACCTGACGTGGCGTATAGCCAGAAGCGAATCCGCTCGACAGCAATCCCGGAAAACTTTGCCGCGCGCTCGTTGTGACCAATCGCTTTCAGAAATCGTCCGTTCGGTGTGTTCGACAGAAAAACGGCAAACCCAATTGCCATCACGCAAAAAATAACTCCCGGCAAAGGCACACCAAACCATGAACCACGCGCAAGGCTGGAGAAATTAGTGCCAAATCGAGAATAAGAATTCCCCTGACTCCAGCCCTCCGCAATGCCTCGATACGCCGCGAATGTTGCCAAGGTGACAATCAAAGGATGCAGTCGCAGTTGGGAGATCAGCCCGCCGTTGACTGCGCCGCAACACAGGCCTGTTGCGAGACAAGACAGACTTGCCGCCACCAGACTGCCGGTTGATGTCTGCACGCACCCAAACACCACCGCACTGAGTCCCATCGTAGAACCCACCGACAGGTCAATTCCGCCAGTGAGAATCACCAGCGTCATGCCAAGCGCTAGAATGGCAAATTCCCATAAATGTCGCGACAGCAACAACTGGCTGTGGGGCTTAAGAAAACCGGGCACCAGCCAGCCGGCAACCAGCAGGACAACGAGCAGCAACACCCCGATCACTGTTTCATGCCACCATGAAAAAGAAAACGCATTTCCTGCCTGAGATTTTGAATTCATGCAGTGTGCTCCCCCCCAGAACTTCGCTGACGCCGCAAAAAAAAGGAATCCGTCACGACCGCAAGGAGGATGAACATGCCTTGGATCGCACGGGTCCACTTTTCGCCGGCTTCACCAATGTCCATGAATGTCAAAACCGGACGAATCATAGTCATGAGCACGACAGCTAGAAGCACGCCGCTCAGGCGACCATGGCCACCGGAAATTGCCACGCCACCTACCACGACACACGTTATCACGAGGAGTTCAAATTCAGAGCCAATGCCAGCCTCAATCTTTGGCAGCCGAGGCACATCAACGATCGTGGCCAACGCTGTCAGAAACCCCGTGTAGCCAAACACGAACAATTTCAACCGGACGGCACTAAGCCCGGCCATCCTTGCGGATTCAGCACTGCTGCCGAGAGCGTAAAGTCGTCGTCCGAGCGGGATGTGGTGGATCAGTACGCTCGTCAATCCAATGACACCCACGGCAGCAAGAATGCTGAGGGGAACACCGCAGAGGCCCTGCTTCGCAAGCTGAGTCAAACCTTCCGGCAGACGGTCGATATTCTGGCCTCCCATTATCAACGTTGTCAGCCCACGCAACGCAGTGAGTAGGCCGAGCGTAACAATGATCGAAGGGACGCGGCCCACAGAAACCAGACAGCCCGTGAACACGCCAATCAGAGTGCCCAGACCTAGAGTAGCCGGAATGCCGATCCAGCACGAAATGTCCCATTCGTGCTCAGAAATCATGCGGCCCATCACCGCAGCCAGCAATGCCATCAGAGAGCCGACCGAGATGTCAATTTCGCCCGTCACGACCACCAGCATCACGCCACACGCCACAATCGCTGTGGCCGCACAGCGAACCAAAATTTCACGCCACACTTCGCATGAAAGAAAGTGAATATCCTTGATTCCCACAACCACGCATGTCAACACAATCAAAAGCAGCAATCCCGTTTCACGCTGGCGCACCAGTTTGGAAAATCGGACACCAAATCGTGCGGGGCGAAGCGCATGGCCGATTGGCGGGAGCAAGTTACTCATTGCTGTGCCTCGCGGAGTTGCAACCCAGCAGCGTCCGGGAGCGCCAGCGATAGCACTGCTTCCTGCGTCGCTGTCCGCCCCTGCAGTTCGCCAACAATTCGCCCGTTACGCACGACGAGCAAGCGATCACAAAGCGCCAGTAATTCTGGAAGGTCAGAAGATATTAAGAGTGTCGCCATACCTGTGGAGGCGAGATTGCGAATCAATCCATGCACCTGCGACTTGGCCCCCACGTCAACGCCCCGAGTTGGTTCATCTAGAATCAGGACTTTGGGCTTGCGAGCGAGCCATTTTCCAAGAACAAGTTTTTGCTGATTGCCACCGGACAATGTTGCCGCTGCAATGCGCGAACTTGCCGCTTTTACGCTGAGATCTCGGATCTGCGCGTCGGTGAGATCCCTTTCGGCACGCCGCCGAATTAGCCCCCAATGCGTCAATCCTCGCAACATCGCCAGACTGAGATTTTCACCCACGGACATCGGCAGGATCAACCCTTCGTGCTGTCGATCCTCCGGGACCATCCCGATTCCAGACGCCATGGCATCCTGAACCGATCCGCCTTTCAACTTCCGCCCTGAGACCCGAACTTCACCCTCGTCAAACTCATCGATCCCAAAGATTGCTCGCGCGATTTCTGATCGCCCGGCACCGACTAAGCCGGTCAGCCCAAGGATCTCTCCTGCGCGTACATGGAATGATATGTCCTCGAAAACACCACACCGCGTCAACTGTGTTACATCAAGAATCACGGCCGAGTCGTCCGTGGCATGGGCTCGAGGCCTGTGTTGCTCTTCGATGCTGCGGCCTACCATATCGCAGATTAATTGCTGACGGTCCACGTCAGCGATGCGATGCGTCGCAACATGGCGGCCATCTCGCAGCACGGTGACGCGATCCGCGATTTGAAACACTTCATCCAAGCGGTGACTGACATAAAGCACCGTCACTCCGGAGATTTGAAGTTGCTGGACAATTCGGAGCAACGTTTGACTCTCGCGGTTTGACAGCGAGGCCGTCGGTTCATCCATGATTAGCAACCGGCAATTCCGCGACAGCACGCGGGCGAGGGCAACCATCTGACGCTGAGCCAATGGCAGCTCGCCCACCGGAACCCTGAGGTCAACCGACACCCCAAGTCTCTGCAGCAGCCTCTCCGTCTGTGATTTCATCGCGATGTGATTTAGGTACAGACCGCCACATCGCGTAAGTTCTCGTCCCACAAAAAGATTCTCAATCGCGTTCAGATGGGGAAACGCGGCTGATTCTTGATGCATCACCGCAATCCCGAGCGATTCGGAGGCCTGCACACTGCCCGTGAGCAGTTGCGTACCACTGACGGTAATGTGGCCCGTATCAGCACGGACAATGCCCGACAGCATTTTAATCAATGTCGATTTGCCAGCTCCGTTTTCGCCACAGATCGCATGGATTTCCGCCTGAGCCACATCCAAATTGATGTCCCTCAACGCATGCACACCGTCGTACGATTTACGCAGGCCGCGGATCTGAATCACGGCCTCCGCTGTGGTCATCGTGCCGCTCCCGATCCAGCCACGTTGGTGGGGAGCGATGAAGCCGAAGATCCATCTCGAAGGCTCAGCACCTTTCGCTCATATTGCCGCACTTGTTCTACCCAAACAGGTCCAACCGGAACACCTGATGCCATGCAGTACCAATCCCAAACGGCACCAAATGGTAGCGTCTTGGTTTCTTCAAGCATTGACAACCGTGCTGTAAAATCGCTCTCGCGTTCGAACTGGCGGAGCATTGTGATTGGTTCCAACAACGCCAGCAGCAAAGCTTTCAGCATACAACGCGTACCAATGACCCACGCGGCAATCCTGTTGATACTGGCGTCAAAAAAATCAAGGCCCACGCTCACGCGATCAAGAAATTCCCCCCGCACTAGCTCCTGGGCGATGGACTGGAGTTCATCTGTCAGGGTCACGACATGATCACTGTCCCAACGAACACCTCGACTCACATGCAGCAGCACTCGCGGAACATAGGCCAGCACGGACGAAATTTTGTCGCTGATGGTCTCGGTCGGATGAAAGTGGCCAGCGTCGAGACATAACACCTTCCGCCGGGTAATCGCGTAGCCGAGATAGAATTCATGCGATCCAACGACATAACTTTCGGAACCTAACCCGAACAGCTTGCATTCGACAGCGTCGAGAATCTCGGTCGCCGGCAAAGCCTCCGCAAAAATCAGATCCAGTGATTCGGCGAGAATTGTCCGCGGGGTTTTCCGATCGATCGGACTGTCTTTCATGCCATCCGGAATCCAAATGTTGTTCACGCACGGCGTGCCCAGTGCCTTTCCCATAGCCGCCGCGATCTGACGGCACGCAATCCCATGTTCAATCCAAAATTGACGTATCCCACGATCGGCATGAGCCAAGGTGAATCCGTCAGCCGCCTTTTCGTGTGCAAAGTATGTCGGATTGAAATCCAGTCCCATTTTCTGGTCGCGCGCCCATTGGATCCAGCTTTGAAAGTGGGCCGGCGTGAGTTCGTTGCGGGCAATGCGGCGACCGTTTGTTTCCGCATAACTTGCGTGCAAATTCAAACGATGGGTGCCAGGAATGAGTGAGAGTGCAAACTGAAGATCGCCCCGCAGTTCTTCGGCGGTTCGCGCTTTACCGAGATATCGCCCTGTGACGGCGAGTCCGCCTCCAATCTCACTGCCGGAATTTTCAAAGCCGCCGACGTCATCTCCCTGCCAGCAATGCAGCGAGATGGGAATGGTGGCCATCTTCTGCAACGCATTTTCCACGTCTACGCCGACAGCGCTGTAACGCTCCTTTGCCAGTTGGAACGCCGTTTCAATTGATGTGCTGCTGGGTGCCATGGCGTGGTTCGCTGCAGGCGTAGATGTTTGATAAACACTTCATATACGGGACCATCCAAGACAATCCACCCTGCCGTAGCGTCAGTTGCCCCCGTAACTCGCCGAACACTCCATGCTCGGTCTGCCTCACTTTAATGCGGCAACGGAAAAACACAATGAACACGTCACTAGCCAAGCGACAGAAAAGCATTTCCGCAGCCCCGCTCGGGTCGTCTACATTGCACGCCAGACCATGCGGCACACGACAACTAATGTCGCAACAAGTTGCCGCACTTCCCAAACTGGTTGTCGGGTGTCAGCAAACGGCCATGGCTTCGATCTCAATCAATAAATCTTCGAAAGCAAATCCTGACACTCGAATCGCAGTGACGCACGGACCAGGCTCAGGATAAAACTCCTGCTGCACCCTTGTAATCGTGGCGCTGGCTTCGGCGATCAAACTCCAATTGTCCGGAGCGTAGTAGTAGATGTACAACTTGGCGACATCTCGTTCATCCAGTCCTCCTTCACCCAAGACGGCGCGGATAAACTGAAAGACATTGCGTGCCTGAGTTTCGAGATCTTTTCCCACGGCCTGAGCTTTGTTGTCGGCGGAAATCTGGCCGCCAATAAATCCCATGTTCCCAATCTTCCAGCCTTGAGTGAATTGTGTATTGGGGATGCTCCAATCCCAATGGTTATCAGGCTGTAATCGTTGCTTAACATCTCCCAGCATGCCGATTCCTTCCACCTGAATCAGCTCATCTGCGTAGGGGAATCCAGTGATCCGCAGACCAGCACCTGCTGCCGAAGGGATCGACATATATCGGCGCCGAACGTTCGTCATTTTCTCCCAGTAATCCGTGACTTCACGGCCTTGGCCGAAAAATCGAAAATAGGTATTCTGCCTCATTAGACTGTGCCGATCTCCACCGGCTTCCTGCAGCATGGTGTCGAGATTTTTAAAAGCATGATCCGTCTGCACTTCGATATCGCCGAGCCCAAGTGGTTCGCCAGTTGTCCCGAGAGATCGCTGACTTCCTACAAAGATCATGTTGCCAACCTTCCAGCCGTGGGAGAACGGGAGTTGCTGTTTCCAATTCCAGTGCTGAGGCGGCGTCAATAACTCTTTCT
The DNA here is from genome assembly GCA_003670925.1 of Planctomycetota bacterium. Lineage (GTDB taxonomy): Bacteria > Planctomycetota > Planctomycetia > Planctomycetales > Planctomycetaceae > SXXK01. The sequence continues at coordinate 2,816 of QWQG01000148.1, read as the reverse complement.
TTTCCCCGACAACGGCCCATGCATCCACAAGAATCAGAGCACCTTCACGTTCCAGTCCCACAAATGTCTCGGTGGTGGTCGGTCCAGGTGCAGAAAAATAGGTCTGCCGCACCGCATCCAGTTCCGCCATAAACATCGCGACGTCCGCCTGATCATCATGGCAGCATAAGTACACGTTATGCTTCACGACGTCGGCCATCGTCGCGCCAGCTGCGGCAAGGATTCTCTGCAGAGAACTGAAAGCGTTCTGCGCCTGCGTGGTAATGTCTGAACCTACGACATGTCCCTCTGCATCGAGTGACATCTGACCGCCCACGAAGATCAAGTTTCCCGCGCGCACAGCCTGAGTTCTACTGCCGTTCGGGCCACCATGTTGCTGCGGGGGAATAATGAGTTCCATCTTCACTGTCCATTCCTTCAGTTAGATCCAAACCGTTCTGTTGATTTTAAGCCGCTTGTGATCTGATTCTAGGCTGCCCAGCTTTCAAGAAAACATAGACAATCATGATCTTCTGTGCGGCTGGGGAGATGAGTTCGCTGAGGTCCGCAGTTTTACTAGCGCGAGCATCGTGTCGCCACGCAATTCCTGCACGGACAGCACCTGTTGAATCCGACACGATGACCTGAAAAGTTGAACGCACATCAGGGGATTTTCATTTTGATCCCAGAACTGACAGCAAGTTCGCGGCGAAATCCTTACCAACCGTAAGGCCGACCCACACCCTTTAGTCGGCATGCAGCTTAAGCGTCACGCCACTCAGCCGCCACAGGAATCGATCTATGCTGGCAATCGATCTCATCCTGCTCAAATGCCGAATAAGAAAAGTGGACATCCATGTCCGACAGCCGTAAACGACTGGCCGTTCCATCGCCGTGTGAAGCGTATGTCATGGCGTCCTACTTTCGCAATCGACTTTGATCACAAGTTATGAACAACTCCCCGGATTTTTATTCTGAGCCCGATACCTTACCTGAACGACTTCGCGCCGCGCTCAATGATCGCACTCGGATGCAGCACCTGCTCGTCTGTCTGGTGGGCGTTTTAATCTGTGTAGGCGTGCAGATGGTGCAGAGCGCGAGCCTGACGTCGCGCCCCAGCGAACAGGATTCCGTGTTCTTGGGTCGCCATCTGGCGTATCTGGCCTTGTCGATGGTCTGTGCCTGGGTGGCGTCCAATATTTCAGCCGAATGGCTGCAGCGGTATGCTGTGCGGATGTATGCTGTCCTTCTATTTCTCTTGGTGATCCTCCTCGTGCCGGGTATCGGCAGTCGTGTCAATGGGGCTCAACGCTGGCTACGTTTTTCGGGGTTTTCATTGCAGCCCTCTGAACTCGGAAGAATTGTGATGCCCATTCTGGCTGCGTCCATGCTGATCAAATTGCGAAACACTTCCGGATTTGGATTGAAGACCGTGCCTAGGGTTCTGTTTCCAATTCTGATTGTCGCTCCCGTGGTTGCAATTGAACCGGATCTGGGTGCTACGGTTTTTCTGCTCATCGGTTACAGTCTGACGCTGTTTCTTGGCGGCTGGCCGCTGCGATATTTTGTGACATGTGCGTGCTGCGCGATTCCTGCCGCCGCTTCGTTACTCATTCTTCGACCGTATCAGGTGGAGCGAATTTCAGGGTTTATGGATGCGTGGGAAAATCTGAGTCAGGCACCATGGCAAATTCGCCAATCGTTAATGTCGATCGGATCTGGTGGACTTAAAGGAACCGGAATCGGCAGCGGGTGGCAGAAACTCAGCTACCTTCCCGAAGCCAATACAGACTTTGTGTTTGCTGTGATCGGTGAGGAACTGGGGCTACTTGGAACGCTGGCCTTGTGCTTCGTCTGGATCTCCGTGTTTCTCACGGGTTGCGCAGCGCTGCGGCACCTGCCACGAACTTCGTTCGAATGGATTTTGGGAACGACGCTGTTGGTCCAGTTGCTCTTCCAAGCAATGGCTAACATCGCCGTTGTCACGGCCTTGGTTCCTCCGAAAGGCGTGCCTCATCCCTTTATCAGCTATGGCGGAACCAATTTGTTGGTCAGCCTCATCGCGGTCGGTTTGATCGTCGGCATGTCACGAACTTCGAAGGCTGCTGGCTGAGAAGAATATGTACGCGGCCACTCTTTTGGAATGCCCTCCACACCGCAGCGGGTCTTGCCGCGTCTCTGAAAGCAGTCAGTTCGGCCCGCTATCACGGCCCCGTGCAAATTCGTCGGCGTGACGTCAATGCGAAAAAAACGTTCGCAATGTCGTCTGAAAATTTCTCAGAAAAACAACCCCCTCTGAGCGTTTGCTGAGCCGGGGCATCGATACGCATGATGTGAGGTTTAGCACTTCTTGATCACTTCATTTGTTCGGCGATCAAAAATGCGATTTCCATCGCCTGTTCATAATTCAATCGAGGATCGACTTGGCTGCGATAGTCGCGGGCTAGGTCGGCTTCGGTGAGGTTGCCGGGACCACCCGTGCATTCGGTGACGTCTTCACCGGTGAGCTCCAGATGAATGCCACTCAATCGTGATCCCAAGTCTTTGTGGATCCGGAACGCGGTGATAATTTCGGACATGATTTCGTCGAACGATCGTGTCTTGATTCCGTTGCGCGCTGTCTGCGTGTTTCCGTGCATTGGATCACAACTCCACAGAACATGGTGCCCCGCCTCGCGCACTGCTTCGACCAGACGCGGCAATCGCTCACGAATCTTTTCCGCACCGAAGCGATGAATCAGCGTTAGTCGTCCCCGTTCATTTGCCGGATTTAGCATGCCGATCAATTCAACAAGCTCCTCGGGCTCCATTGAATTACCGACTTTCAGACCGATCGG
>QWQG01000003.1 GCA_003670925.1 Planctomycetota bacterium | reverse complement strand
GTGGAACGGTGTTGACAGGCGGATCGTTGACCCCATCGGTCAACACAATATCAAAGCGAGTCGTACCGTCCGTTTTGTTTGACAGCAGGTAGTTCCCAGCCAAATCGCGAACGCCGTTGACGGTGTCGCTGGTGGAAACGCCGTTGTTATCGACAAGAATGATGAAGCGGACTTCCGTGTTCTCGTCAGCAAAGAAGGTGGCCGCGTTGAAGATCGCTTCCCGTGTGATTTCGTTGTAGACAAACTGATAATCAACCCCTTCTGTCAGCACCGTCTCCGTGACGCCATCAACTTCAACGCGTTTCAGCACGAATTGAGTCTTGTTCACGTTGCGGCTGTCGATACCGATTCCTTCGTCAATCAACCGCAGTCGGAACTGCTGCAGAATCTGACTCTGATCAATCCAGACTTCATCGAAATCGGAGTCCGCATCAATAGACGACTGATCTTCGGGATTCGACAGTTGAGCCTGCGGCTGTAAGAAGTCAACCCGGTCAATAGCACCGCGGTCGAAGGTCACGGCCGAGCCCTGACCGTTTGGAGTTTCGACATTCGGGTCATTGCCTCGCAGCTGACCATAGACATCGAATTCGGGAGCGATGATCGGCGAACCCTTGTCGTCTGTTCCGTCGAGATCCATCGGGCCTTTCACTCTCAGGATCGCATCGCGGTCACCGAGGGACGTCACCGAACTGTCGATCGCCTGAGAGAATGGCGCGGGGTAGTAGTTGCGGTTTGCCTGATCGACAAACAGCGGGTCCGTCGATGTGAGCAGGATTGGAAAGTTACCCAGACCGGCATTGGAATTCGTGCCGTTACCACGATACAGGGAGTAGCCGATTGTTGTACCGGCGTTCAGAGACGAAGCATCGACGCTGATCCCGGTGTTAAAGTCAGCGAGGATATTGTTCAGCATGGTAGGACTCGCTGATTGTTCCACCAGAATCCCCACGCCTACTCCCGTACCGACAATCGTGTTATTCACGATGCGGCCATACGGAACCTGACCGAAAGGATTGCCCAGCTGGTCTCCGCTGAATCGGATACCACCGGCTGCGTTGGCCACCATCACGTTGTTCATGATCACGACGCCGGTCACCAAACGATCGTCGTTGATCGTATGCAGATTGCGAACCGAGCCCGGGCCTGCCAACGTCTGTCCGGAACCAGGCGTTCTGTTCGACGCATCGACAGAGATTCCGAACTGGCCGGAATCCGAGACAAAACTGGATTGAATGATCAGTTGCCCCTGGTCACGATAATGATTCAAATCGCCGAAGGTATTATAGGCTGTCGTCAGCAGAGTTGTGCCGGGCACTGCCGCGAGGTCTGCGGAGAACGTGACGATCGCATTGCCGGTCAAGTGCAACTGACTGCTGGTACTCAGATTCCCGGTATCCCGGCTGTCACTCAATGACGCTTTGACTTTGAGCACGTTCTGAACGGTCACACTGTTGATCGCGTCACGGAGCCGGGCGGCCAAGGAGATGGACGTCTCGGCATCGTGATCATTCGCTGCCCCTGCTGCCGGATTAAAGGCGATCGGAAATGTCCCTTGAGTCGGAACGGCCGACAACGTCTGATCCAGAAACTCGAACACCACGCGATTGATCCCGTCCGCAATGGTGACTGTCGATCGATGAGGAATACTGTGAGACGACGGCAGTGTCAACGACACCAGTTCGGCCTCACGATCGTTGGTGTCAATCGATCGGTACAGGCTGTTGGTAGGCGACTCGTCCATCGTTAATGCGTAATCCGAGGCTCGTCGAATTTCGACGTCATACGCGCCCTGTGTAATTGCAGTTGGGCTCGCATCCGGGTTGGCGAAGTATGATTGGCCGCTCACTGCCGCATTCACCATTTCCCCGCGTTCCGCAAATCCTATGATGATGTCATCGACGTAGACACCTTCGACGGAGTTGTTGACTCCGCGGAGCGAGGATTTAGAGGCATTGAATGCCCCGAAGACATCACCCGGAAGAGTCTCCGCAAATCCCAGTGGTCCCGCAGCATCGACGTCATGTCCGATGATCCAGATCAGATCCTGCGCTCCCTTGATGTTGGAAATGTCACCGGCCGAGAACTCGTCTGCCAGAGCCTGACGTATCACAAGGGCGACCTGGTTGGCCGTCATGTTGGGAGTGACGGTCATGACATGGGTGCCGACAAAACCGGCCGCGCCATCAACCGTCAGTCCGGGTGACGCAGCCGTCACAGTACGTGCGGGGAAAGTCAAGCGATTTGTCGAGGTGACCAGAGGGAGGGCACTGACCGCAGAGCCAGCGCCAAGAACCGCATTGACCCTAGTTTGAGCAGCCGCTCGCACCTCATTGGGTGTTGCCGTCGCTGAAACAACAATCGTATTTGCTCCTCCAGCCGATGCCGCGAATGTGAACGTCTGACCGCCGACTGTAAATGATTTTCCAAGGGCCGCCGCCCCGCTCGGGAACACGACGGTTGAACCCATGTCGAATTCAAAACTGACACCATCGACAGTGACTGTATCACCATCACGGAGTTTGTATCCGTCAATGGCTCGTAATTCACTTCCCGTTGTCAGCTTATCACCCAGGTTCATGGAACCGGCGGTGCTGAAGTCGAATCGGAGCTTCAGATTTGCCTTCCCTGCAAAGGCACCCAGCTCAACGCGGGCCTGCCGCCATTGATCCCGGTCAAAAGTCTCTTCGACCTGAGAGCCATAATCAAATTCGTCGTCAGCAAGGCCACCACCGCGATAGCTGTTGTTCGTCGTGACCAGAGTCCACGTACCAGATTCATCCCCCACAAACACGCGGAACGAATCTCGCATCGCCTGCTCAACGTTTAAGTCATTATTCTCAGTATCCAGGAAATAGTTGAAGTAGAGCACAGGCTTATCCGTGCGTCGATAGCCTTCCAGGCTGAACGAATTGCTCACAACCGAACCGTGGGCACCACCGGGAAAATCCAGGTTGTTGATTTCTGCGTCGGAGAGGTTATTGGCATTCCCTGCCGACGCAGAAGCTCTCTGATTTCCAAAGAAAAGACTGAGCGTGCCTGTTTCGCGGGTCGATGGAGGACTGTCGTCAAAGCGTTGTTCCACACCGTGCCCTGCGTCGCCACTTCGTACGGAAGTCGTTTGCCAGAGATTGCGGTGAAGAGTGCTGAAGGCCAGCCCGGTCGTTCCGCCAATACCGATGTTGAGCGTATCCTGTCCGTCGAAAAAGACCGGCTGGAGGACTCCTGCCGTATTAAAGGCCATCAGATCGCCAAGTGCTGTCATCGCGAACAGCATGTTTGCATACTTGCCGCCCTCCACTTCATCCGGGCCTGCGACCAGGCTGGTGAACGACGTCCCAAAATTCGTGATCAGCGTAGCGTTGGCCGTGGTAGTGTCCAGCGAATAGAGGAAGCCAAGGTCGTCAACGATAAAGTTCTGTCCCGCAACGCGGGCCATCCCGGTCACATTGCCAAACGCATTGACTAAACCGATTTCTCTCTGCGTCGTGCCAGCTCCCTCAAGCGCAGACTGAGACCCGGTGGCAACCCGATCGGGACCGTTACCGCTGACAGCCCCGGTGCGAATGTCAAAACGATAAAGGAGGTTTTGTGGAATCGAATTGCGATACTGGTAGGCAATGTTCGAGTCCGCAGGCAAATCGTGGTCAAAACGGCGGCCGATGGCAAACAGGCTCGAATCGCCGGTTCCGGTGAAGGTGATCGCGTTGTAGCGAATCCCCGAATTGGCATACGCCACGATTGTGTCGTCAGCAACGTTGACGTTGTCGAGGTTCGCTGCAATCCCATCATCGCCAACATTCGTGACCGCCGCTGACCCCGTGTTAATCCTCAGATAATTACCGGTGTTTCCAGCAGTGTCTGCACTAGGGGAAGGATTGTTCGCAGCACTCGTGGAGAACGTATACAGCTGCCCATCCGGGCGCATCGCGATGTCACCAATCGACGCACCCAATTCCCCAAGTACAGTGACGCTTTCGCCCGTAAACGGATTTAGCGTTCCGATGGTGGATTCGTTCGATCCTGTGCCACCGTTGAGACTGACAAACAGCACGACGTCACCGAGGTGATACGGAACAATATGTTTGGGGTTGATTACGCCGCGTTCCACCCCATTGACAATCCGCCCTGACGCCACGTTGAACAGGTTCGTAATCGGGGCCGTGGCCGCCGTATATGTATCGTCATCGTCCTCGGTAAATCGCTCTTCGGCAATGCGGCGTACAGAATTGACTGGCTCAACTCGCAGCAGGTTGTTGGCAGACGCAGAAACGTGAAACTGATCCAGCACGGATGGAAGTGTGGTATTGTTGGTCACCGCCAGCGTGTAAACTCCGCCCGGAAGTTCCACGGTTCCGAGATAGGGATCAAAGGCCCCCAGAGATCCTCGGCTCAGATCGTCCGTGTCGGCACCTTCAACAGGTCCAGGCTGGTCGTCAGTAATGTTCGAATCGCGGCTGAGCAGCACCAGTCTTCCAGCGGAATCATAAATCGCCATGGTCAGGTCAGCGCGGGCGACTCCGTCTGCATAATCAAGGTCAATTACGACCGGCACATGGGCGCCTGTCGTGCTGACGCCTGCAATTTGCTGAATGTGTGTATAATTCACTTCAAACTGGAAGAAATCGACATCGTTATCCGCTGAAATTGTGCCTCTTACGGCCAAGGCGGCTCGATCCGTATCCATCAGGTTACCAAGTGAGCCCGTCACCCCTTCCACTTCTTCACTTTCCCCGGCCAGCGGACTGTGAACCGGCTGTCCCGTCACGTTGATTCCGGTCGTCGCAAAACGAATGTCAGCGAATTGCACTGTTGTTCCGGCAGATTCATCTTCTTCCTGCAGCCTGACCTGCATCTGGTAAACACCGCTCGTCAAGCCATTTGAGATCTTCGTCGGATCCTGCAGATCTGTCCGTGGAGCCCCCGTTGAGGAATCAATATTACTGCTGCGTACCCGAATGTAGAATGTTCCGCGAACGCCGACGGTGCCCGGCAGGACAACTCGCAGCCCTGCATCTTTGGGATTTGTCGTGTAATGGTCGTCGCTCAGGTATTGAGAATAATCCAGTCCGAACGCCTGAATGCCACTGCCCGGCGAAGTGACCACCTGCCAATCGCCCAGTTTCTCACTGAGATAATTGTCTGACTGCGCCAAAATCGCACCGGTGGAGTCCAGCAATTCGACCACGGTGTCCAGAGCATGAACTGATCGATCAATGTCAATCCAGATCTGGGAACCAGCCACTCCGGAAAAACTGTACGCATCGATGTCTGAAGGACTGTCAATGAAGCCCTGAAGGTCGATCCCCAGACGCAGGTTTTCGTCGCCCCACTGCTGCTTTTCGGCCAGAGAGCCAATCGATTCCGCTGAGTCAGGGTTCGAGTTCGTATCGGCAGAGAGTCGGTCAGCGATTTCATGTTCCACATAGACAGCAACGTTGCGATCGTGGGAGTAACGGTCGATGTTGATGCCTCGCCAGTCATTGCTCGCACCCGCACTGGCTCCGTCGCCATTGGTGTCCTTTTGGAGCAGCCCTTGCAGGTTAAAACCGGCACCGACCGAGTCGTCTCTCAGAGACGTCAGAATCACGGGCTGTCCTGGCTGCCCGACGATATGCAGCATCCCGCCGATGCGATCCGTAATATCTAACGGCGATCCGCCAGCGGTAAAGCCTGCGTTATTGCCGGAAAGTTTCACGACAAGACTCTCGATCGGGCTGCTTTCAAGCCGAATTCCACCATAGGTATGCAGATTCGGGACATAGATCTCATCCAGCAGAAAATGCACAACGTCCGTATCGTCCCAGATACTGTGTGTGGTGAGCGTCTCGCCGCGAACCAGCATTCCGTTTCGGGTGTTACTGTCAAAAATATTGTCACGGATCAGGGGCCCCTGGTTGTCTCCGTAGTTCAACTGGCGATCAGCTATCCCCGTGGATCGGCCAGGATCGGCCACAAAATCTTTGTTCAATGCGTTCACATTGATATTGACGACGGCGCCGCTGTTGGCAAAAAACGTGTTATCCAGCAGAACCGGCTGCGCCGCTCGCACAAAAATTGCCCCAGGGGCATTGGGAAACATGCCTGACCGATTTCCCGATGAAGCCCCGTCCGCATTCCGTTCGAAAACAGTATTCCGAATGCGTGCTTTTGCCTCGTGGATCTCTACGGGATTGAATGCGGAAAATCCGCCGGCCAACGGGACGATTCCACCACCGAATGTAATCAAGGCTCGATCAATACTGGCCGAACCAAAATGCCCGATGTACAAGCCGCCCCAGTTACCGGGCGATGGTGAGCTTTCTGAAGGTGCCGTGTCGTCGTTATTTGTGTCAAACGTTCCGCCAGCACCATAGCGGTCATCAAGCCGACTCGTGAAGATCACCGGATGGCCAGGACTCCCCTCGGCAATCAACTGAGCGCCAAATTCGGCTTCGATTCGGGCACCCTGCAGTTTGACGATGATTCCCGGATCGATGGACAGGCGCGCATCCAAGCGAGCCCGGTCACGAGTGACAAACGGCGTCAGCGTGCGCGCCAGATTGACGCCTTTATCTGTGAATGTGGTGCCTGACTTATCCAGTTCGGCAACCAGTGTATAAGTGCCGCCACCGGTGCTTTGGCTGCGGTAGATTCGACGCCCGGTATAAACTCCGGTGCCTGGCGGAAGCTGGGCGAGGCGAATGGAGCCCGTAGTTGCGGTGACGATGTTGCTAGTCGCCACGGAAGCCGGGCTTTCAAAACCATTCTCATCCGTAAAGACAATGCGGTAGTTGTAGGTTCCGGCAAGCAGTGTCCCACCAGCGATCGGATTAAGCGTGACCAGGGTGACCGAAGGGGCGATGCTGTCCTGATAAGCGCCGCCGGGAGTGCCTTGCAGTTCAAGGTTCTGTGCCACAATGTGGACGATGTCGGTATTCTTGAACCGACCTGGCACAGTCATTTTCTGGGTGGCCCCGCCAGCGAGAGTATCAATCCGCACGAACAAAGCATTGTTGCCATTCTGGAGCAGTGTGTTCCCATAGATTTCAGGGCCGACTCGCTTGTAGTCCACGGTGAATGCCGGCTTGCCGGTCTGAAATCGTGGCGAATGAAAGGTCGATTCTTCAAAACTGTCCGGGTCTGCCGACATGCCTGACGCATTGCTGAATTGGATCGTGTTGTTCACAATTGTCGGCTGCGAACGCTCCATGTGAAGCGGATCGATCGTCTGCGTTTCGGTCTCAATGGTGACGACGCCACCACCCCAGCGGATATCGGCGTACCCCACATAGTTCAGAAAGATGCCTTCGTTTTCCGGATTATATCGATTCTGAGCGCGATCCGTTTCATTGCGAAAAATGATGCCGCCCCAGTTCCCTGGCGCCGCACTCGTCGGTGTGGGCGTCGTGTCGGTTCCAATGGATTCATCAAGCCACGACGTGAAGATCACCTGTCGTCCCGGCACGCCGAGTACCTGCAGAGCACTGCCGCTGCGATCAACGGTTGTGGTCGAACTGCCGGCTCCCACCCAACCGCGGTGCATCTTCAGCACCGCACCGGCATCGACCATCACGGTCACGCCGTTCGGCGCTTCCAGGGATGCTCCGTCCGCCAGTGACTGAGTGGCGGCCACATTGACCCCGATTTCATAAGGCAGATTGTCACTGATGGTCGAGATGTCATTATCGGCGCCTCCATTGCCGACAATCCGGACAACCTGGCCTGGAGTAGCAACGGCCATTGCATCGCCAATGAACCCAAACTGTGTTGCAATCTGACCATTGGAAGTGGTCTTACGAACCGGAGCGCTGAGGCTGTGAGTTGCTGCAATGGTGCTGTTAACCGCCCGAGTGACCGTCAGGACGCGCGTCGTGGGGTTGATAGCGGTAATCCGCATCTGCTCGTTGTCGATGCGAATAATATCGTTCACAGCAAACGGAGCCACGCGCTTCACAATAATCTGAGTTGCTCCGGCTGTCACTGCGGAACTGAGGAAGCTGACGACGGTTTTGTCCACAAACAATGTGTTTGCAACGGCGGCAGTCTTGAACCAGAAATTGTAAATGCCACCCTCGAGGCCATCACTGTCGCCATCAAAAGTGCGATCTGTGGTGTCGATGATCGTTGACGTATTGCCCGAAACATTTGGACGAAAATTGAAGCGCAGGTCATAGGCTCCCTGCGACGTTCCGCCAATCCCGGTATCGGCAATTGTGGGGTCATAGGCGTCGTTGCCCGTTGATGACACACCCATGTAATAGACACCGGGTTCCAGCGTCAACTCGAGGTAGGAATCCTTGCTGAAGTAATTGTCATTCTGCGAAATCAGTTCCCGTTGTCCGTCCACTTCTTTGTAAAGGCGCAGCACCGAATCGAGACTGCTGGAATTTGCGAGTCGTTCAGCCATCACTTCTGCACTGAAAAGACTTGAGGTATCAACCTGAAACTTGTAAAGGTCGATGTCGATGCTGTCCGGACGAAACAGGTGCCGGATATGGACGATATCATGATCGCCAAGGACGGTCGGCTCCGTGTTCGCATTGGAACCGGATGAGCCACTGCCCTGAACGGTCGGGGCCGGCAGATCATAGGTGTGCCCTTGACCCAACAGGTGGCCAATCTCATGCATGGCCACGCTAAACCAGCTTTCGTTGGGCAGGTTGTTCCAGACCTCGGCCATATCCATAATCGCCATGCCGCCGCCGGCTAATCCCCCCACGCCACCGGGCCCCGTAGGGATCGTAGGGTCGAGGGCTCTCAGATCACCAGTCACAATCGTCAGGCCACTCGCCGCGGTTTCACGGAAGTCGATCCCGGCATACTCACTGTAAATCGCAAAGATCTCTCGAGCACGGTCCTTTTGAGCTTCGGTGATCAGGTTGTGGACTACTTGACCCTGAACCGTACCGTACACATCTCGAAAGTTGTAATCGCGGTAGGGAATGCCGCTCGCGCCGATGTCAGCACCCCCACCGAGGTGGTGTTCCACCTCAATTTCCCGATGACTAGGTTCATCATCGGCACCCGGAAATGCCAGAGCCAGCAACTGGGGTTCAATTACAGATGAGATAATGCGACTGGTGTTGATGGTCGTGCTGGGAGTGGGAATCTCGATTGCCGTTCCAAAACTCGAACCCGGATCCGTGACAGGCACCATCACCCCCGGAGCCTGGGGCAACGTCTCCGCATTTCCAACGCGAAGTCGATACGAGCCGAATCCAGAAAGACTGGCAATGTCTGCCGCAAATGTCAACGTCACCGTATTGGCAGTGGCATCGTAGACCGCTGACGTCGGCAGATGCACTATGTCATCCGCGCTTGTGACGGTCTCTTTCGTCGCGATCAACTGATAAAAGTTCACGTTCTGAGCTGACGCAGGACTCAGGTCGTCGTCATTGAAATACAGAACAATCTTATCGCGAGCCTGAGACAGTGTGCCGTTCGCAAGGCGAGTGACGGGCTGCGGATCGACAGCCACAACTCTGGCACCCAAATCCAGTTGGAAATCGAATGTCGAGTCTGCAACAGGATCACTCACCGGACCACTGGGACCTGTTTTTGTGGCGGTCAATCTGTTGGTCCCGGTTCCATGGACGACAATGCGATAATGTTCATCGCCCAGAACCTCGCCAAACCGCAGCACGACCTCATTGGGAGTGCTGCCTGAGCCGACATACCCGATTGTCACCGGCACGTCGTTTACGTCCCCAAACACGGCTGTCACGTCATTCGGATTGCCCGAACGAAAAACCTGAATCGCCTGCGACGTGATCGTCGACGGAGTAATCGTGGATCCCAGACTAAACTGAAGAGTCAGTTCTTGGGGAGCGACCGTTCGGATTTCACCCGGCGTCAAAAACTCCCCGGTGTTGGGTCGGACCGCCAACAGCGTCGTCGTCAGCAGCGTTCGGATCTCCAGCCCTTCTGCAGCCGATGCCGCTGGCTTCCTGTTAATTCGCCGCTTTACGGCACAAGGACCCTGGAGACGGTTGCGAACTGCGGTCAGCCAAGCAGAAATCAGCATTGAGACAACCCTGAGAAGGATACTGAAACATCAGAACGAAGCAACGAATACGGCCAGAGCATGAACTCTTGTGCAGAAACGTTGAAGAATAAACGAGAATACCGATATTTTGAAAGGACGGTCGTTGCGGAATTCGCCTGAACGGTTCAAAGACGCTGATTCTCAGTGAATCAAACAGCAAAAACACTACCGAAATACTGAAAAATGGCATCCAACACTAATTTTTTAACGCTTTTTCCCTGTCGAGACTCCACCATGTCGTGCGCTACGAGGAGATATCTCCGCCGCCTCAGTAGCGATAATGCTGACCAAACAAAACACCAAGACAACTCAGAGTCCCCTTTTTAACAGAACCGCCTGCGTCAATTTCGTGCGGCCCTTGCGCAATGGCTAAATCCCCACCGTGGACGCGCAGCGACACACGCGTAGACAGTATCGGTTGCCTGCGGCAGTCATCTGGCGAATTTTGCCGGTAACTTGCACAACCCGTACCTGTGCCCGGAATCGCGCCAGTCCGCCGCGTCATTGCTGGGTGACGCAGTCCTCCGAAGTCACACATTCCGCAGCCTGAATTCTCACCAAGTGCGCTCTCGATCAATGTGGTGCAGTAAAACGTTGATTCAGATTTCGATGCGAATGTCGAATTGCACAAGGAGTTGTTATCTTCCGCGACAAATTGCAAACTCCACTCGTCCCAGCGAGTCATGCGACTCTGTCTCCCACAATGGATTTGGATCATGCCCCGTTCACATTTTCGCAATTTGGTACTGTTCATGCTCGCCGCATTGGGTTCACATGTACTTGCTGACGATGGTTTTCAGCCGCCTGAATTCCGTCCGCTCTGGCCCGAGGGAGCACCGCAGGCGATGGGTGATGCCGAAGCTGACAAGCCGGGAGTCTGGGTTTATCCGGCAGGGGAAAATGCGAATGGTGCGGCCATTGTGATCTGTCCTGGCGGCGGTTATGCGATTCACGCGACCGACCATGAAGGAGTTCAGCCCGCTAAATATTTCAACAGCATCGGCGTGACGGCCTTTGTGCTGCGGTATCGATTGTCACCCTATCGACATCCTGTACCGCTCATGGATGCCCAGCGGGCCTTGCGTTTCGTGCGGAGCCATGTCGACGAATTCAAGATCGATAAGCACCGCGTCGGGATCATGGGATTTTCGGCGGGCGGCCATTTAACGGCGACTTCGGTCACTCATTTTGACGGTGGTGATGCAAATGCTGCAGACGCGATCGATCAGGAAAGCTGCCGGCCGGATTTCGGAATCCTTGGCTATCCTGTCGTTAGCCTCACAGCCGATTTTGCCCATCGCGGTTCGGGGAGCAACCTTCTTGGGAAAGACCCGACGGAAGAGCAGTTGAAATCACTTTCGAATGAACTCAATGTGACAGCAGAAACGCCGCCGCTGTTTCTGTTTCACACATCTGAAGACACAGGCGTGCCTGCTGAGAACAGTGTGAGCATGTATCTTTCCTGTCGCAAAGCCGGGGTTCCAGCAGAGTTACATATTTACCAACAGGGACCGCATGGTGTCGGCTTGGCCAATGAACACCCTGCATTGTCGCAATGGATCACGACCGCAGGAACATGGTTGCGGCAGAACGGCCTGCTGGTATCGGGAACACGTCAGGCCATTCAGGGCGAAGTGAAACTCAACGGCGAGCTAATGAAGTTTGGCACCGTCGCCTTCAAGCCTCGGAACGCAAATGCTCCCGTGGCATGGGCGATGGTTTCAAAAGGAAAATTTAACATACCCGCGAACGCCGGGACAGTTGCCGGAGTCTGCGAAGTCATCGTGACCAACATGGGTGCCGTTGCCCCCGGACCAACCATTGACGACGCTCACACGGTTGGACACGATCTGGTCTTTCACGTGAGTGAAGGAAACAACACCGTGGATCTGAATCTGACTGACAAGAACTAAGTTCGGCACCGTGAGTGCATGCAGCCACTCAAGTTGTTGAGTGGTTTGAAACACAGTGAAACAGTGAAACGCGGTGATGCGAATTGCCCCGGACGACGATCCTTCAGGTTCCTCGCACGTCGCGCAAGTCCCCGGACGGATAAACGGGGAATGTCGTCTTAATCGTTTAACGGCAAGCCGCAGGCGTCGGTGCAATGTTTCACGTGCGACTCGTCGTTAAACTTATGGGGCGATTCAAGGTGCCTGTCACCGAAATTTCATCACACGGAGGGCTGACCCCCAATGGCACTCAGTTTGTAACCCGAAGCGTTAGCGAGGGGCTAAGGCTGTTTATTTTCACCGAGAATTCCCTCGCTGACGCTTCGGGTTAGTGAGTTCGGAACCAAAGTGAGTGGCATTGGGCTGACGTCCAATGGCACTCAGTTTGTAACCCGAAGCGTTAGCGAG
>QWQG01000249.1 GCA_003670925.1 Planctomycetota bacterium | reverse complement strand
CCATTTGTGGTTCCGTCAGCGACGACGGCATGACCGCAATCAACACATCAAAATTCTGTTTGGCGGAGTCGGGCTTCGCCTCCGTAACGGCAGACTCCTTTGCTGCGGCTTCGTCGTCGACTGGTTTTTCGTCCGGCTTCGTGGCGTCAGTTACCAGAATTCGCTGCGAGGGGTTGACGGCGATGACCTTGTACTGCTTTTCGAGCTCGCGAACGATTTCCCATTTGCCACCAGGACCACCGCCCTCAGCGATCGCTCGGGCATCGGTCAGCAGAATGCCCACAGTTAGACGCTGTTCCTGAGACACAGTTCGCAGAGATCTCGTGAGTTCATATTCAATTGGCAAACCCTTACCGAAGAAGGGGATCACCAACTCATCGTTGGGACTCTGCAGAAACGCCCCCATGAAGACATCTGACTCTTCCCGTTTCCCGTCGCGATCGTACGACAGTCGAACGGGATCGATCCCCAGTGCCCGCGCCTGCTCAGCCGCTTCACTGAAAGGTTCGACCGAGACATCACGCCACTCGATGGATCCACCACTCTCTAATTCAAATTCACGCAACAGGCCACGCAGTTGACGTCGGATTTCGACGTAGTCGCCTGGAACGTCGGGGCTGATGAACGACTGAATGGTAATTTTCTGCGACTTTTTCAAAGCCTGCATCGTAGATTGAGTTGCGTCGGACAGCGTAAAAAGCTGCTCTGCCGACCAATCGGCTCGGGCCGGATAAGTCCAGAAGATTGCCAGCAGGCTGCCACATGTGATCAGAAGACATACGGCTCGGATTGCAAACTGAAATCCTATCCCCAATTGTTGCGTCGCTGCCCAACGGCGTTTTGAAATGGCAATCAGATTTAGATAGAGCATCACTGTCGCGAGAAAAACGAACCACGCAATTCCGGACAATGGCAGGATACCACGGCTGAAGTCTTGCAACTGCTGTTGCAGACTGATTGACGTGACAGCAGTCCGGAGGTCATAGAGACTGACTCTTGCGCCAACAGCGCTGAAGAACCATTCGATGACGTCGGTTACGTAAAATAACATGACCGGCAAGCAACAGAATACAACCCCCAACACAAACGCCACTGTCGCGTTGTTCGTCAACGACGAAGCGAGCATTCCAGCCGTCAGCAACGCTGCCCCAGCCAACCAGTAACCAAGATAGGTGCTGAGTAACGCACCTGTGTCTGGTGACCCCAGCCATGCCAACACAAGCACATTGATCATTGAAAACACGAGGGCAACCGTATAAACGAACAACACGGCTAAGTATTTTCCCGTCAAAATCTCCACGTCCGTGGCGGGCATCGTAAACAGCAATTCGTCTGTTCCCAACTTCCGCTCGTCAGACCACGTCGTCATCGTGATGGCCGGAATCACAAACAGCAAAAGCCACGGATACCAAGCCGTCAACTGATCCAGATTGGCTTGATTCGCGGCAAAGAAGGCCGACGAAAACGCCAGCGCTGCCGACGCGACACAAAAGACGATAATAAACAGATACCCCAGAATTCCTGAGAAGTAACTGCGGAAATTTCGTTTGGCGACTGCCAGAATCACATGACTTCGAACCATGAACACACCTGCGTCTTGTAGTCTCGACTGTAAGATGTATGACCCGCGATGGCTGGTCAACTTCAAGCTGCGCTATGGGTCAGCTTGCGAAATTGTTTTTCCATATCGACTTCATTGGCACCGAGATCTGAGGTCGGGCCATCAAATACAACGCGCCCGTTGTTCACCATCACAACGCGACTACAAACGGCACGCACTTCTTGCAGAATGTGCGTCGACAGCAAAATCGTCTTCGTCTTCGCCAGTTCCACGATTAAATCACGCATATGGTGAACTTGGTTAGGATCGAGACCGCTCGTGGGCTCGTCCAGAATCAGGACTTCCGGATCATGCAGCATGGCATGTGCCATGCCGACGCGCTGGCGGAATCCTCGCGACAACTTGGAAATCGGTTTTCGCCAAACTTCAGACAGTGAACACTTGTCGGATACCCAAGCCATGCGTCGCGCCAAAGTGTCCCCGGAAAGACCGCGCACTTCACCCATATATTTGAGCAGACTCTGCGGCGTCATTTCGACGTAAAGCGGGCCATTTTCTGGCAGATAACCAAGCGATTCACTGGCTTTGATTCGATCGGTGCCCACATTGATTCCGGCCAGAAAGGATTCGCCTCGGCTGGGTGCCAAGAATCCTGTCAGCAATTTCATCGTGGTGCTTTTTCCAGCCCCATTGGGACCCAGAAATGCACAGATCTGTCCTCGTGGGACAGAAAACGTAACGTCTCGCGTGGCCGCAAATTCACCATAAAATTTGCTCAAACCACGAGCTTCAATCATGACGTCAGGTGACATCTTTGGCGACGAACTCATCTAATGACTTCCTCGTGCGACTATTGTTCAAATTCATAAATCAACGCGGAATCAGTTGCTCTGAGGGCATCCTCACGAGTTTCCTTCAGATTGCAATCGAACCGATAAAATTGGCACCGGGACTGTCCGTCCAACGGGAATGACACGTTGCCCATAACTTTCTGCCAATCCGGCAGGTTTTTTAGAAACAACCGCTGCGAGATGCAAACATTGTTCCACTGAAACTTGCGGGATTGTGGTGCGTCTGCTTGTGGTCCGTGCCGAAATGTCTAACCTCCACGACCGCGGGGCTGGCTTCTGACTCCACGCGGTCGTGGTTTCAGGAATTGGCGAGCGGCAGGTTTGAGCTTGCCGGTGCAGAAACGCAGTACCGGACGGCTCACGCAATTCTGCACGGGGTTTCATGTCTGACATGGCGGGGTCTCAGCATGCCTCGTCCACCGGAAACTTGCGTCTTCAGCTCCGCAGGCTGGAAGCCTTCCCTCCCAGCGTAAATAAAACATCCCTCCGCCAGAACACGATGGAGTAAGAACCAATGTCCGATGTGTCGCGTCGAGCTTTTATGCATGTGGCAGGTGTGGCGGCGGCAGTTGTCGGCGCAACATCGACGAATGCTGCGGTTGGCAATCCGTCTCGTCCAACTGCGGGTAAAATCAAAGTTGTATCTTCTGCCAATGGTCTGGAGGCTACAAGAAAAGCGTACGAGATGATCTTAGCGGGATCCGACCCCGCGGATGCCGTCGTGGCTGGAGTCGGGATTGTGGAGGACGACCCAAACGACACCAGTGTTGGTTACGGAGGATTACCGAATGAACGTGGCATTGTCGAACTTGATGCAGCAGTAATGCACGGGCCAACCCATCGGGCCGGTGCAGTGGCTTCGCTGCAGAATATTCGTCACCCAGCGTTGGTCGCTCTCAAGGTGATGCGGCGCACGGATCATGTGCTGCTCGTCGGTGCCGGGGCGCTTGACTTTGCAAAGGCACACGGATTTCCCGAAGAAAATCTGCTGACTGAACTTTCTCGGAAAATCTGGTTACGGTGGAAGGAAACACTCAGTGACAAAGATGACTGGATGCCTGATCCAGCCGACAACGATATTCCTGTTGCTGATTTTTTTCGGAGCCGTTCGGTTCCCTTGGTCCAATCGGCGGCGACGAGGGATGTGAAGGTCGCGTCAGACATCTCTCCCATGAAGTTTCGTCGGCCGACTGGGACCATCCATTGTGCTGGCATGACACGTTTAGGTGACTTTGCCTGCACAACTACGACAAGCGGCCTTGCGTTCAAGATTCCCGGTCGTGTTGGCGATTCACCCATTATCGGTGCCGGATTGTACTGCGACAATGAAATCGGTTCTTGCGGCAGCACAGGTCTAGGTGAAGTCAATCTGCAGAACCTGTGCTCGTTTGCCGCCGTGGAATTAATGCGAAATGGAGCGTCACCGGAGGAGGCCGGAATGGAAGTCCTGCGGCGAGTTGCCAAGAAAATCGAGCCTCGATTGCGGGACAAAGACGGTCATCCGGATTTTGGGCTCATCTTTTATCTGCTGGCAAAAGATGGGCGCCATGCGGGCGTGACTATGTGGGGACCTGAAAAGTTTTCCGTCACCGATGAAAACGGCACACGCCACGAAGACTGCACGGCCTTATTCACACGCCCATAGCGATTATTTGCCATGACGACAATTACTGCTCGCCGATTTGATACGTTGCAACCGATTCGCATCACCCTTCGTCATGGGCGAATTGCGTCCGTCGTGCCGTTAGATATGCCGCCGCACGAATGCCGCGAGCTGCCGCTCGTGGGGCCGGGACTTTGCGATATCCAGCTCAACGGATTCAAAGGCATCTGGTTCAGCAGCGAAACGCTGACAATGGACGAGGTAGAAACAGTGATCCACTGGTATCTTGAACGGGGAATCACGCAATGCCTGCCGACTCTTATCACAAATTCAACAGCCGCAATTGAGCACGGCCTAGCAACCATTCGAGCTGCTCGAGATCGATCACCCCTCTTGCGTCAAGTTATTGCCGGGTGCCATGTCGAAGGCCCGTGGATTTCACCGAAAGACGGGCCGCGCGGAGCACACCCGTTGGCGCATGTTCGGCCTGCCGATTTTTCAGAATTTTGCCGTTGGCAGCAGGTCTCAGCAAATCTGGTACGCATCGTGACTCTTGCTCCGGAAGTGCCCAACGCGATCAATGTCGTGAAGCAAATGGTGCATGCGGGAGTTCGTGTTTCGATTGGCCATACGGCTGCAAGTCCTGGCGAAATTACAGCCGCTATAGATGCCGGTGCTACGCTAGGAACGCATTTGGGAAACGGCTGCACCGGGCTGATACCTCGTCATCACAACGTCTTCTGGCCCCAACTTGCCGACGACAGATTGGTCTGCAGCGTGATCGCTGACGGCTGGCATGTTCCCGAGGCGATGCTGAACTGCATTGTCCGATGTAAGTCGCTTGACCGGCTCATTCTGACGTCAGACGTCTCTGGCTTTGGTGGCTGCCCAGTTGGACGTTACAGCACCGGCGAGGTGGCGGTCGAAGTCCTCGACGATGGTCGAATTGTCGTCGCTGGGCAGACGGAGTTTCTGGCAGGCTCCGGCGTTACTACAGGCGACTGCGTTGCGCAGTTGATGTCCGCTTGCAATGTTCCGTTGCACGCCGCATGGAACCTCGCCTCAACCAAACCTGCCGCGATCCTCGAATCTCACCGTGGATTTCTAGAGGAAGGACAATCGCCCCGCCTGACCGTCTTTCGAATCTCTGGGATCACCGCCGAGCCAGCATCACATACAACGCAGGGCCCAAAGTTCCAGCCTGTTGTCACCGTTGTTGATGGTCAAGTTGTTTTCAACGCCTCATAGCTGATTCTAGAGTTGCCCAGCAGCTGTTGGCGCGTCAGGCGCTTTGCGATCATAACGATCGATACTTGGAGAAACGGCAGACTTCCGATGGTCGAATGGCCACTTGAGTGAAGCTGAGGCTGACTCCATGTATGGAATTACAAAGAACGTGGGTTCATTTTGCAGGGATGTGAGTGACCTCAGCGCGTACGCGGGATACCACTCCGCGACTCGTCTGCCAACATCACGTTGGACAATGCGGAGCTCGGAGTCTTCGGAAAGCTGATCGTCTGTGAAATCTAACAGGGAACACCGCGCGTGTAGTTCCGGGTGTGAATGTAGGACAGGCATGGAGACAGTGCGGTCCTCGAACACAATCGGTCCGTCGGGAGGAAGCTTTTTCAATTGTGTCACGAGCTCGTCGCGGATTCGGTCGATCTCGTACCATTGATGACTACAGAACGCGACACCCTGCAGAAACATGACACCGCCAGCAACGATCATTAGCATCTGAAAACGAGGACCACAGCGGGACAGGAGGAGGGCGAAGATGGCCCCGAAACCGAGGACTCCGGGGACCGCGTAGCGCGTCACCAACGCCGGCTGCACACTCCACGAAAGGAGCACAATCACGAGCGGCAGCAGGGCCAATAGCAGGCTCGGGGCCAGATGTTTTGCCTGTTCGTTGAGAGTTGGAACTGCGTCAGAGGTTGCCTCATGTTCTGCCACCGTCAGATCCGCGCGCCTTTCTCCCACTTTGCTCAATGCCGATGAAATGACAAAGGCTGCGCCGCAGGCAATGATCGGGAGCACAGGAAACATGGCCGTCAGAAAGCCGATGCTGTCGTCGAATGTTGCGGGGGAAACCCATGTCGCGCGTGTGATTGCCGCCCGCTGTCCGATCAGAAACGGCAGACACCCGACAAGACACAGGCCGCCTGTCAAGGCAACCAATCCGATCGTCCTCCGGCGACCTTGTGTAATGTTTGGCACGAGCATCGCCCCGACGCAGATGAGACCGAGCGTCAGAATCCCAAAATAGTGCGTCGTCGGAATGATGCCTGCCAGCAGGATCGCCACGATATTGTTCAGACGCAGCAGCCACAGTCTATGAATGACTTGACCATCCAGCACGACACACAACCACGCACATGCCGCGCACCACAGTGGATAAAATCGAATCTCCGCCGCCTGATGAATCAAATGCACATTGGAGGCCATCATGAGTACCGCAGCCACACACACAAGTAACGAAAAACGACGATACAAAACAACAAAAACACCAACGATTGCCAGAAGCATTAGGCTCAGGGAAAGCCCCCGCAATGCGGATTCTGTAATTCCTCCAGGCAGGTACTGCAGTTGTCGAGCTAGGAAAACGTAAGTCGGTGGGTTGTAATCTATCCCGGCGCCCAGCGCTTGAAGTGAGCGTTGTGGCTGCGGTTCCTGAATCAGCAGCCATGAGTGAACCTCATCCATCCACAATTGCCGCTGCAGCAAATAACGCCCGCCACCGGCCCACGCAATGGCCAGCACGAGACATATCAGCAACGCCATGCAGATGAATTGGGGGCCATGTTTTAATCTCTCAGTTGACATGATCTACCAGCGCGCGACTGTCTGAGTCGAGCCTCGTAAGAGCTGAAGCTCGTCGTCAAGCGCCATGCGGCTAATGCAGCCGCGACGCGCACAGTCGCGCTGCGATCTCCGGTTAATGCGCACATCCTGCGCCGATGTTTTCAAAGAAGTCGTGGCCCTTGTTGTCAACTAGAATGAACGCGGGGAAATCAATCACGTCAATTTTCCAGATGGCTTCCATACCGAGTTCAGGAAATTCAAGCACTTCGACGCTGCGGATATTTTCTTTCGCTAAAATTGCAGCCGGTCCGCCAATACTGCCAAGGTAAAATCCCCCGTGCGTGTGGCAAGCTGCAGTCACCTGCTTGCCACGATTCCCTTTCGCGATCATTACCATACTGCCACCTGCGGATTGAAAAAGATCGACATAAGAATCCATCCGACCTGCGGTTGTCGGGCCAAATGAACCACTCGCATAGCCTTCCGGTTTCTTTGCCGGACCTGCATAGTAAACAGGATGCTGCTGAAAATACTCAGGCAACGGTTGACCAACATCCAGACGTTCTTTCAGCTTCGCATGCGCGATATCCCGAGCCACCACGATCGGACCACTCAGCAGCAGTCGGGTCGTTACAGGATACTGATTGAGGTCCGCCAGAATTTCCAGCATCGGCCGATTCAGATCGATGCGCACTGCGCCTTCGTCCTTGCGATGTCGGAGGTGCTCGGGAATGTACTTCAGCGGCTCTGTTTCAAGATGTTCAATAAAGACGCCGTCTTTCGTGATTTTCCCCTTTGCCTGACGATCCGCGCTGCACGAGACACCGATGCCTATGGGCAACGACGCGCCATGTCGAGGTAACCGAATCACACGCACATCTAGGGCGAAATACTTGCCGCCAAACTGCGCTCCAATGCCACACGTCCGCGCCTGCTGGAGCATCTGCGCTTCCATGTCCAGATCGCGAAATGCGCGACCTTGGATGTCACCAGTGGTTGGAAGATGATCTAAGTATTTGGTTGATGCCAGTTTGACGGTCTTCATCGTGGCTTCGGCAGATGTCCCGCCGATGACAAATACGAGGTGATAGGGCGGACAAGCGGCGGTGCCCAGCGTCAGCATTTTTGAGGTGAGGTATTCGACCAGCGATTTCGGATTGAGGACCGCGCGGGTCTCCTGATAGAAGAACGACTTATTGGCCGAACCGCCGCCTTTGGCAATGAACAGAAATTTATACTCATGGCCGTCGCAGGACATTAGCTCCAATTGCGCCGGTAGGTTTGTATTGGTGTTCTTCTCATCCCACATTGTCAGGGCGGCGTTCTGTGAATACCGCAGATTGTTCTCCGTGTAAGCGTTGTAGACGCCCCTTGCCAAAGCCTCCTCGTCGCCGTGCGACCAAACGGCGTGACCTTTTTTCCCTTGGACGATTGCGGTCCCGGTATCTTGGCAAAACGGCAGGACGCCCGCACTGGAGACGTCGGCATTTTTGAGCAGCGTTAGCGCAACGATGCGATCATTGTCCGATGCCTCCGGGTCGTCCAGAATGGCGGCGACCTGCTGCAGGTGCGCTGGGCGGAGGAAAAAATTAATATCGTGGAATGCCTGAGAACACAGCAACGTGAGCGCCTCCGGATCGATGCACAGTACATCCTGACCCTCAAACTGACGAACCGTGACATGATCTCGCGTCAGTAGTCGGTATTGAGTGTCATCGACGCCGGTGTCGAAAAGTGGTTCGTATACAAATGAAGCGGTTGGCACGTGAGGTTTCACAATTCAAAAGAGAGATGCTAATCGAAGAGTTCCCGCTGATCAGGGTTTTCGGAGCCGGATCGGGGATGTTTCGGATTTTGCTTTTGCGAAATTCCCAGATGTGCCATAGCTTTTGCCGTGATCATCCGACCACGCGGCGTCCGTTGAATAAATCCTTCGCGGAGCAGAAACGGCTCCACTTCATCTTCCAGCGTATCCGCCGGAATATTCATGGTGTGCCCCAACGCTTGAACGCCCGCGGGACCGCCGGCAAAGACATGCATGATCGTGTGCAGGTATTTCCGATCCTGTTCTTCCAGTCCGGCGTCGTCAACTCCCTTCATCTTGAGTGCCGCACGGGCTACCTCCAACGTGATTTTGCCATTTGCCCGAACGTCAGCGTAGTCACGGGTCCAGCGGAGCCAGTTGTTAGTCTTGCGAGGCGTACCTCGGGATCGGATGGCAATTTCCTGAGCAGCCTCTGGGCAAATTTCTGTGCGCAACTTGCGGGAGTTGCGCGTGACGATGGTGGCCAGCTCTTCGTCGGTGTAAAAATCTAGATGCTCTCGATTGACGAAGCGATCACGCAGCGGCGCTGTCAACATACCACTGCGTGTTGTGGCACCAATGAGTGTGAACGGCTGCAGTTTCATATTGATCGTGCGCGCGTTCAGTCCATCACCCAAGGTGATATCAACTCGAAAATCTTCCATCGCAGGATAGATGAATTCTTCAACTGCGGGCGGCATGCGGTGAATTTCGTCAATAAACAGCACGCTGCCGTAAGCCGCGTTGGTGAGATACGGCAACAGATCCTTGGGCGCGCTGAGTGAAGGGCCTGCCGTGATCTGCAACTCCGTCCCCAGTTCACGCGGGATCACGGTGGCTAACGTCGTCTTACCCAATCCCGGTGGGCCGTCCAGCAACAGATGCCCCAGCGGCTCATTCCGCCGCTTAGTTGCGTCGAGTAGAATTCGTAGGCGTTCAACCACTGCCTTTTGGCCGACAACGTCTTCTAGTCGGGACGGGCGCAGTTCATCGTCATATCGTTGTTGATCTGGTTCATCACCGCCGCCATCGCGCGTTGTACCCCGCCCTGATCCGATGCCTTCCCTCGCGGATTTTTCCGGTTCGTCGGGTTCATCATCGTCGTTTCGGATCGTCGTCTTGCGGGCCATGGGGGCGCGTTTTCCTGCTCGTCAACCATCGCGTTCGGGAGAGCTTGAGCTCAAAAGCTGCAGATTGCCCTTAGGCTGAAAGCCGCAACCGTCGGGCAAACATCCCCCGCGATTTTCGCGAAATTCGAATTCTTGATGGGCTCATCGTTCAGTCTTGAGAGCCATAAAATCACTTGGCCTCTGCCGGTGTGGTATCTCCAATTTTTGATTTCAGCCTTGCGACAACCTTGTTGTCAGGTTGGGGAGATTCCAGTTCGACCGTCAACGATTGCGACCACAAATCACTAGCTTCTTTTGTTTGCTGCAAAGCCTGATGCACATCACCCTGATGTTCGAGCAGCGTTGCATCACGGTACTCTGGATTACCGTTCGCTTTTTTCAACGGTTCCAAGGCCTCTGCATTTTTACCCAACTTGAACAGCACCCAACCAAGACTGTCCAGATAGGCGGGGTTGTCCGGTTGATCTGCGACGGCAATGCGAATCATCTGCTCTGCCTTTTCAAGTTCCTTACCTTGGTCCGTGTAAAGATATCCAAGGTCGTTGTTGACGCCGGGATCAGTTGGATCTTCCGCATAGATGGCTTCCAGCACTTTTTCGCCTTTGCTCATATCGCCGCTCTGCACGTAAGCATTCGACAACCCCATCCGCACCAACCGCAGCGTGGCCGCCGTGATTGTCGGATTTTCGGTCGCCAAGAGATACTGCTCGATCGCACCGTCCCATTTGTCCCCACGAGCGTAAATGCCCGCTAGACGGATGCGGATCTCCACAAGCAATTCCGAATCTTCAGCAAGTCCTTCCAAAGATTTCTCGAGCAACTTTTCGGCGACTTCGAGCTTTCCATCAATGGCTTCAACCATTGCTAACCGAGCCAACAACTGAGGTTCATTTGGAACCATCCGCAACGCTTCTTGGAGTGCTTGTCGCGCAGCACTAATATCCTCAATTGAAGCGTAGGCTCCAGAAATTCGAAACAGCGTATTAATCCGAACACTAGGTTCTAACCCTGGAATCGTTAATAACTGTTCAAAAATCTTGGCCGCCATGGCGTACTCATTGAGTGTCAACTGATTCAGGCCGTAGTTCTCAAGCACCTTTTCCAACAATGCGCGATCAGGATTCAATTCTAAGGCGGCCTTAAGTAACCCTGATTCTTCCTTTGGCTGCTTGATTGCTTCCGCAATCAAAGCACAGAAGTACGGAACCATCGGATGCAGGTCAGCAGGTTTTTCGTCATACATGGTCTGACAAGCGCTGATGGAAAGCTTGGCAAATTCATCGCCAGCAGCAATACTGACTACCAAGGGAACCAATTCCTCAACGCGAATTCGGGACCGAGCGGCACGGTTCACTGTGGCAATGAGCGCACTCGTGTCCTGTTGCGTGATCGCCACCCGAATCAATCCAAGATAGGCGTCCGCTTCGCCAGTGGAATCAAGGATTGCCTGATAGACGGCACTCGCTTCGACCGCTTTTCCCTGATCCAGCAACACCTGACCCAAAAACATGTTGACAGAAGTCGCATCCGGCGTATTTTCACTCAACTGATTCAAGCGTTCGGTCAGTGAGCCTGAGCGACTTGTGGCACTATAAAGGTCGAGCAGAATCTGGAGGGATTCTTTACTACGTCGCCCGCTGCTAAAATATAAATTTAGATTCTTTTCGCTGTCCTCCAATTTGTCTTTCAAAAAATACGCACGCGCCAACAGTAAGTTGTGCTCACTAGGCTTATCCTGTTCCATCCGCCCCAGAGCTTCAAATGCCTCAATGGCTTTCTCGTAACGCCCAACTTCCAGCATCACACGACCAATCGCTTCGTAACCAGTCGGACGATTCTTGACCATCGCCTTATGGTCGCGGTCGGTTATTCCAAAATCTTCGGGTCGTTCGAGTGCATTCAGCAATACTTCGTAACTGTCAGCTGCCTCCTTCAGATTCCGAGTTGCCAGAAAGACGGCGGCGCGGACCTGATGAACCTGCACGAACTCAGGTGACTTCTGTTTCAGCGTTTTCGACTCCAATGCTTCGTTCAACAATGCGATGGATTTTTCAATACGCTGCGTAGTGGCATAGAATACCGCCATCTGAAGTCGCATCTCAACGTCATCTGGATCCAGTGCGATGGCTTTTTCGGCAGTGCTAATTCCCTCTTCTGTGCGGCCAAGTCGCAGCTGAACCATCGAAAGGGCCCGCAAAGGAACGGCAGATTTGGGTGATGCTTCGGCCGCTTTTTCGAATGCGTCGGCAGCAGGCTGGAGGTCGCCGCGCCGCATGGCCTTCTGACCCGCCATATACCAAGCCAAGGCGTCTTTGTTGGCAGGGTCAAGCGCCTCACTTTCGTCCCGTAACTGATTGCCGTCCGTTTTCGGCTTCAATTCTTCGAGTGCCGCATCAGAATCCGAAGTCGGTTTTTCATCGACGATTGGTTCATCTGACGCTGCTTGTGTCAAACGTGTCATGAGGTTTGCGGAAAAACACAACGCAACCAATGCGAACACGATAACTTGCGTTACTTGACGCCACCAAGATGCCGAATCGAAATGCTTCATTGTCAGTCTCACCGAAAGCTGTAGGCAGAAACACAAAACTCAGCGGAACGGTAATACCCGCCCGTGTTTCGTCGGCTTGATCCAACGATTGGAAACGGCGGTCAGTACCATCTCGCTCATCCGGTATTATTGATCCGCTCTGGCGTTATGTCGAGTTCGGTTCACGCACCACGGAATTAAGTCCCATTCTATTTCTTCTTCACCGGCTTTGCTGTTCCCTTTTTGCCAGATCCGAGTGATTGTCCACCAACTGGCGTCACTGTCTTTTTCTGTACGGGATGGAGCGGCTTCGCTTTGGGAAGAGTCTTCGGTGTTGATTTTGACGGTGTCGTAATTTTTGCCTTTGCCACCGGCTTCGCACTTTGCTTGGCAGCAGCTACGACAGGCTTCGTTTCCTTTGCCGCCTTGCTAGACGTTTTTGGCGGTTGGGCCGACGCAGTTGGTTTCGACGAAGTTGCTAACGCGGACTTTTTGGCGATTTCAGGCTTTGACGGTTTTGAAACCTCTTTTACCACAGGCGGCTTGTTGGGTTTTCGCTTGGGTGGCAACTGCAGTTCCGCAAAACGATCCATCACATCGGCCATGCTCTGCTCTGTGTCCTGATGATCGGCAAATCGTGGGACAAATTTAGGATCTGTCGAGATACATCGCAGCAGATAGCAAAATTCGGAGACTTCAGATTTCTTCAGCCCGCCCTTCAGAAATTCCGATCCTTCATTCACATCCAGCGTCTCTGGAACTAGCCCAAACCATTTTGCGGCTGTCAGCATAGACGCATCCAAACATACCAGATGGCTCCCTAAGATTTCGTGCAATACGAAATCCCGAACGAATGGTGTCACATCCGTCATTTTTTTCAGAGTCTTGACGGCCTGTTCCAATGTCTGTCGGCGGAGTTTTTCAAAGTCGTAAGAATATGTTGACTCAAAAACTGATCTCAGAATGGAGCGAATACGCAGCCCTTTCCAGTCGGCCTTGTTGAGCGGCGATAGCACCATTTCAAGTTCATTCACGGAACTTACCCGAATTTCGTTGAGGTCAAAAAAGGTGCCGAGCATCTTCTTTAATCCAACTTCAGCGGGAGCCCACGAATTATCCTCGAGACAGGCAGCAAAAAGCATCGTTTCAATGACCGACAATTCGATCTTTGGAACGGACTTCCCGTACAGCTTGTGAAGCGCCGTGACAAACTTGCGACAGACCTGCGACTTATCTGCCGCTTTGGTGGTCTTGGTCGTTCCCATTGTGGTTCCCTGCTGAACTTAATCGACAAGTCCAGAAAAATAATCTGGACACGGCCCCCTGATTCTTTACCTGCTCAAACGCCCATTTGGATTACAAATCCCCATACTTCGAGTCGCTTGCAAATGGTTCCGCTGAATGCTCCGTCTCGCTCGTAGTTACATCAACATCCGCATTGTTAGGAGCGAGCACATCACGCAAAATAGCAGACGTCTGAACAGACTTCAAAACGGTGTCGTCCAAGACAAACCGCAGTTCCGGAGTGTAGCGACTCTTAATGTATTCAGCGACTTTCGACTGCAAATAACCTTTTGCTGAAGTCAAACCGTGCATCGTAAGTGCTGCTGTCTTTTCATCGCCCATTACGGAAATCCGCACGGCAGCATACCTAAGATCAGGACTGACATCCGCTCCCAGCACCGTGACATTCTGGATCCGAGGATCGCGAAGCTCAAACAGAATTGAGGTACTAACGACTTCCCGGATCATCGAGGCGACTCTTGCCGTTCGACGTGTTGACATTGGGTTTAATTCCTGAAGAGACAGCCGACTCAGACACTATGTCCGCAGTTTCGAGTTCTTGAAACACTGCGTTCCAGTGATGCAACACAGCGGCCGCGGTGCCGAAACCTGTGAGCATTATAGCGTGCGCGCGATCTCGTCAATTCGAAATGCCTCGAACAAGTCTCCTTCTTTAATATCATTGAATCCATCCAGCCGGATTCCGCATTCCATTCCATCGCGGACCTCCCTTGCATCATCTTTTTCGCGCTTGAGTGATCCAATTCGATAGTCGTTCATCACTTTCTGATCACGGATTAAATGCACGCGACAATCCCGGGAAATTGTCCCGTTCAAAACCCGACAACCGGCAATCGTGCCGAACCGACTGATACTAAACGTCCGCAGCACGATCGCACGACCGGTGGAAACTTCCACACGCTCCGGCCGCAACAATCCCTGCAGTGCCAGCTTAATATGGTCAGTCACCTCATAGATGATGTTATAGCGCCGGATCTCGACCCCCTGACGATCCGCCTGAATTTGAGCACGATCTTCAGCTATCACATGGAATGCAATAATGATTGCTCCCGCAGCACTGGCCAGCGATACGTCACTTTCGTTTACGCCGCCAACGCCAGAGTGAATAATCTGTACCCTAACTTCGGGATGCGCAAATTTACAGACTTCACCCCGCAACGCTTCGATCGAGCCCGGTGAATCGGCTTTCAAAATCAATGGCAACTCTTGAACTCCAAAACCCTCGCGGGGCACACTGAGGATGTCTTCGAGAGTGCGTGCAGTCACGCGTGAGGAGAGTGCCTCGGTGCGGCCCTCGTGTAGCCGACTTTCCGCCGTTTCGCGAGCCTCTTCGATATCCTTCATCACAAAGAAATGATCGCCAGCCCCAGGCACATCTGAGAGGCCAGAGACCTTGACCGGCGTCGATGGACCAGCTTCCGTAATTGCCTCGTCTCGATCGTTGTACATCGCTCGAATTCGGCCATAGGTTGCACCGCAGAGGACATTGTCCCCAATGCGCAGCGTTCCCTTTTGCACGATGAGCCACGCGATCGCCCCACGACCTTCGTCTCGGAACGCCTCGAGGCAGACTCCCAGTCCCTCGCGATCGGGATTTGCCTTAAATTCCTGCAGTTCAGCAGTCAGTAACAGGGTTTCAAGTAGCTTGTCGATCCCCTTACCCGTCGTTCCAGACGTTCTGACCACTTCAACTTCCCCGCCCCATTCGGCTGGCAACAACTCGTGTTGCGCCAATTGTTGCAGAATTCGCTGCTCATCAATGCCCGGCAGATCGATTTTGTTGAGCGCTACAACGATCGGCACACCGGCATTTTTGGCGTGGCTGATGCATTCCACGGTCTGAGGCATTACACCGTCATCCGCTGCGATTACCAAGACCACGATGTCAGTCGCATCCGCACCGCGAGAACGCATTTCACCAAATGCGGCGTGGCCGGGAGTATCGACGAACGTCAACTGATGACCCTCGTAGTTGACCTGATATGCTGCAATATGCTGAGTAATCCCGCCTGCTTCGCCAGCAGCGACATTCGCCTTGCGGATCCGATCCACCATGGTGGTTTTGCCGTGGTCAACGTGCCCGAGAATTGTAATCATCGGCGGACGTTGACGCATCAGTTCAGGCGGATCTTCGTGATCGAGCGATGCCAGCAATTCGACTTCGATGTCGCGGCGACGTTTGAACGAGA
This sequence comes from Planctomycetota bacterium, assembly GCA_003670925.1. Taxonomy (GTDB): domain Bacteria; phylum Planctomycetota; class Planctomycetia; order Planctomycetales; family Planctomycetaceae; genus SXXK01. Next base: position 23,247 of record QWQG01000249.1, on the reverse strand, counting down.
GATCAACCCCCAGCTCCATCGAGACTTCCATCGCCTCTTCTTCGCCAAGCTCATCATTAATCGTCACCATCCGTCCTGCTTTAAACAGGATGCTCATAATCGACTTGGCCGGCCGACCGATTGCTTCCGATAAAGCTCGCACTGTGATCGGAAATGAAATTGAAGCCGTCGTTTTAAGATCGATTGGACCCGAACGCTTGCGGCGTTTGATTTTTTTGGCCTGACGCTCAGCTTCTCGAGTGTCGCGGAGTTCTTTCAGAAGCGAACCACGGTTTGCAGGGCCTCCCTTTTTGCGTTCAACCGGAGCCGGACCGCCCGCTTCGTGCTCGTCCCGAGCTTTGCGAAGAGCCTTCAATTGATCAGCAAGTGGACTGCGTCGGTCTACAATTTCCGACAGTGACATGTCGGGCTTCTGCACTTTTTCTTCGCGCGGCTTCGTTTTCTTCACGCTCGGAGTCGGCAACGCTGGCGCTGCCGCAACCATGGGCCTGCTAGGCTGTCTGTCGCGGTTGACCTTGAGTGGTCCGGACGGTTTACTCGCCGCGCCAGCAGCCTGCTGCTCGCGTTCTTTGACAGAACCAATCGGCCGCATTTCACGCTGCTTCGCCATTCTTGGACGCCGCATCGCGTCCAACGATGATCCCTCTGCTTTCGGGGATGAAGCAATCGTCACACTCGAGACGATCTCCGCAGCAGCAGCTACCTGAAATGAAATCTCGGCTTCCGGGGCAAGCTCTTCAGCTGGAGTTTCTGGATTGGAAACAGCCAAGTCTTCAAGAACTACCGCTTCAATCACTGGCTCAATCTCAGTCTCAGCCTCAGTGTCAGTCTCAACCGCATTACGTTCCTCAGTTTCGATCTTCTCGAGGCTGTCTTCCTGATCTTCAATCTCATCTTGGCCGCGAACTAGTCCGCGGGACGGAATTCCGACGATCTGCCGGATTTTCGCGGGGGGCACCATCGGTAAGTCACGAACCGGTGGCATTTCCACCGACGGTGCAACAAAACCTGTCGAGGGACCCTTGCTGCGGATGTAGGCTACGACCGTGTCTCGTTCTTCTTCGCTGATTGTCGCTAGCGCGTTGCGCAGCTTAACTCCAGCTTGTTCACAGAGATCGATCAACACCTTACTGTCGAGACCGAGATCCCGTGCAAGAGCAAAGATACGTATCTTCAAAACTTAACCCCTTAGACCGACGAAGTCTGTCCGAGAAAACGTTTCCCTGACAGTGTCAGCACTGAAACTCGCAACAATCCATTAAGCAACCCGAGTTTACTTTCGGAGACATGCTGACCCGGTCAACGCCGATTTTCAACTTGTTTCCGGCAAACGCCGGTGACAGCCAACAACAAGACGCACTACACCAAAAGACACGTGATTCATTGACTGAAGAATGTGTCTCCTCGATTCAAATCCAACAATAACGTGAGTTTCAAAGCAAATATTCAACCAACTACCAGACCACGGATTTCCACATTGCTCAAATTTCTTCAACCCCTGCAGGAAGATCATCGCCAGCACCTGAAGAAACAGACCCCTCCTGAGGTGCAGTTAAATCCGGCTGGCTGACCAATGAATCTTCAATCACCACGTCAGCATCATCCATCTCTTTTGCCGCGGCCGATTCGTCACCGGCATCACCACCAGCCGCTACTGACTCAATTTCCAACTGCACCAGAGGTTTCTTTAACGCAGAAGTCGACACCTGATTGGTCGCGTGCTTACGTTGATCTGCCGCAATGCGCTCTTCTACCTCAAGCCGCGCACTTTCGACGTCGGCGTACTCAATGATTCGATCACAATCTGCTGCGGATAGACCGCTCATTTCCACAAGCTGATCCGGCTCTATTACAGAAAGATCGTCGAAGCTGAAGAAGCCCTGTGAAACCAAATTTTCTGCCAATTCCGGAGTCACTCCCGGGGCAACACAGAAGGCTTCAATCGACTTGTCTAATTGCTGGTCAAGCAATGCTTGGGTCATGACATTGATATCCCAACCAACCAGTTTGGATGCCAATCGTACGTTTTGACCAAACTTGCCAATCGCGAGCGACAACTGATCTTCACGAACCAGCACGATCACTTTTCCAAGCATCTGGCAGAGAATCACATCTTCAACTTCCGCCGGCTGCATCGCGTTAGGCACGAGAATTGAGAGCGAATCATTCCAGCGCACGATATCAATTCGCTCGCCAGCCAATTCCTCTACGATCCCGCGAATTCTTGCACCACGCACCCCAACGCAGGCACCAACACAGTCAATTGACGTGTCGCTGCACGAGACAGCAACCTTGGAACGATTGCCTGCTTCTCGCGCAATCGAACGAACTTCAATAATCTGATCATTAACTTCCGGTATCTCTACCTCAAATAATCGCCGTACGAAGTCTGGATGCGTACGCGACAAAATAACGCGAACCCGCGAACCCGCCTTGCGTACATCAAGGACGATCGCGCGCACACGATCTCCCGTGCGATAATTTTCTTTGCGGATTTGCTCACTGCGAGGCAGAATGGCTTCAATTTTCCCGAGACTCACAATCACCGTACCACGATCAACACGTGTGACTTGGCCAGAGACTTGCTGACTTCGCAGTTCGAGGTATTCCTCATAAAGCGTGTCGCGTTCGGCTTCGCGAATCTTCTGAATCATGACCTGCTTGGCTGTCTGCGCAGAAATGCGTCCCAACAGATCTCCCAGCAGATCGGGGTCCAGTGTCGCACCGTCGCAGATCAGAGCAGGCTGGCCAGTTTCGCGATCAATGCGAACTTCCAGCTTCTCTTCTTCCGAAAAGTGCTTACGGGCGGCAGAAAGAATGGCCTGCTCAATCCCCTCAAACACGACCTCGGAATCGATGGCCTTGTCGCGGTGGATTGCATCGACAATTCTGAGTATTTCGTTTCCGTTCATGAAGTAGACGTCTGATAGTGCTGTGCGTGGATAAAAAAAAAGCGGGATCAATGTCCCACTTTTCGCGCCCGCCACAGTTGCTCAAATTGAGTCACAATGGCAGAAAACCGAACCTTATTCGAAGCGTGCGTCACCAATTTGGTGAATCACGCCAGACATCGGAGAAATGGAGTCAGACCTACATCTTGTCCATTTCAGGTTCCTTCAACGCGGTTCTGGAGCAAACAAACAGCAAACTTCCTGAAACATCTGACGACAACCCCGGATATCCCCTGAATTTTCGCCAAGTCTCTCAGGACGAAGCGGCAAATTACTCGGATTTTTGCTGACTGTCAAGCATCCGGCACGATTAGAATCGATGTTTCGCAGCGTCCCCTCACATGATCTGGGGACGGAAGTGCGGTGTTCCATCAATGTTTTAGGCTACATCGTTACCGTCGCGGAACATCAGCGTGCCCGTGAAGAATTCGGACGCTGCCCTGGAATTGAGACACCTGCGAGTTCGACCATCTGATGAACGATCGCTGTCAGCACCCGTTTTGGGAGAAAGCAGTGAATTCTTTGTCACTGGCTGCTTGTCCGCAGACTTCCGCAGGTCTGTCGTTCCATTTGGGTCCAATTCTCATTTCAGTCAGCCGCTGCAAATGAGCATGATTTGCTGCAAGTGTCGATTTCCCGCTACATTTTCGGCTGATCCTTCCGCCACTGATGTAATCCGTGACCTATCTTGCATAAAGGACTCAGACCGCATATCCCGTCGTCAGCACCACGAATGCGGATGAGTCTGTTCAGAGCTTGCATAAGAAAATACGGAGAAATTGGTCATGATCGCCCCCATGAGATCGTCCAAGCAATCGCCTGGCGACTTCGAAGCACTAAAGTCACATATTCATAGTAAACTCGTTGAAAAACTCGATCTAACCCGACTGAATGAGATCGAAGGCGATTCACTAAGACGGGAGATTCGTGTCGTCGTCGAGCATCTTTGCGACACAGAAAACCCGCTCTTGAATCGTGCGGAGCGGGAACGCCTCGTCGAAGAAGTCCTTGACGAAGCATTCGGTTTCGGCCCACTGGAACTGTTGCTGAAGGAGGAGGGCGTTGCGGATATTATGATCAACGGACCTAAAAGCGTCTTCCTTGAAAAGAACGGGCGGATCATCAAGTCTGACGTAACGTTCAGAGACAACGATCACTTGCTGCAGATTTTGGACAGGATCGTGTCTCGAGTTGGGCGGCGGATCGATGAAACATCTCCCATGGTGGACGCTCGACTACCCGACGGCTCGCGTCTAAACGCCATTATTCCTCCCTTGGCTCTGGATGGCCCGTCTCTGACGATTCGGCGATTCGGTTCGAATCCGCTGACATTGGAAGACCTGCTCAAATTTGGCACATTCACGCCAGAAATGGTCATGTTTCTCGAAGGTGCCATGAAGGCACGCTTAAATCTCATCATCAGTGGCGGGACTGGTTCCGGAAAAACGACGCTGCTGAACACGCTCTCGAGCTTCATTTCGAACGACAACCGCATCATCACAATCGAAGATGCTGCGGAAATTCAGTTGCAGCAGGAACACGTCCTGCGTCTGGAAACACGTCCGCCGAACATTGAAGGCAAGGGCAAAGTAACGGCTACGGACCTCGTGAAAAACGCCCTTCGAATGCGTCCTGACCGCATCATCATCGGCGAATGCCGTGGGGGCGAAGCACTCGACATGTTGCAGGCCATGAATACGGGGCACGATGGTTCAATGACCACTGTCCATGCGAATAATCCCCGCGATGCGATTTCGCGAATTGAAACACTGGTCAACATGTCGGGTTGCGACTTGCCGCTGTCTGCGGTCCGAAAGCAGGTTGCATCAGCCGTGCATTTGATTATCCAGGTCAACCGCCTGCAGGGCGGACCGCGTAAAGTCACGTACATTACCGAAGTCGTTGGCATGGAAGGTGACACGATTGTTATGCAGGACATCTTTAAATTCCAACAGGATGGAATTGGTGAAAATGGAAAAGCATTCGGTCACTTCGAATCAACAGGTGTCCGCCCGAAGTGCATTGAGCACATGGAAACCAGTGGAGTGCGTCTGCCGAATGGCCTGTTTGCCCAGCGTACGATGCGATGTCCCTAACAGATCTCATGAATTTTTAAATCTCGTTGATGCCGCTGTCGGTAACGGCCTCTGGCTTGTTCCCAAATGGTTCTTCCTCAAAGGGAGGCGAATATGGATCCAAATCTCATCATTATGATCACGGCCTTCATCGGCGTGCTGGCGTTGGTGTTCGGTCTCTACTCCGCGTTTCGTGGCAATTCGGACTCGAATCTCGATGCGAGACTGGCGGCCTTTACTGGCGCAGCAAAGCCAACGAAGAGGAATATTTCTCAGCAACTTCTGCGGGACGGTGTGAGCACTGCAGGGGGGCTTGTCGATGGCCTCATTCAACGGTTCTCGAAACTACCCCTGTTTTTTCGACAGGCCAATTCACCCCTCAAGATTGAACAATTTTTAATACTTTGCGCGGTTGCCGCGGTGCTGGGTGCCTTGCTTCCGGGCATTTCCAAAGCGCCGTTGGCGTTGATTCCTTTAGGTGCCGGCCTCGGTGCCTCGCTTCCATGGTTGTGGCTATGGTGGCGACGTCGAGCACGCTTTACTAAATTCGAACAACAACTGCCGGACGCACTCGAACTGATTTCCCGAGCTCTGCGTTCAGGTCATAGTCTTTCTTCCGGTCTGAATGTCGTGTCATCAGAAATGCAGGCTCCGATTTCCACCGAATTCCGCCATGTCTATGACGAGCAGAATCTTGGGATTTCGATGGAACAGGCATTGCGAAATATGCAACTTCGAATTCCTAACATGGACTTGCAGTTCTTTGTGACGGCTGTCGCGATCCAGCGTCAAGCGGGCGGAGACCTTGCAGAAATTCTGAACAAGATCAGTTACATCGTGCGCGAACGCTTCAAGATTCTGGGACAGGTGAAAGCCCTGACTGGAGAAGGACGCATCAGCGGTGTCGTCCTGATGGGCTTGCCAGTTGTGTTGTTCTTCGCCGTTTATTATCTGAACCCCGATTACGTGATGCTCCTCTTTAATCGTGAACTTGGTCGTCAGATGATTACGGCTGCAGTGGTCATGCAGATTATCGGCGCCATCATCATTAAGAAAATTGTGGACATCAAGGTCTGAACAAATCTCGGCAATGCAAGTGGATGCTCTTACATTTTGAGCAATACGTTTCCTGCATTCCAAATTATTACTTATCGAGCAACTGTCATGAATCATGAAACGCTGCTACCAATCATCACATTCATGGGCGTCGCCACAGGCATTTGGGGCGTCTGGGCCGCGTTCGCCGGGAAGTCGTCTCGCGCGACAGAACGACTCGACGAGTGGCGCGATCCATTTGCTTTGCAGAAACGCATTTCTGGTATCACTGCCACTCCCAATTCCGTTAATTTTTTGGCAGCGATCTTCAACAAAGCCGCTCCTCTCCTCTCCAAACCGCTGGAATCTAAAAGTGAACTGGAGCAGAGCGATCTAAAGACCCGTCTCGCCAATGCAGGTTATACAAGACATTATGCCTCCCAAAATTTCCTCGCAATTAAAATCATAACCTTGGGGGTGGGTTTGCTCCTTGGCGGCAGCTACGGATTGTATTCCGCGGGATTCGCGAAAAATTCATGGATGTCGCTCGTGATCGCTGGTGGCATCGGATTTTTCCTACCCGAACTGATTCTCACGCTCCAAAAATGGTCGCGTCAGGAAAAGATCTTTTTGCAACTCCCCGATGCTCTCGACCTCTTGGTTGTCTGCGTAGAAGCCGGCCTAGGGCTCGATTCCGGCTTGCGTAAGGTGTCGGAAGAACTTGCCACCGGAGCTCCGGAGGTCTGTTCTGAATTGGCAATCGCGAACAAGCAACTGCAAATGGGTAAGGCTCGACGCGAAGTATTGCATGATCTGGGAGTCCGCACGGGCGTCGATGACGTCCGGGCGCTTGCGGCGATCCTGATCCAAGCCGATCGCTTCGGCTCATCAATCGCGCAGGCACTCCGCGTACAGTCGGACACAATGCGTGTAAAACGTCGCCAGATGGCGGAAGAGAAAGCAGCGAAGACGGCAGTGAAGATGATTTTCCCGCTGGTCCTGTTCATTTTTCCTGGAATTTTTGTCATTCTTGTCGGCCCGGCTGCCATCCAATTGAAGGAAAACATGCTCAATAACTGAGCCTGTCAATTTGCAGACCGCCGGCCCCCGAGGAACTCAACTTAGCCGCATGCCTTTTCGAAGTGACCTGAATTCGATTACACTCCCGTACGAATTTTCTTGCAAGGTCGTCTGATCCATTGTTTCGGATCTGCCGTTCGCGTGTGTTAGCTGTTTGAATCCTGAGAAACCCGATGGACAGCAAAATTACTGTCTTTCTGATTGTGATGCTGCTTGCGGTTCTCCGCGGGCTGATGCAACGATCTCAGGTACGGAAAGAAATCGAAGCACGAGTGCCGCGCGGTTCTCGGCTCGCGAAGAAACGCATCACGAATCGAACCGCACCGGCAGTTGATCCTGCGGGTGAGGTTGCGGAGCCCATCCCGAATTCTTGCGATGATGATGCGGAAGGTTCAACAAAGGCTTAAGGCAAGCTTGCCACAGTTGTGGACGAGAAGTAGCGGCGAGACATGACGTTGGGTAAAGGATGAGTTATGCAGAAACTTATTGATGGAATTGTTCCATTTCTCATTTTTTGTGCCCTCGTGGCTCGGTTCGTGAACTGGATTCGCACCACTTTTTTTATGCCGAATCCTGCCTTGAACAGTGGGCGCGTGGAACAACCAGCAGTGCCGCGTCAGCGGGCAACTCACGACCCCGCTTCGTTTCGTTCCGAAATGACTTCCCAAAGCATCCCACGCCCGGCCGCAACAACAGCCGGATCCCGCCCCCAGAGGACGCAGGAACCAGTTCGTGCTCAACAGTCGCGGCCGAAGAAGCAACGAAATGCACCGACGGCAAGACCCGCCGCCAAACCTGTCGGAGCCGACCGATCGCCGGGATCAGGTGTCGGCGCGCATGTCGACGCATTCATTGGTAAGCATGTCAAATCGCACATCGGGAATCAGCTTTCTGAATCCGTAAAGACTGACATCAATGATCAAGTCCGCAGTCATCTTGGTGAAGACAAGAATCGGCCGACTGCTCCCACAGCAGCGACAACGCACGGTTCTGCGGCTGCGGGCGATTTGCTGTTGGCTCTCCGCAGTCCACAGGGTGTAAGACAAGCCATTCTGATCAGTGAAGTCCTGTCGAAACCAAAAGCGCTGCGACGGTCCTGATGTTCGATCCCGGTTCCATTCTGTGAGTCATCATGGCTGAGACCGTTCAGCGAATCCTGTTGCTTGACGGCGAGCTGTCTTTTCGAGGCTCTTCGCTGCTCACGTTGCGACTTGCGCGAGGACTCGAACGTCGCGAGTTGGACACTGCGCTCATTTGCACCCGGGTGACCGAACTGGATAATACCCTGCTGCATGGTGTTCGCCTCCATGAGATTCCCGGCTACAATTTGCCGATCTGGGGCCAGATTGTCCTGCGCACGCTCTGTCGTGACATTAAAGAGCAACGCCCCGATATCATCCATGTGCAGGATCCAAACCTTTTACCCCAAGGGATTCGCCTAGCACGAAAACTTCGTCGTCCTCTGATTGTAAACATTTCGGATCAAGCTGAAGCCCGCGCATTGGTGCTTCGCCAAGCGACGCCCGAGCTCAAAGTTGTGATTTCTGTCAGTGAGAGCGTCCAGCAGCAGATTCCTGAAACGGCATTTATGGCCTCGATTGAGAAACGAGTCATTCTGCCGGGCGTCGAAGTTCCCCATGCGACGAAGATCGATTTGCCGCTAGACGATGATCGTCCACCAGTGATCGGAATGGCTGGCCCGCTTGAAATTGAGAAAGGGGCTTCATTTTTTCTCCGGGCCTGCCATCGCGTTGTTGAGGCGGGACACGAAATCCGCATCGTGATCGCAGGCAGCGGGCCGGAAGAACGTAGTCTCCGAAAACTTGCCGCATCGCTCCAGTTGTCGCAAAGACTGACTTTTGTCGACGGCGGCGTCGCGATGGCTGGTTATCTCGAGGCGATTGATATTTACTGCCTCCCGTCTCTGCAGCAGGGCCTAGGCGTCGTCATGCTCGAGGCAATGGCGTTGGGCCGACCGGTGATTGCTTCCGGCGTAGGTGGTGTGATGAGTGTGATTGAAGACAATGTGCATGGCCTCATTGTGCCTCCCTCAGATAGTCGCAGCCTGAGTGATCGCATTCTTGAGTTGCTCCAAGATCGTGACAAAGCACGCCGGATCGCAGCGACCGGTCAGCAGATGGTGCGCGATCGATTTAATGAAAATCGCATGCTGGACGAAGTCATTCAGGTCTACCGCGAAGTTCATGCCGCGCGTCCAATTACCCAAGAATCTGCCCCCACGACAGTCCGCGCTCGACAGACAGCAGTGGATTGATACCAACATGGCGGTCAGAAGATCGAACTGCGGACCTATGCACCGCGCACGGGAGCGTGATCCGTTTTAAATCGATCACAGTCCACGACGGTTGGTTTTTGTTTTATTGATGCACAATTGTGTACAACTTGCACAGTCGGAGCATCCGGCACGCGTGACTCAATGCGTGCTCAACATCCTGACGGCAGGATAGGACTGCCGCAGAGCATTCGTAACCTTGAGTTGCCGAAAATGACTGATTGGCGGCCCGCGCACTCCCGATACATCGTGTGGCCAATGTCAGACCGCCTGACTCGCCAGAGCTGGTGCTCTGTTGCCCATCACACTCATGGATGTGACCTTAACTCTGACGATGATTTTCAGCCCGTTGTAGAGTCATTTCACGCGATGCGGAATGAATTTCAATTGTCTGGAATTTCAACCAAACACACAGGTTACCCATGTCTATTGAAGAACTGCTGGAACAGATGGAGCAGTATCGATTACGCAGGGAGCAGCGAGACTATCGACCTGACTGGTTGAAAGGCTTTGTGCAACAGGCTGCAGGCTTGTTTGAACCTCTGACGCATGTCGGACGTGTCGGATACGATTGCCAGTTTGACGAGCGTGGCTGGACAGTCTGCATGTACCTCGGAACAACTGAGATTGTCGGGGGAGCGAAGGATGGCAGAATCGATCATGCGAGTTTTCGAATTGATCTGACTCAAATTACCCTGCTTTTTACATCCATGAGCCGTTTGGAATGGTATTCCGTGGCAGAATCCTGTGAACTCAACGAACCCGAATCTATCCGTTCCATCATTTCGATTCATGGTGTAGTCGCGCTGGGCAATGAAGTTCGCCTGGAACTCCTGTCCGTTCCTCCACATAAGATCAAACCAGGATTGCATTATCGGCCTGACGGCATGATCTACGAAACACATTGAACTCACGCAGTTTCCACGGCAGTCAAACCGCATAAGGTCGGGCGACGGCACTCCGTTAGAGCACTCAACTCTGACGGAGTGCCTTTTTTATGACCTGCCAAAAAACTGGCTCGTTCGCAGGGTCTGTGGGTGAAATCGATTAGGAAAAGTGGCGTTGTGTCTTGGGAGTGCGCAGGCAAGTCGGGGTGAAGTTTATCGCATTCAGCTCAATCCCGAAGTCAGATGAGGGCGACAGCAAGCGAAGCTCGTCGTCGCCGCTTCGGTCTTGAGCCCTGAGACGGCGCTCGGGTCGCACTTCTGCGTTGCCCTATGCTCCGCTCAGCCTTTCTCCAGCGTAGCGGGACTTTGGAGTGGCCGCAATCATTGGGGAACAAAGAAGTGCATTCTGTGGCGTGTTTCGTAAACTGGTGTTATCTGACGACATCAGTCCGTGAAAGAGGCACCTCAGAATGCTGCTCAAGACTATCCTGAATATGACTTAATCACTTCGCTTTTGCAGCGTTTTCAGTGTTTTATATGGTTTCCACGTTCTGAAATAGTTCAGGGAAAGCATGAAAACACATGGTTGCGGGTGTGGCCACACCCGTTGAAACGGCCTGATTCGGCAGTTGTCCCGACGTATCTTCGTACTGGCCACAGCAACCACGGGACAACTTGCCCTGTTCCGCCTCCGGCGACTTGCCAGACGGAGAACTCAGGGCAAGGTGGAAGCCGTAGGAGTAGTTGAGGGACAACGGGTCGACCGTGCCGCGGTAAGCCGTCCGGCACGACGCCGCGTCGTCGTCCCAACTGCCGCCACGGTACACGCGGGGCGAGCCTTCTGCATCAGAACACCACTCCCACACATTACCGTGCATGTCGTATAGACCCCAGCCGTTCGGAAGCTTCTCACCTACTCCGTGAGTTGTATTCCCGCTGTTGTCGCTAAACCACGCGTACTCACCAAGATCCTGCGCATCATCTCCAAAACTGTAGCCTGTCGTTGTCCCCGCGCGGCATGCATATTCCGATTCTGCCTCCGTCGGTAAACGATACACGCGACCGGCGGCTACCTCCGCCGGAAGAGCTGACAGCTTCGCGCAAAACGCCACTGCGTCGTCCCAACTCACATTCTCAACAGGGTTGTTCGCGCCCTTGAACGAGCTCGGGTTAGCGCCCATCACCGACTCATCCTGAGACTGAGTCACTTCGTGGACGCCGATAGAAAAACCACCAGATGGACCAATGGGTAATCGCTTGAATGACATACCGATCGTATTCTCAAACGGCGGCAATGTCGCTAGAACGGAAGGGACGGTAGGGTCGCGGCTCAATCGGGCTCGTCGAGAATTGCAGAAAGAACTGCTGGCTCTGGGTTGGGGAGATTGACATGAATTGCGAACAAGTCAGGGCTCGGCTTTCGGAATTCTATGACGGCGAATTGCCTGCGGATAAGACTGCAGAGATCAGTGAGCACGTCAACAGTTGCGACGTTTGTACGGCAGAACTCCGATCCTTTGGCCAAATTGGAGGACTGTTCCGTGAGGAACGCGAATTGGCGATTTCAGCGGGGAATTGGGCAAAGATTGTTGTGCGCCTTGACGAGCGAAATCGCCCTTTCCGACGGTGGAGTTTTCCCCGGTCAATGTATCGGTGGCTTCCGTTGATAGTGACATCGCTATTGTCGCCGTGGCGATTGGCTATTGGGCAGCATCGCCAACATCGCATGACCAGATCCATCGTGTGGTCGCAGCTCACGTTTATAAGACTCTGACGCGATTTCCCCGGAAGCCACATGCCGTCGTTGATGCATTGTCCGCTCAGGATGGAGGGACGCTGGTTTCGCTTGACGCTGCTAAGGAACTGCTGGGATATGAGCCGGTCGTGGCGAAGCGGCCCTCAGCTGGTTACCGATTGGCGTCCACTCATGTGCTGAAAATGCCATGTTGCACATGCCCGACCAGCTTGCGGTCACTTGGAAAGTGGGGACGAGATATGTCACGGCCATCGGTGTCAACGGTCTTGAGGAAATCGCCAGTCTTATGGCTGCCGTCGATCATCACAACTCCGCAGGGTAGTCCATCAAGTTGGAATCGCCAGATATGGGAATGGGGATTTCGTTCGTGAAGAAACGTGATCTTCGCAGCATCTAACAGCAACGCCGCCACAACTTCGACGGGGAGACGCGAAGCAGTAGATTTTGCGCTTGATCTGGTGCTGCGTTTGGTTTCGTTCTATCCTGTATGCGGGCGGATCATTCTAACAGCGAAGTTCATGATGTTACATCGTATCCTTTTAAAGACTACTCATCGGGACGACCCTTCTGGGGCCTGCGGTATGCTGTTGTTCGGTCCGCATGTTGAGTGCGGAATCTTCTGAATCACCTTCTTGCTGCTGTCACCAGGATGGCTCGGAAAAATCGTGTTCAAAGAACTCGGAAGGTGACAAGAAGCACGATTGCCCGTGTCGCAAACATCGCACAGTTGGAGCGAAGCTCGACGACAGCCGGATCCTGGCGACGTCTCCGTCAGTTAAATGGAGACTTGAACTTTCAGAAATCTGCTCACCTGCCTTATTCCTGTCCGCTGATGAATCGTCGCCACAGAGAATGAGGTTGCCGCCATGTAGATTTGACTCGATGCCGACAGGCACAGCAATTCTGATTGCGCACAGCGTGCGTCGCTGTTGAAACGTACGCTCAGTCCGGCTGGACTTGCTGTTGAAATAGCCGGATTCGTCAGAATTCGGGCCTCCCAGTGCCTGCTGAGATTCGACAGAGTTCTCACGAACTCTGATGCGTGATTCTGAAAACGGCTTTAATGGACAGAGCAAGTCGCTGCGCGACATTGCTCTCAATCGTTTGGCTGCATTGTCAGCAAGTTATTCCCGTGTCCTGAACTTTCTCGACGCAATCCTGCGCGAGCGATTGCAAGGAGTCGCAAAATGAAATCGTATTTAGTTGTTTTTTCTGCAGGCTTACTTTGGACCAGTGTTCTCCTGTTAACGTTGGCTGGATGCAGCTCAGAATCGCAACCAACGGCCGTTGCACCCGCGACCGTGGCAACAACGCCGGTTACTTCTCCTGCAGTCCTCACAACGAATTCCGCTGCCGAAGATGGCGAGAAGGCGGTTACTGACGAAGTGCATCCTCACAAGCCGGGCTCTCATGGGGGCATCATCATTCCGATTGGCTCGGACAGTTACCATGCGGAAGCGGTCATTGAAACAAGCGGAGATTTTCGCTTGTTGATGCTGGGCAAAGATGAAACGCGCATTCAGGAAGTGGATGTGCAGCCGGTCAAAGCCTATGTCAAAGCGATCGGCGATCCAAACTCTACGCCAATCGAACTTGCGGCTGTTCCTCAGGACGGCGACGCGCCAGATAAAACGTCGCAGTTCGTCGGGCAGCTGCCGGAGGAATTTCGGGGTAAACAACTGGATGTCACGATTCCCAACCTGCGAATTGCTGGAGAACGCTTTCGTGTGGGTTTTACGACGGTGACGGAAGCCCACGCTGAAGAAATGCCTGAGAGCCTGCCGGCAGAAGAAGAGAAGAAGCTGTATTTGACAGCGGGCGGCAAGTACACAGAGGCCGATATCAAAGCGAATGGCGGTATGACGGCCACTCAGAAATTTAAGGGCCTGACCTCGTCGCATAACATGTTTCCGAAGGAAGGCGATCAAATTTGCCCCGTGACGAAGACGAAAGCCAACCCAAAATTTACCTGGATTGTGGACGGGAAGTCTTACCAGTTCTGCTGCCCACCCTGCGTCGATGAGTTCGTGACAATGGCCAAAGAGCGGCCCGAAGAAATGAAAACTCCCGATGATTACATTAAGTCGAAATAGGTTTCACAGTGTTTCCGAATCAACCTTCAAATGGAGAATGAAAATGAATGTTTCGTGGAAGTTATTGTCTTGCTTTGCGGCTCTTACGACCATTGCGTCAGGCTGCCAATCGCAAACTTCCCCGCCACCAACTGAAGCGTCGGCTAACGTCGAAGTGGACGGTCATGATCATGACGAGCATGAGCACGGTGATGGCGGCGAATCTGATGTGGCTTTGGCGATGGCAGAACTGAGCCCCGAGGATCGCAAGGAGGCCGAGGCTCAGAAGTTCTGTGCAGTTATGAACACCAGCCTGCTTGGATCAATGGACGCTCCGCTCAAGCTTGATGTGAAGGGCCAACCAGTCTTCGTGTGCTGCGCTGGATGCAAATCCAAAGCATTGAAGAATCCAGATGAGACCTTGGCGACAGTGACGAAGCTGAAGGCCGAAAACGGCAGAAGCAAGGAATAGGCGTTACTTGAGTCATTGTTCAAAAAAGGACGGTCGTTATGAAGTGCCTGAATCTCAGCGTCATTGCAGCATTGTGTCTTGCGTCATTGTCTGCCGCGGATTGTTCGGCCAGTGATCCAGTGATCATTGCATCCGGGAAGGGAGCAAACGCTCCAAAACAGCCGCAGGCGGCTATCGGGACCGATGGCTCCGTCCACCTTGTCTATGGGATTGGCGATACGGTTCAGTATTGTCAGTCTCCCGATGGAGGAATCACTTTTGGGAAGGCAATGCAGGCATTTCGTGTTCCCAATATGTCGCTCGGAATGCGTCGTGGTCCTCGAATTGTGAAGACGAAGAACGCGGTTGTCGTAACCGCAATTGGTGGTCAGATCGGCAAAGGCCGCGACGGCGACGTCCTTGCCTGGCGATCAACGGACGATGGCAAGACATGGCACGGGCCCGTTCGAGTGAACGACATGGCTGATTCAGCGCGTGAAGGACTGCATGCGATGGCCTCGGGTGCAGATGGTTCGATCTGGTGCGTCTGGCTCGACCTTCGAGATAAGAAGTCGGAAATCTACGCCGCCGTTTCGAAAAATGATGGCGCCACATGGGAGGCCAACCAGTGCGTCTATCGTTCACCGGATGGAAGTGTCTGTGAATGCTGTCATCCGTCGGTGATTGTTAATGGCAACAGTGTGCATGTCATGTTTCGAAACTCGATCGGTGGTGATCGAGATATGTACGTCACTTCGTCGAAGGACGACGGAAAGTCGTTCTCACCTGGCAAGAAGCTGGGCAGAGGAAAGTGGACACTGGACGCCTGTCCGATGGATGGTGGCATGCTGGCGGCCAACCCAAAGGGCTCTCTGGAAACAGTCTGGCGGCGCGATGGGAATGTCTATAAGGCAGCTGGCGATGGATCGCCGGAAGTTCTCCTCGGTAAAGGCCAGCAACCGTGGATTGCCGCATCTTCAAAGGGATCTGTGATCGTTTGGACGGTCGGACGCGAGGGTGATCTTCTCGTACAGAACTCTGTCTCAGGGCAACCACAAAAGCTGGCGGAAGCGGCGCGCGATCCGATGATTGCTGCAGCTTCGAATGGTTCAGGGCCCGTCATTGCTTGCTGGGAATCCGAACACAACGGTGATCCTGTCGTGTTGGCCGCTCGTATTGATGTGGTCAAATAGATGTCCTGTGAGTCCGCCGTGCTTGTCAGCCTTTAGTCCACGTCACCGTTAGATCAAAGGTCAGTCCATGTTGAAATCGTTTGATGTAGTAATTCTCCTCGTGCGCATTGGCCTTTTCGGGTGCGGGCAACAAACGCCTGTTCCACCAGCTGCATCCACTGACCATTCCACGACAGGCGAACAAGCGACTTTGCCGGACTCTCATGCCGGGCACAGTCACAACGGTGCGCCATCGAAAAGTGATCACGGCTCGCACGGCGGCCATGAGAATATGCCAATGAATATGGCACCGCCCCGCACACTCGTGGTGATGAGCGAACCTTCGCAGCCCGCGGCTGGTTCGACCACAAAGCTCATGTTGAAAATTCAAGATGCCGATGGCACGCCAATTAAGTCATTTGACATTCTGCATGAACAGCTTGTGCATTTGATTGTCGTCCGCGACGGGCTGGATGAATTTGCTCACCTGCATCCCGACGTGGACAGCTCTGGCATGATGACGACTCAGTTCGTGTTTCCGAAGTCTGGAAAATACCGACTCTTCGCCAATCATCAGCCTCAAGGCAAACCAGCAGGGCTTGCAACGGGCGAAGTGAATGTCTCAGGCAGCGACGCCAAAACGGCTCCCGACGGAGCCGTCGCATTCGCGGCACATTTTCCGAAGCCCGGAATCTATAAGGCGTGGGGCCAGTTTCAGCGAAATGGGACCGTCTTTACGGTGCCATATGTATTGGAGCACAAAGCAGACACAACATCTAAAGACGAGGTGACACAATGATGCGATCACGATCGGGACGAGAACTACCGGTTATGACAATCATAAACTGTGGCTGTCTGGTAGTTCTTTGCCTTGCGTCAGCGATAACGTTTGCGCACGAAGGGCATAAGCCGCTTCCGACGCGTGGGATGGAAGTCAACGCGGAAACAGGGAAGATGGTGCTGACGAAGTCCGCGCGGACAACGTTGGATGTACAAACGGCAGAAGTCGGCCCGCAGAAGGTGACTCAGTCGCTTCTGGCCTATGGGACACTGGTCTCGCCATGGAACCGCCATGCGATGGTGAGTTCACCTCTCTCCGGCCGGATTGTCGAACTCCTGGTGACGCCGGGAGAATCCGTCAAAGCCGGGCAACTGCTGGCCGAACTCGACAGCCCGGAACTGGAATCGCTGCAGCTGGAGATTCGCAACGCACAAACAGCACTAAATCTGTCTCTCAGGCTCCTGTCCTCGGCGGAGGCCGCCGGCAAAACGGGTGCAATTCCCGCGATCCGATTCATTGAAGCAAAGAATCAGGTCCAGAAAGATCGTGCGGCACTGGAAATCGCTCGCGCCAAATGGCTGGGTCTGCAACTGCCACCTGAAGCGCTGGACGCGATGCTGGGAACTCCTAACGAACCATTTGAGCAGCGTCTGGCCCTGAAAAGTCCGATTGATGGAACTGTGACACACACAGACCTTTCTGTCGGAAAGGTGATCAACTCCAAAGAACATCTGTTTGAAGTGCTCGACCTGTCATCTGTGTGGCTGAAGATCGGTGTGCTGGAGAAGGACCTTGCCCGTGTCGCGATTGGGCAATCGCTGGAGTTGACTCTGACGGCGTATCCGAATCGGAAGATCCCTGCACAGGTCGATGTCTTCGGTCAGTTTCTGGATCCACAGACACATCTTGGAACCGTCTGGGCGTCGCTGTCGAATTCTTCTGCCGAAGACCTGCTGCTTCTGCCGGGCATGTCCGGTCAGGTACAGCTGAAGATTGGCGACACAGGCGAGAAGGTAGTGGTGCCGATGTCCGCTGTCATTCGGGATGGAGCTGAACGGTTCGTGCTTGTGGAAGAAGAGCAGACAAAAGTGGCATCAACGTATCAGAAGCAAACCGTCGTTTTCGGTCACCGCATGGGGGACCTGATCGAAGTGCGTGGCGGCAATTTGTTCCCTGGAGATCGTGTTGTCACTCGCGGAAGCCATGAGCTTGGCAGCTTCTTTAAAAAAGGTGTGCTAAAGGTCAGCGATGAAACGGCCCGCGATATTGGGCTCACCCTGCAACCAGCATCGCAGTTGACTCTGGCTGAGACTATCACAGTGGATGGTCTGGTCGATGTGCCTCCCACACGGCGTACCGTGGCTTCGGCTCAGCTCAGCGGGGCCATCGCACGCATTCTGGTGGATCGTGGACAGAAGGTTGGTGTGGGCGAAGTGCTGGCGGAAATCGTCAGTCAGGACTTTCAGAACCTGCAGCTTGATTTGCTGCGAGCCCATCTGGATTCGGAGTTGCAGCAGGAAATCATGACCAATCTTGCTGAGGCCGGCGATGCTGTCTCTCAGCGACGACTATGGGAGGCGGAGAGTCGACTCAACTTTGCAAACGGCCTGCGTGACAATGTCCGACAGCGATTGACGACCGCCGGAATCTCGGAAGCACAACTGACTCAGATGGTGACCACCCGAACGCTGTTGCCAACGCTGCCTGTCCGTTCTCCGATCGATGGAGTTGTGATGGATTTCGACAAGGTTCTTGGCCATATTGTACAGCCGGATGAGTCGGTGTTTGAGATCCATGATCTGTCTCAGGTGTGGGTTCAGGGCTTTGTTTCGGAACGCGATCTTTCGCGAGTCAAAGTTGGACAAACGGTTCGCGTTCGCCTTGTCGCAGATGCCACGGAAGTTGTAACGGGGACTCTTGTCCGAAGTGGCCGCTCAGTCGGGCAGGATGATCGAACGCTGTCTGTCTGGATCGAACTCAGGCAGATGCCACGCGTACCGGTTCAGCACAACATGCTGGCTCGACTGACGATTGAAACGGGAAGCATTCCGCCGCAACTCGCGGTGCCGCGTGAGGCCATTGTTCGCGAGGGGACTCGATCGTACGTTTTCGTTCACAAAGTCGATGACACTTTTGAACGGCGATTTGTGGTGCTCGGTCGATCCGACGATGTGGCTGTTCAGATTCTGGAAGGCCTTGTGCCAAATGATTCGGTCGCTGTTAGCGGGGCGAGGGCCCTGCAGACAGGTTATGCGGCGCTGCGTTAGCTGTCGTTGATTGAGTGAGCCGCAAAGCGCTAGCTGCGGGGGACAGTGTGGAAACTCAGAAAAGACACCCGCAGCTAGCGGTCTGTTGATTTAACCGTTTAACGGCAAGCCGCAGGCGTCGGCGCAAGCAGTAACTGTCGCCTACGGCTTGCCGTTAAACGAAAACTTATCCACAGAACTAAATCAACAACTGACTAGCGCCTCGCGGCTCATAGTGAAGTGAATAATTCATGCTGAACGCCATTATCGCTTTCTCCCTGAAGAATCGCGGCTTCGTGCTGATCGCAGCGATCGCAGTGCTGATCTACGGAGGATTCACACTCAGCGAAATGCCCGTCGATGTGTTCCCCGATCTGAATCGACCAACTGTCACTGTCATGACTGAGGCCCCCGGTCTCGCACCGGAAGAAGTCGAAGTGCTGGTGACTCGACCGATTGAGTATTTATTGAACGGCGCAACGGGTGTTCAACGAGTCCGTTCGGCATCCGGCATCGGACTATCGATTGTCTGGGTTGAGTTTGACTGGGGTACTGACATTTATCGCGACCGTCAGATTGTCGCCGAGAAAATGCAGATTGCTCGCGAACGACTTCCCGGCGACGTGAATCCTGTCATGGCCCCGATCTCGTCCATCATGGGTGAGATCATGCTCCTTGGATTGCGGTCCACGAAACCTCCTGCCGACGAAGCCACCACCGCTGAACTCAATATGGAGTTGCGAACGCTCGGCGAGTTCACCGTCCGCAACCGGCTGCTCGCTGTGGAAGGTGTTTCGCAGGTGACAGTTATGGGTGGTACTCTGAAGCAGTATCAGATTATTACCTCGCCTGCGCGACTGGCGGCTCAGAACATCACGCTAGACCAACTGACCGCCGCTGCCGAAAAAGCCAACGTCCTGGCAGGCGGTGGCATCATGGTTCGATCGCCAAAAGAATCATTGATCCGGATCAGCGGGCAAAGTCTGACTCTGGAAGAAATCGAAAACACGCCTGTTGTCTGGCGCAATCAGCGAGCCGTGCTGTTGAAAGAAGTGGCTGACGTTGGGTTCGGTGGTCCGGTCAAGCGTGGCGACGGTAGCGTGCTGGTGCGCGAAGGCGACAGGATTGAAGGCGGATCAGCGGTCATTCTGGCTGTCCAGAAGCAGCCCAACGCGGACACACTGAAACTTGATCGGCAGATCAGTGTTGTGCTGGACGAACTTCAACACGATTTGCCGGACGGCATCCTCATCGAAGACCGAATCTTCAAGCAGGCAGACTTCATTGAGGCGGCAGTTGAGAATGTCGTTGAAGCCATTCGTGACGGTGCAATCTGGGTCGTTGTCGTCCTTTTCATCTTCATGTGGAATTTTCGCACCAGCATCAGTTCGCTGACCGCGATGCCGATCTCAATCCTGCTGACAGTGCTGATTTTTCGCTGGTTTGGAATCTCGCTCAATACGATGACGCTCGGAGGTATCGCGGTTGCCATTGGTGATCTGGTTGATGACTCCATTGTGGACATCGAAAACATCTACCGGCGACTGAAGGAAAACCGTCAGAAGGCAATTCCCGAAGACGCACTCAAGGTCATTTACGATGCATCCTGTGAAGTTCGGAATTCAATCGTCTACGCCACCCTGATCGTCGTGCTGGTTGTGTTTCCGCTGTTCTCGATGGCCGGCCTGGAAGGGCGCATGTTCGCTCCACTCGGCGTGGCGTACATGACGTCGTTGCTCGCATCGCTGGTGGTATCGCTCACCATCACACCTGTGCTGGCTTCCTATCTGCTGCCAAAGGCCAAATTCCTGGAAGAGAAAGGCGACCCGTTTGTCCTGCGCGTTTTGAAGTCTGCCACGTCTGTCATGCTGCGGTGGACACTGCGGCATGCCAATCTTGTGCTCGGCGGGACAGTCGCGATGGTTGGCGTTGCGATGCTTGCGCTGTTTTGGATGGGCGGCGAGTTTCTTCCGCCTTTCAACGAGGGCACATTCACCATCAGCTTTCAGACGGAACCTGGCACCAGTCTGGACGAAAGTCAGCGGCTGGCTCAACGTGCCGAAATGTTGCTGATGGAGATTCCTGAAGTCCTTTCCATCTCGCGTCGTACAGGCCGAGCGGAACTGGATGAACATGCGGAGGGAGTCAATTCATCCGAAATTGACGTACGAGTTCAGGAGTATCGTCGTCCAAAATCCGGCTGGGGCGCTGCGATCCTGCGATTGATTCCAATGGCACATCTATGGGGATTCGAGACGACCGGGCGACCTCGCGAGCAGGTTCTGGCTGAAATTCGCGATCGCATTACGTCGATCCCCAGTATCAAGGCCAATATCGGTCAACCGATCTCGCACCGCCTCGACCACATCATGTCGGGCGTGCGGGCTCAGATCGCCGTCAAGGTTTTCGGCAACGACCTGCGAGAACTTCGAAATGCTAGTCAGGATGTTTATACGGCGATGAGCCAAGTTCCCGGCGTCGTTGACCTGCAACTGGAGCCTCAGGTGGATGTTTCACAGGTACGTTTGCAGGTTCGCCGTGAAGACGCGGCGCGTTATGGGTTGGCACCGGGGGATGTTTCTGCACTGTTGGAGACGGCGTACAAAGGTCGAGTCGTTTCACAGGTTTTGGATGATGATCGATACTTTGGACTGGTCGTCTGGTACGACGAAGCCTCACGCAATGATCCGGACGTGATCCAGCAGACTATACTAGACACGCCCTCCGGTCGCAAAGTCTCGCTGGGGGAAGTCGCCGATGTGTGGGATACCACAGGGCCCAACACGCTGAATCGAGAACACGTTCAGAGACGCATTGTGGTCTTCTGCAACGTCGAAGCACGGGATCTGGCCAGTGTAGTCGGGCAGATCAAACTCCTCGCGAAACCGATTGAAGAGCGACTGCGGACACTGCCGGGAAACTATCGCATTGAATACGGTGGCCAGTTTGAAGCACAACAGCAAGCCAATTTTCGGCTGCTGATCTTGGGAAGTGTGTCGGTAATTGGTGTGTTTCTGCTGTTGACGAAGTGTCTTGGATCCTGGCGAGCCGCGTTGCAGGTTCTGGCTAACATTCCACTGGCTGCACTGGGGTCCGTTGTTACTCTGTTGATCGTCAATCAACCAACCACTGAAGCGCTGCAGGCAGTCGAATGGTGGCAGTGGCCAAAAGTGTGGGTCAGCGCTACCAGTTTGTCTGTCGCTCATTGGGTTGGGTTCATTACTCTGATCGGAATCGTTAGCCGCAACGGCATCATGATGATTTCGCACTACATTCACCTCATGGAACACGAAGGTGAAGTATTTGGCGAGGAGATGATCATTCGCGGCAGTCTGGAGCGTCTGTCGCCCGTGATGATGACGGCGGCTACAAGTTTCATCGGACTGCTGCCGCTTCTGTTTGGAGCCGGGCAAACCGGAAAAGAGATTCTTTACCCGCTGGCTCTGGTTGTGTTTGGCGGCATGCTGACATCGACGGTGCTTGACCAAGTCGTCACACCTGCACTCTTTTTGAAGTTTGGTCGTCGCGTCTACTACTCGCGGAACCCATGAACATGATGTGCGAACCGGCTCCGGTGAGGTGAGACCGACCAATGCGACGACCCACACCGGTCACATCGACCTACCCAGCAAACGGATCTTCATCAACCACGTCAGTGGTCACGACCGGCGTGGCGAACCGGCATTCGGTTCGCTGCTCCGGTCCGATACTACGGCACCCCTCCGGAATAATTACAGCGTTTCCAGTGTTTTATATGGTTTCTACGTTCTGAAATAGCTCAGGGAAAGCATGAAAACACACTGTTGCTGGTGTGGCCACACCCGTTAAAACGTTCTGATTCGGCAGTTGTCCCGACGTATCTTCGTACTGGCCACAGCAACCACGGGACCACCTGAACCACTCCGGAAGCCATGCCAGCACCGCCGGTACCGCCACGCCGAACCCTGTCATACCCCTTGCACTGGCCGCCCCAGTTTTGAATTTGCCCAGTCAGTGCTTCCGCATCTCCCTGGCGCGCATGAAAGCGTGTGTATGCGGCAAAGCTGGCCTGCCTGCTGCGATTGTCTGGGGGATGGCCGCTCCGTTCCGCCCCGGCTACTGACCTGACGGGAAACTTAGGGCAAGGCAGAAGCCGAAGTTGCCGTTGTGGAGCGCCCGCCAGAATCAAACCAGACGGCCACGGTAGGCGGCGTTTCCGCAGTACCTTGGACATTCTTGTCCGAGATTCCTCAGCTTGCCACGAACGAGGGGGCAAGCCACGACGGACAAGGATGTCCATCGTACGGTCGCTTTCCTCCACAGCACCAACGCTACGCCATCAGGCTACGGCAGCTGCGGTCGTCGCTCCGCTCCATCCCTTCGTGCCTCCGCCTAATCTGAACTTGAACGGCTCCAAATTGGGCTTCGAGCGGTAGAAGACTGGGGTTTGGTTAAAAACTGGCCACTTG
>QWQG01000027.1 GCA_003670925.1 Planctomycetota bacterium | reverse complement strand
GATTGGAATTGCGATAAGCGCCACTCCTTCTTCGTACACGGGCTCAGCGAGTGGGGTCGTCAATACGTTGATCGTGAATGTCATCAACAAGTAGATGTCCTTGGCACAGGTCAAACATCGCAATCGCCTGACAGGCTCCTCAGGTACGCGTCGTCGCAACCGCGTCGCTCGCGCACGGTTGCGGCGTGCCTTACAGCACATCCAAAGTGGAGGGCAAGAAAACCGGTGAAGTGTCACTTTTTCGCGAAAAAAACAAGGAATTTGGAAAAGATGATATCGTGTGTGATTCGATCGAAGAAACGATCGTTGAATTGCTGAAACCGAAGTTTGACAAAGCCCGATTCACACGCAAGGATTGGCGTGCGCTGCCAAAGCGAATTCTGGATCGCATGATTCGCTACCGAGTGACTGGTTGCGATACTCCGCTTACGATCGTGACGACATTGACCGCCGACAACGCTTCTCGGCCGCAGACATCGCAGAACTGTACGGTTTGAGGTGGGATGTGGGATGTGGAAGTCGATATCCGGTCGTATAAATCCACGATGGGTATGTGCGAACTCCGCTGCCTGACGCCTGACGCCCGATAACCTGGATCGCGAAATTGCAGTGGCCATTCTGGCATATAATCTTGTTCGGCTTCTCATGTGTGACACAGCGGAAATATTGGAAGTGCATCCAAGAGAGATCAGCTTCAGTACCGCTCGCGATGCATGGCTTGCCTTCCACGACGAGCTTGAGACGCTTGATGACATCGTGTGGATCATCCACTCGTCAGGATCACACTTGGTGCGGAATCGCCCCGGTCGAAACGAGCCTCGCGCCATCAAACGCGGCCACTCCAAGTATCCGAAACTGAAAGAGCCACGCCCCAGTCACAGGTGCAGAAAGAAGCACAAGAAAATCCCGAAAATTACCCCGCAAAACGCTTAAGTCCACGCCATTGGAGTGCAAGCTGGTATTGGGACGAACCGATTTTCTCAGGTGGGTCAAAAGGAACAGCCCGAGCCGGATTGGTCATCGCACCGGATGGCCGCGGGATTCCGTTCAAAGACAATTGGGGATCGGCACACAGCAATGGAGCATTCTTTGCGATTGCGGACGGATCAACTCGCTTTGGCGGTCAGAATATCGACTGGAAGGTCATACGGGCACTCTTGACACCTGACGGTCGAGAAATCGAGTCAAACGATGGTCTGTACATGCTTGGTATTGATTTCTGTCATTGTTGATTCGCGCAGCGTAATCGCAGCAGAAGATGTCGTGATCAACATGCAGACAGCGCCGACGGCAAGCTAGGCTCAGGACAACGAAAGTGCGTCGAGATACTCTTCAGAATCCGAGTTTGCCAGGTTCTGATGTATCACAGGCCGACAGTGAGAGATGTTCGGCGGGCGTTGCGAGTTTGTAAACTCAATAGACAACGATGAGCTGAATGCCGCGCAATAAAAAACCTCTCCCAGCGGTCATGAGCAAACTTGGTTGACACCCATTGATCAGATTCAAAGGCGGGCCCCCGACGCCCGGGTCATGTGATCCGAGACATAGTCGGCGTGACAGTCAGCCGGGATCAGAACGGGTTCCCTATTGGGTTTATCTGTAGGGTCAACTTGTTTTGCTGCAAGACGAAGCTGGCAGAGGTAGCGCACATGACGTGCAGCAACACGATACGCAGGCAGTCGATCTGATGCAAGCGCAACTGCTGAGGACTTTGTCGGAAATTTTTCCCGAAAAATTACAGGAAAACTTGGGTTTTTGTGGAATAGGGGGATGTGTAAAAGTCGCCAGTCGACGCTTAACATCGCGAAATTGGGACGGAATTGCCCTCACGACCGGCAGGTTGGAAATTTTGTTCCTGCGAATGCTCAGGCGTCATCGCTTGACAGTACCGGCTTGTGGGGTAATGATCGTTGCATAATGCGAACGCGAAGTGCAAAGTGGGTTTGTTCCAGATTTGCATTTTTGCGACGACTGCGATTGACTTTGCGGTAAGTGTCGCACGGCAGGCTGATTGGTTATGGTCGTCGGACAGCAATCTGTTCTGGCGAGGTGTTGGAATATCAAAGAACTTACAGGGGCAGGCAATGTCAAAGTCCGATCGGCGGATTGATATCGAAGAAATTAGTGGTGTAACCGTTGCTCGTCTTCTGGAAAAGAAGATTCTTGACGAGGCAAATATTGATTCACTGGGACAGGAACTGTTTGCCCTCGTTGATAAGGATGGTCGCAAGAAAATTGTGTTGGACTTCACGCTCGTGGAATATCTCTCAAGTGCAGCGTTGGGCAAGCTCATCACGATGCACAAGAAGACCAGTACTGCGGGTGGTAAGCTAGCACTGTGCAGTATCCAGAAAGACATTCTGGACGTGTTCAAAATTACGCAGCTCAACAAAGTGCTGACGCTCTGTAATAACCTTGACGATGCTATAAAAAAAATTGGTTAGGCTGCCAAATTTCGACTTCCCATTTTTTCGCACGATGCGGCAGGGATTTGTTTCAGACGCTCTTCTGGGACGATCTTGTTGTTTCCTTAGGGTCTCGAATCCGCCATGAATGAGCATGTGGAATTCGAAGCAAGCATTCCCAGCAAGCTTTATGAAGATTTTGGATTGCAGGACAAGATCGTGCAGCTGATGGAACGTTTTTCTTATTCTGTGCGTGATGTGTTTGCCGTCCGACTAGCGGTTGAAGAAGGCGTTGCAAACGCAATTAGGCACGGAAATCGATTTGATGAGTCGAAGTTGGTGCGGATCACCTGTCGGATTGATGACAGCAAACTGCGCATGGAGATCTCGGATCAAGGTGCAGGATTTGAGCTGGGGGCTGTGCCTGATCCCACGCAG
The DNA here is from genome assembly GCA_003670925.1 of Planctomycetota bacterium. Classification (GTDB taxonomy): domain Bacteria; phylum Planctomycetota; class Planctomycetia; order Planctomycetales; family Planctomycetaceae; genus SXXK01. The sequence goes on along the minus strand of QWQG01000027.1, from coordinate 36,262 downwards.
GCCAATTTCATCGAACGTCCGACAGGTCGTGGCCTGTTGTTGTTGCGTGAATACATGGATCGCTTCGAATATGCTGACGGAGGCCGCTGCCTGATTCTGGAGCGAGAACGCAACAGCCTGTTGCCAGTGATGCAAGGTTGAGAGCAGCGGAACATTGCAGCAATCACGGGCAATTTATGCCAGCGGATTGTGCCCGTGAATAACGAGAATTTACCTCAAGAGTCTATGAATTACTTGCTTCCACAAGGTTCTGCATTGACGCCGGTGACTTCCAGCAAGTGAAACTCGTGCTGGGCTTATTTGCGCTGATTTGCGCCATTCGCGGGCAAGACTTTGGATTCGATTTTCAGGAATTTTTTTCCTGAACAATCTCAATGCCCGGGCCCGGGACAAGGGACGTTGCCGGATTCCGTTTTCCCTGGTTCACAATCGCAACTGCTGTTATGCTGCTGACGCTGCGTTTCAAACTGCGCGGCAGAAGCCGCCCCGCTCGTAGGCCTCCAGACCCCCATCATCGCCAGTTCCTTCATTTTCCTGCTAGGGTTCTTCGCCATGAACAGCAAATTCACGCAACTGCAACAGCAGACGCGGCGGCACTTTCTTTCGTCATCTGGTGTCGGGCTGGGAGCGATCGCTCTGTCCTCGCTCAACGGCGGATTGGCGGAGGCCGATATTTCCCTCGATCCCACGACGCCTTTGGCAGGACGAAAGCCGCACTTCGAAGCAAAGGCCAAACGTGTCATCTATCTGCATCTGACCGGATCGCCCCCGAATCTGGATATCTATGACTATAAGCCGGAGCTTGTGAAACGCACGGGGCAGGATTGTCCGGATGAATTCCTCAAAGGTCGCACATTCGCGTTTACATCGGGAGTTCCCAAACTACTTGGCACACCTCGGACGTTCACGCAGCACGGGCAATCAGGAACGTGGCTCTCGGATGCTGTCCCAAATTTTCATCGCGTTGCGGACGACATATGTTTCATTCATTCAATGAACACTGATCAGTTCAATCATGCTCCTGCGGAGTTACTAATTTATACGGGATCGCCACGTTCCGGGCGGCCATCGATGGGATCGTGGGTCACGTACGGGTTGGGGACCGAGAACCAAGACTTGCCGGGATTTGTGGTTCTGATCAGCAGCGGTGTGCAGCCGAATGGCGGAGCTAACTCATACGGAAGCGGATTCCTGCCCTCCGTGTTTCAGGGCGTGCAATGTCGTTCCAAGGGAGACCCGGTCCTGTATGTTTCGGATCCTGCCGGGATGGATCGCTCCGTCCGTCGCAGATCGCTGGATGCTTTGAAAGAACTCAACCAGTTGCAGGCCCAGGAACTGGGACATCCGGAAACCATCACGCGGATTGCCCAGTACGAACTGGCGTATCGCATGCAGGCCTCCGTACCGGAAGTCATGGACATTACTCAGGAAACGAAGGAGACTCAGGATGCGTACGGGGCAAAGCCCGGCGAATCCAGTTTTGCCAACAACTGCCTGCTGGCAAGGCGACTCGTTGAGCAGGGCGTACGATTCGTGCAATTGTTCGACTGGGGCTGGGACTTCCACGGGACTGGTCCTGGCGAAGGCCTGACCGATGGACTAACCAACAAATGGGCGATGACGGACAAGCCCATCGCGGCCCTGATCGAAGACCTGAAGCAACGTGGGTTGTTTGAGGACACGCTGATTGTCTGCGGTGGTGAATTTGGGCGTACGCCGTTTAGGGAAGGTCGTACGGCTGCGGGCAACATTTTGGGCCGCGATCATTTTCCGGACTGCTTTACGATGTGGCTGGCAGGAGGTGGAGTCAAAGGTGGCTGCAACTATGGTCAAACCGATGAATTGGGTTTCGGCGTGGTGGAAAACAAAGTCACGCCGCATGACTTGCAGGCCACGATTCTACATTTGCTCGGTTTCAATCACGAGCAGTTGACTTACCGATTTCAGGGCCGAGATTATCGGTTGACCGATGTGCATGGGAAAGTGATTGCCGATGTCATTTCGTAATCGGCGGTTGCACATGCGCCGTCTGAATCGGGTGCTGGACTACCTGTTTCGCTGTGTTTTTTTCGGGTTCGATTCTGCGTGACTGACTTCTCCGTGTCCTCGGTTGTTAAGAAGCATGATTTACCACGGAGATCACGGAGTGAGCTTTGCCCGCCACTGATTGTCTCTCTGCCCGTAATTTATTCGTATTTTTTCGTTTATACCGTATTAAGGTTGAAACTACGGTGCAATGATTTCCAGCGTCCGAATTGCGAGTTGGCGGACCCTGCATTCGTTAACGTCGATGGACAGTCCGGTGCCGTGCAGTCGCGTGCCTTTGCCACCGTAGCAGAACGTCAGGTCTTCTTCCGAAAGCGCATCGCGGACCAGAAACCGATCGAAACTGCCTTCCAGATAGCGAATATCCGGCACGTTGCAGGCAAAGTGACGACCAGCGGCAGAGAGAATTCCGGTCTCACCAACCTGACAACCCAATTGATAACCGATGCCATGCTGACGTGCCAATGCCACGAGTTCAAGTGACCGTGAGATCCCGCCGCATTTGGAAAGCCGAAGATTGAACAGATCGCACCATTGGCCAGCGATTGCCCGCGTGGCGTCTTCCCGGCAGCACAGGGATTCGTCGAGCATGATCGGAACGGTGATTTCTGAACGGACCTGTTTGAGTCCCGCCACTTCAGGATGCGGGACCGGTTGTTCGAGGCTTGTCGGCAGAAATGGCATGAGCGGATCAATTTTTGATGCCACTTCATCGCAATGCCATGCTTCATTTGCATCGAGTCGGAGATCCACTTTGGGTCCGACAATTCCCCGCACACGTCGGAGTAAATCGTAGTCACTGATGCCCGCGGCACCAACCTTGACTTTGACCTGACGAAACGCAAATAACTTCATTTTTAGGGCCGAGATCCACTGACCTCGCGGCGTCATTGATGTAACTGCACCGCTATAAAAAACAACGGGACAGGGTTTCGCAAAGTTGATCGCAGCGGGATGCTGCTGAATGAAATCGCCCAGACTGATTTTTTCTGCACGGCACGCCGCATCTAAGATTGCCAGTTCGAGGGCACAGCGGACGGAGTTGCCGAAACATTCACGGATGTCGATGCCCGGATCAGCCGCGACGTCTGCCAACTGAAGGGCATCGATCGCAAGGCTCGCCTCGGAGGCGCTGGAAAATGTGACATCGCGGAGAGGTGTAAAATCGGTCTGTGTGAGGTGTCGCCAGACAGAATCAATTGATTCGCCGGTCACATACGTGCGCGGCAGCCCTTCACCCCAGCCGCAACTGCCGTCGTCCATCACACAGCGGATGATGAGCGTTTCGTTTGCCCGTCGCGCATGCGACGCATGCCGCACGGGCTTCTTTAATGCGATGGGAATCTGAAATGCTGTAAGGCGATGGATTCGCATAGGATCAAGCCGACCGAGATTTAACGAATATGTTACAACTTGCCTGCGAACGACGAGTATTTCGGCAATTTAACCGATGAAGGACTGTACATGCCCAACCTGGAACTTACGACCAGCGACGCTGTTTCGATCCACATGTTTGAACTCAAATCTGGTGGCGGGCGCGACCTGCTGATGTTGCACGGAGTTGCCAGAGCAGGGCGGACTTTTTCCGCGTTTGCGGCCATGTTGCCGGAGCACTTCCGGATTTCGGCGATTGATTTTCGAGGCCATGGTCTGTCGGGGCGCGCTGGCACCCGATATCATGTGACGGATTACGTCCATGACGCAATAGCGGCTTTGCAAGCGATCGGTCGGCCGACGATCGTGTACGGTCATTCGCTAGGTTCGCTCGTCGCGGCCGCGGTGGCAGCTCAGGTACCGGATATGGTTTTGGCCCTCGTGCTTGAAGATCCGCCATCGATGTTTTTTTGGCGGAACCTTGAAGCGACAAACTACCATCCGACGTTTGTGGCGATGCGGCAATGGGCCGGTCGGAGTGATCTTTCGTCACAGGAAATCGCATTGCAACTGCGAGACGTCCCCATGCAGCCCACGGCAGACGGGCGCGCGTTGAAACTTGGCGACGTTCGTGACGCGGTTTCGCTGCGGTTTACGGCCAGCTGTGTGCGGCAGCTCGACCCAAACGTGATCCAGACAATTCTCGAAGACGATTGGCAGAAAGGCTACGACTTGGACTCGATCTTCAAGGCGATTCATTGCCCCACCTTGCTGCTTCGCGGCAACACAGCGTTGGGAGGCATGTTGCCAGCTGACGATGCTGATCGCCTCATCGGTCAGTTATCCGACGGCACACGGATTGATTTTCCGACAGCCGGGCATCTCTTGCATTGGCAAATGAGAAGCGAAGCATCGTTACAGACGGCCGCATTCCTTGAATCGTTGTGAGGCGGCCGATGGTACGTCAACTTCAGCCCGATTACAGAAATGCTTTCTTAATAGTCAACAACTAGGAATCTCAGATGATCCCCAAACGTGTCCTTCTCATCGCCGGTGACTTCGTGGAAGACTACGAAATCATGGTTCCCTTTCAGACGCTGTTGACCGTGGGTGTACACGTCGATGCCGTTTGTCCCGAAAGGAAAGCTGGGGACAAAATTCGGACGGCGATTCACGATTTTGAAGGCGATCAGACGTACAGCGAAAAGCCGGGTCACAATTTTACGCTGAACGCAGACTTTGCTACGGTCCAAGAAGTTGACTACGACGGGCTGTTGATCCCAGGCGGACGGGCGCCCGAATACCTGCGATTAAACATGCGTGTTCTCGAAATTGTGCGTGCGTTCGATACGTCCAGTAAGCCGATTGCTGCCATTTGTCATGGATTACAGATTCTCACGGCGGCTGGCATCGTGAAAGGCCGGACGTGTACAGCGTATCCAGCGTGTGGCCCTGAGATTACGCTGGCTGGTGGCAAATATGCCGAAATTGCGATCGACAAGGCTCTCGTTGATAAGAATCTGGTGACAGCCCCAGCTTGGCCAGCTCACCCAGAGTTTTGCAGGGAATTCCTCAAATTGCTCGGAGTCCTGTAAATCAAGGGGAAATCGCCCATGGTTGTGGACATGAGAACAGTGTTGAAAATCACGAAGTCGGCTTTGCTTTGAAGAAGGCGACTTGACAGTTTGCTCAGATCGGCGTGTAATCAGCAGCTTGAAAGTTCTGTGAGTCGGTACTGGAGCGGGGATGCTTTGTATTCGAACACAGAATTTGCCGACATCATTGAAAGCTGGATCGCCGAAACATTTCTTTGCGGGGGCAATGAGATGAAAGAGGGTAAGGCGGGATGTCGGATACGATCGGCCTTGAGTTCATGGGGAAACAGGGCTGATATTTCATTGGGAAGGATTTTCCGATGAATCCACGATGGGTCACATCTGCAAAGTGTTGAGTCGCGATGCAGGTGTCTAAAGTGAGGCGTTTCCATGTCTGGGCGCAGCAGAATCCGGGTTGTTGTGACGGGTGTCGGTGTGGTTTCACCCATTGGCATCGGCAATGACACTTTTTGGGACAGTCTTGTCCACAGTCGATCGGGGATTGATTTTCTACAATCGATGCCGTCTGAGGGGTTGCCTTCGGCATTTGGTGCTGAAGTTCGCGATTTTAATCCTGCCGACTATCTTCGCGACAAGAAATTCGTGAAGGTGATGACTCGTGCGATCCAGCTGGGTGTGGCGTCATCAAATCTGGCGGTGAAGGATTCGGGTCTTGCAACTGGGATGGTGGATCCGTACCGATTTGGCGTTGTGTTTGGTTCTGGACGGATGACTTGTCACCCGAGTGAACTCGCTGCGGCCGTCGAAGTTTGCCGTGCTGAAGGCGGAATTGACGTCAACAAATGGGGTCCGAAAGCACTGGCTGAGATCGCCCCTTTGTGGTTGCTGCGGCAGATGCCGAACATGCCTGCCAGCCACGTATCCATCGATCACAATGCATGTGGGCCCAATAACACAATTACCTGTCGGGACGCATCGGCATTGCTGGCGTTGTCAGAAGCCGTGCGGGTGATCCAAGCCGATCGCGCTGACTGCATGATTGTGGGGGCCTGCAGTTCGAACATTCATCCGGTGGACATCGCCAAGTTCCATTGCTTTGAAGGTCTATCGCGCCGATCTGATGATCCGAAACGTGCTTGCCGACCGTTCGATTTTGAACGCGAAGGGGCCGTGGTTGGTGAAGGTGCGGCTTCGTTCATGGTGGAAAGCTATGAACACGCAGTCGCCCGCGGTGCCGAGATCTACGCAGAAATCCTTGGGACAGGCGCGGGTTGTGACGGACGCGGTGCGGCGAATGAAGCCGCCGGCCTAGGACTTGTGCGCGCCATGGAATCGGCGTTGCGACAATCTGGTGTGCGGCCGGATGAACTGGGCCACATTAATGCGCAGGGCAAGAGTACTCAGCCGGATGACATTGTCGAAGCCCGCGCCTATCATCGTGTGCTTGGCGATTACATCATGAACGTTCCGGTGACTGCCTTGAAAAGTTATGTTGGACATTTTGATGCGGGTGCCGGTGCAGTTGAACTCGCCGGGACTTTATTGTCACTCAAGAACGGTTATGTCCCGGCCACACTTAACTACGAAATCCCTGACCCGCGTTGCGGTCTGAACGTCGTGCGTGGCGAGGCTGTTCGCATGCGAAATCGGATGGCTGTGACCGTGAATCGCACGGCAATGGGCCAGAGTGCTGCCGCCGTGCTGCGGGCGATTTAAGGCTCGTCATTACCCGATGAACCAGAAAAACGCGATCGCCATCAGAGTTGGCGGCGTGGCACCTAGAAACAGACCTACTGGATGAATGCCGTCATCGCCAAACGCTTTCGATGACTGCAGAATCCCGGCCCCGGCTGGGTTCGGAGCGTTGGCGATCACCGTCAGACCTCCCCCTGTAACCGCTCCCGCAACGAGAGCGTACTTCAGTTCGTCCGAGATGCCTTGAACCTGCGAGCCCAGAAATGTCAGCGCGGCGTTGTCCGTAATTGCAGTTAACGCCGTGGCACCAAAATACAGTTGTGCTCCATCTAGGCTGATGATCAGCGGCTTAAGCCAATAATTTTGGAGTGACCCCAGAGTGACGAGACCAGCAAGGAAGAATCCGACGAGCAACCCTTCTTTTAGCTTGAGAGGTTCCTGATACTCCTGAGTCGCTGCCACCAGCCCCAGAAAAATCATAAAGATCCCCACAAACACATCGGCATGATGCGCAAAAGCAACGACGGCTCCGAGAAAGACCAGATGCAGGGCGGTAAGCCATGCAGGGATGGCTTGCCGTTCTGTTGTGTCCGCTTGGACAAGGCTGAGCTGTTTCCAGAAGCAGAGAGCGACCATCAATGTTGAACACAGGCAACTGGCGGCCGCTCGCCAGCCAAACGTGGAGGCCATGAACCATGTTCCCCAACCCCACTTGCTGGCCACCATCAGCACCGGGGGGGCCGCGAAATGCGTCAAGGTGCCGCCGATCGACACATTGACGAACAGCAGTCCAATAGTTGCGTAGGCCAGCGTCCTACCGATGTTTTGATCGAAGTAGCGCCGGCGCAGCAGCATTGCTAACAGCGTCATCGCCGCGGGCTCAGTAATGAACGATCCAAATAGGCTGCCGAAAGACAGAGCGGCGATGTAGAACGAGACGCTTTCCCGCATCGGGAGCAGGCGTGCGATCCAGAGAATGAGCAGTTCAGCCATGTTCACGACTGGCCTCGTGGCCGCCATGATCATCACGATCATCACAAACTTTGGTTCCTTATAGCTGTCTGTAGTTCCTTTGACGTAATCCACTGCTTCCGCAACTGAACCGAGCTTCTCGACCTCGGCAGGATCACTGCTACCACCGAGTTTTTCGACGTAGGTCACGGCGTCATCAATTGAGCCGTTCAACACGGCGATGCCGATGACTAGGATCGCTGCCCAGACTCCGAATACAATTTCCGTTTCCGCAAGAAAGTGGAGTACATTCTCGCCGACAGAGCCTGCCGGATACTTATGCGCCCAGTGCGCAAATCGCTTTACAAAAAACGTGTGCAGCACGGCGAGGGCGAACAGAACCGTGGCAAGTATTTCCTGCGAAGTTGGATTCATGATAGATCAAATGCTCAAAAAAGGACCGGATCCCGAAACGTGACTGACAACAGAACACGGGGATCGAGTCGATGTTTCTCGGAGTTTACGCAAAAGAACTTTGCATTTCGACCGAACCATCGCCGTTTCCGGTGGGGGGGCGAGATAGGCATGAAACGTCTGGCGGAAATCGTGGGAGCAAGTCTGCATGCCGTCATGGCGCTGTCTACCGCCTTGATTCAAACGGGCAGAAGCTGCTCCGCTCGCCTCCGGAAACATAGAACGGCTGACTTTCGACGGCGGACAGTGTTAGACTGCCGCTGGCAGGATGAATCGCTGATGGCCGGCGTGCGGACTGTGTGGGGATGTTTATGGTCTCGAAGAGGAGTACTCCTGATGAAGACAGAGGAAGTCTCAAATCCGTCGGTGCAGATGATGCCGGCTCCTAGAAAACCGCAACTCTGGAAGCGTCGTGGCGTCGTAGCAAGCTCGATTCTGCTCTCCATGCTGAGTGTCGGTGTCAGTCTGGCACCGACGTTGTTGACCGCCACGGCTCTGCGAAACAGCCTGCTGAATTCCGCAATTGACAGGGAAGAATTTACGGCCACGGCGAAATCCGCCACGGGTGGATGGATTGCTCCGGTGGTGTTTCATGACGTTTGCATGGTGGATGCGGAAGGCCAAATTGAGTGGACGGTGAAAGAGATTCGCACCACAAAAGGCCTGCTATCCTTGATGACAGACCGGGTTCATCTAGGTGAAATCCGGCTGGTAGAATCGTCGCTTAAAGTGCGTCTGAATGCTGATGGTGAGTGGCCCTTGAAAGGCGAATTTAAACCGTCGAAGTCTGAATTGTCGTTTCGCATCGACGACTGTTCGTTGGAACTCAGTGTTGCCCACCGCGCGATGCCGATTGTGGAACTGCGTCAACTGACCATCACAGGGAATATTGGTCCGGATGTCGATGGTCAGCGAATGCTCAACATTCAACCTGTGTTGGTCTTAGACCACAAAGTGATTTCCGAATCGGACACTCAGCAAAATTTAGCGTTGATCGCGCCCTTGCTGACACAGTCCACCGAATTGTCCGGCAGTGTTTCAGTGTGGTTGGATGAGATGCATCTTCCGCTCGACAAAAATCCTGCATCAAATCTGAATTCCGGGGAGACTCTGGGCCTGGAGCACGGCGAAAGTGTCAACATTCAGATTCATGGTCGCGCTGAATTTCATGCTCTCGAAGCTCGTCTTAAGGAACATTGGACGCAGCAACTGACGGCACTTTTCGGGCAGGTGAGCGGTACGTCGCAGCCTGACCAGATTCAGGTTTTGAAGGATTCGCGGGTTGAATTTTCGGTGTCAAAAGACGGCATCGCACACGACGGGATGGTGTTTTTGCTGCCACAGTTGGCTCAGGAGTTGACCGTCACATCGTCTGGCATCGTCCATTTGGATGAAACGCTGGAACTGTTACTGACAGTGAATCTACCAAAAATCGTGCCCGCCGGACGTCCATTCTTGGCGGTGCTGTCGCAGCTTACGGGGACACCGATGCAGTTTCGCGTGGGGGGGACTGTTTCCGAACCACATCTGCAATTGCCGGAAGGCATGAATCTGCTCGGCGATTTGTCGAGCCGAATCTCTCCGACACAGCACACAGAAGAGGCGCCGTCGCTGCCAGGGGCTGTGATCGACCTTATGCAGCATGTCGGAAGTCAGGATCAGGAACAGGTGAAGCAGAATCTGCCCGGCAGCATTCTGAATTTGATCCGCGCTGTGGACAAACAAACAAAGCAGAAGCGTGCGGAACGCAAATCTCTCCGAAAATAAATTGCATGATCTCGCGATCTCGCGCAGAAGTTGCCACATTCTCAAATCTAGACGACATCGCTAGACCTCTGTTTTTACATAAGTTGTGTGTGGCAAATGATTTATGGGTGAGGCAAGTTCGGCAGGTTCGTCTTGACCGAATCCCCATTTTTTTCGTAAAACTCGGCCTATTGCTCGAGCAAGAGACGTTCATTTGTCTGGTGACGCACGGCAGACCTTCTTAAATAGATGGAAATCCAATACGCAGCACGCAGATGAGCTCGGTTTCATACTTGCCAATTTTTGCCGTTCCCATCCCTTCTGAATCTCTCCATACCTTTCTCTCTCCAACGCTGGCAAAGCTGTTTTTACGAATCGCCGGCGTTTGAAACACACCCAAATTTCAGACGTCATAGAATCCTGAGATCAGATTCAGAAGGCGATAAGGCCGGCTGATTTGAAGTGGGATTTGAGTGATTTGCGTCAAACAAGTTGTCATCCATGCTCCGAAGTCACTCCGATCGCAGGAAAACGATTTCAGAACCACTGCCATGGGCAGGGAACGCTGGATGTTTGCGCGGAATGACGGCGAGTTATTTTTATGGGGGACAGGTGGTGGGCCTGTGGGCGACCATCTGCCTGATGTTGACGGGGTGTCATGGGGCGAATCACTATTACGCGGAGCAGTCATTCTTCGGCAAGAAATTGCCGGCGGAGATGCGTTTGGTTGAGCGACCTAAAACGCACGCGGTGGATTTGACGCGTCTGGCTGGCGATGCCGGTGACAGTGACACAATCAATACCGGTGATGTTGTGGAAGTGAAGATCGCAGCTGGATTGAGCGAAGAAGATCAGGCGACCATGGGGGCTCGCGTGTCGGACGACGGTACGATCAGTCTCCCGGAAATTGGTTCAGTCAACATTGTTGGCATTGAACCATCTGGAGCGGAATCATTGATTCGCGCGGCAGCCATCAGTAAGGGATTGTATATTAACAGCCCGTCCGTAACGGTCCGCATTACGGATCGCCGAATGAACATCGTGCGTGTCATGGGGGCCGTGAAATTACCGGGAACCTACAAACTACCGCCGAATTCCAGCGACATTGTCTCCGCTCTTGCAGCTGCTCAAGGATTGGCCGAAGACGCTGGCGAAAAAATTGAAGTCCGTAATCCGATCACTCGGACGCGCGGCGAACGTCCGGCGATTGCTGGTGATCCGACAACGCCGTATTCCAACGTGAGTAGCACAGCGAATGATCCAGTTACGAGTAATGGTGGCATGGAATCCTATTCGATTGACTTAATCTCCGCTGCCAAATCTGGCGATGGTCACTACAACGTGGCTGATGGCGGCGTGATTATGGTTGAGAAACGTGACCCTGAAATGATTAATGTCCAAGGTCTGGTGAAGCTCCCGAATCGTTATAATATCCCAGTTGGTGAGGATCTATATCTCCTCGATGCGATTGCCCTTGCGGGCGGCATTTCGAATCAGCTGGCAAACAAGATCTATGTCAAACGCAAGCCGGTTCCCGGGCAGAATCCGACGGTGATTGAAGTCAGCTACCGGACGGCAACACACAGCACCGATTCCAATGTCCTGCTAGGTCCGGGTGATGTTGTTAAAGTGGCCCACACGCCAGCCACTGTCGTGATGGAAGCCTTGAACATCATTCGATTTGGCATCAATGGTTCAACTAGGCTTTTCTAATGCAGGAAATTATCCTCGTCTGATCAGTTGAAAACGGCAGGGAGGCCGGAGGAAATGTCGGGGCCAGAAAATCAAATTCTTGGAATGCAGGAGCAGGGGCAGAATACCGCCGCATCAACATTGCATCTGATGTTCCGTTTTTTACGCACCGTGCGGCTGCGCAGCGGAATTCTCGTGGCCACACTCGTGATCTCCAGCATCGCTGGGGCGACGTACTTCATCACGGCGCAGCGAATCTATCAGTCCAATGCATCGCTGTACATTGTGCGCAAGGGTGGAAACGTCACGGAAGAAACGCCGAATAGCGGCAGCAGTGCCAACAGCGACATGCCGACTTTCATCGAGCTGATGTCGCGTGACGAAGTCATCGTCCGTGCACTCAAGACGCTCCCGAAAAACGCCCGAGTCGATCTGGTTGGCTATCCGGAAGGCCAATGGGTCCGGACCATCAAGGACAACCTTTCGGTTTCCTGTGCGTTCAGCACCACTGTGCTGGATCTCAGTTACAAGTCTAAAGATCCTAAAGCCGCACAGGCCGTTCTGAGGTCGATGTTGGCTGCTTACGTAGAGTTTCTGGATGACACTCACAACGGATCGTCGGAAGAGAGCATTCGAAAACTGAAACAGCAATTGAAGGACGATAACGAGCGGCTAACTTTGGCAGAAGCCGAACGTTTGCGGCTGCGAAATTCGGCCCCGGAACTTGTTGAAACTGGGGACAAAAATTCCGGCCTGAGCATCGTCTCAGAAACCATCCGACTGTTGAACATCGACTATTCTGCCGCGCGCCGGATCTCTGAGCAGTCGCGCACCCAGTTTGATGGTCTGCAGCGGGCAATTGCGAGTCGTGAAGACATTCTACAGTTTGCTAATAAGACGCTTGACACTGCTGGACGTCAGTTAATCGAACAGTCCATGGGTCTAGGATCTCAGGATGCGTTTCTAATTCAGCGAATCAATCAGGAGCTGTTGGATCTGGAGAGCCAACTCAGTGATGCCCGCACCCGGTATGGTGAAAATCACTCAAAAATTAAAGCGCTCACAGAGAATATTCAGCTTAAGAAAAAATATCTGGAGGAGTATCCTCGACAACAACAGCAGGAAATGAAGCGGCTGGCCGAAACTGAGCTCGCGCCACGCATGATCCAGTATCTTCGGCAGCAGATGGAATCGAATCAGCAAAATGAAGATGCCATCCGCGCCCAGCTTGACACTGAGAAAAATAAGGCGCAGCGATTGGGCCAGATACTCGCGGACCTTGCCAGAAATGAACGCGAAAATCTGCGTCTAAGTGAACGTATCCAAGAGTATCAGAATCAGGTCGATGGGATTGGGATTAATAAGGACAAGATGGTGATAACGAGTATTCCGAGGAAGCCGACCCTTTCAACTCGCCCTGTGAACCCGCGTCTTGCAATTACTGGAATCCTGTCGCTGATGCTCGGATCCATTGCTGGACTTGGCATCATTTGGGTTCTCGACATCATGGATGATCGCTTCCGCACTCCGGAAGAACTCAAGCTGCAGCTTGATACACAAGTCTTGTCGATGATCCCTCGGATGGAAGAGTTGCAGGGGGAAGGGTTTGCAGCTGTCATGTGCCATTCGAAACCGCACTCGAAGGAAGTCGAAGCGTTTCGAGCCCTGCGAACGAGCATCGAATTTTCGCCGCAGGAGACGAACCGTTTGGTCTGTACGAGTACCGAACCGGGCGACGGCAAGACGACCGTTTCGTCGAATCTGGCAGTCGCTTTCGCGCAGTCCGGGAAACGCACATTGATTATTGATGCAGACATGCGGCGTCCGGGACTCTCGACATTGCTTGGCCTCCGCGACGACACGGGATTGTCAAAAATTCTACGTGATAGTGATGAGCTGGAAGTGTCCATCGAACGCAACCTGCGTAAATCGGACGTCAAGGGTTTGGACGTGATCTCCTGCGGACCGCGTCCTGTAAATCCGGCAGAATTACTCTCGTCTGAGAGATTTTCGAACATGCTGGCGTGGGCAGAAACCAAGTACGATCAGATTATTGTGGATGCTCCGCCGGTCCTCGCCGTGAGTGATCCGGCGATCGTCGGTCGGCTGGTCGATGCCGTGATTCTTGTCGTGCGGCCTGACAAAGACCGCCGCCGCATGGTGATTCGGGCGACGGAGACGTTGCAGACTCTGGGGTGTACGCTGTTAGGTGTTGTGATCAACCATCTGACAACAACCGACACTGATGGTTATGGTTATGGTTATGGTTATGGTTATGGTTATGGTTATGGCCATGAAAACGAACATGAGGAACAACCGGAACGCGACGTTGCCAGCGGTCTGTCGGCTCTGGCTTCCGGGAAAAGTCGTGAGGCGGATCTGCGGGAAAGGAATCGCGCGGCGTAGCCGTGTGAGTTCTCTATGGCTTCCCGACAACCACGCCAAGCATCGCACATTCCAAAACTGGTCCGCTTCAATGCAGGGCAGGGGCTCACGTTTCTGCAGAGACCGAAACTACTGCTGGTGACGGATGCCATCCTCGTGGCATTAATCGTGGTTTTTCCATTTATCATGGGTGGTCGCGAGGCGTGGGGACATCGAATTCTGATCTCCTTGGCACTGGCGTTGGGTTGCGTCTGGAGTCTGCATAAAATTCGCACGGGTGGTCGTCTTGTTTTACTGGCGATCGAACCCTTGATTATCGCTGGTTTGCTGCTGGTCTGGTTTCAGACTGTGCCATTTGCTCCGGCAGTGCTTGCGAAGATCTCACCCGAGTATGGACGGTTGCTTCCCGAATGGGCAGCGACGCAACTGGCGTCGGATGGACACGCCGTCCCGGATGCTTGGAAGACGACCAGCCTACTGCCCACAGAAACTCAACATGCTTTTTTGATGTTGCTGGCCTATGGTGTGATTGCGGTCGTCGTGGCTCAACGCTTGGCGACTGAAGCAGATTGCCATCGAATGCTAAAACTTGTTGGAATCTCGGGCATTCTGATGGCTGTGTTTGCCGTCATGCAACTGGCGACGTCCAATGATCTTTTCTTCTGGTTTTATCGCCAGCCGTATACTGGCACTCATGAAATTTTGAAGGGTGCGTTCACCAATCGTAACCATTTCGCTCAGTTTCTGGCACTTTCGATCGGGCCGTTGACTTGGTGGATGCTGGCACAGCCTCGAGACTGCAACAGCGAAATCCGTGAGCACAAAGGGCTTGGGCCGGCGAAGGCGAATCATTCACGCTTCGACAGCCTTGTCAATATGAAGCTGCTGCTTATGGCCTGTGCGGTGAGTGGCGTCGTCGTCTGCATCATGTTAACGCTCTCGCGCGGAGGCATGGTGGCTGCAGCTTTGGCGAGCACCGTGTGTCTGGCGGGCCTTTGGAAAAGTGGACGCCTCGGAGCATCCTTGGCCGTCGCGATTATGGGCATTGGCGGAATCGCTTTGGCCGCGATCATGTTTCTAGGGCAGGGGAAAATTGAAGACCGTATCGATCAACTGGCTTCAGCCGATGCAGACAGGCTCGATGGGGGGAATGCGCGTCGCTCTATCTGGACAGCCGATGTAGAAGCCGTTAAGGAATTCCCGCTGCTGGGTTGCGGGGTCGGCAGTCATCGCTACGTGTACCCGGTGTATATGCGGGACTTAGCCGGTTTTCGCGGAATCATCTTCTCGCACGCCGAGAGTTCCTATATGCATCTGGCGACCGAAACTGGTCTGGCGGGACTGGCCCTCGTCGCCTTGGGAATGCTGTATGCCGTCGGGCGAATCCTGTGGCATATTCTAAAGCGTACCGAAACTGAACGAGTCGCCGCGTTGGCCGCTGTAATGGCGGGGCTCGTGGCAGGACTGTTTCATGCCACCGTCGATTTTATCTGGTATGTGCCTGCGATTGTAGTGACGACGATCGTGTTGGGTGTCACGGGTCTGCGTCTTTGCAGTGGGTTTCGCCCGACGTTGGGAATGCCTTTTCCACGCCTCGGATGGTTGATCGCAGGTGTTGGATGCTTGCTGTTGTTGTGTCGGGTGCAACCGGACCTTGAGCGACGTGTGGCGGGTGAACGCTGGTGGAATCAGTACAAAAATACGTCCCATGATTTGGAATCCAGTCGCAAATCGGCGGCGGAAATTTCTGAACTGAACGATGAAGAAACAAACACGGGGACAGCTGAACTTGCCGCCGCAAAGTCACCATCGTCCGACGTCGCAAGCTACCACGATCCTGAAAAAATCGCGGTTGACGACGATGAACTTCAGGGACTGTCGGTACGCATCAATCTTCTCTTGAAAGGCATTAAAGCGAATCCGAAGCATCTTGATGCTCTGCATGAACTGTCATTGCTGAGTCTGAAAATGTTTCAGCTCAGGCAGCGACTCAGTGACAATCCGCTCAGCGAAGTTCAGATCCGCGACGCCGCGCTTTCCAACTTCAAGTCTACCGGGGAAATGCACGTCTGGTTGAAGAAAGCCTTCGGTCGAAATATCAAGCTGCTCATGCTGTCCGATCAGATGGCGCGCCGCGCGCTGGCCCTGTGTCCGGTGAAGGGAGAAGCCTACATGATTCTGCTGCACACGAGTTTTCTGAGAGACGTGCGGGATCCCGGACGACAGTCAATGATCAATCAGACGATGCTGGCTGGTGGTAATGACCCGTATGTGCGTTACTTTATTGGTGACTGTCTGCTCACCGAAGGCAAAGTCGATGCCGCGTTGGAACAATGGCAGTTCGTGTTTCATTCCAGTCCCGAGTATCGGCGTCAGGTCTGTCTGAATATCTCCCAACAGTTGCCGGCAGATTTTGTGATCACCACCTTTAAGCCGTCTCTTGATGAACTTGATGAGGTGTTGGCGGCGTTTCGCGAACGCGGTCGAAAATCGGACATCGAGAAACTACTTTACGTGATTGAGGAAGTCACGCGACCCGCAACGACAGCAGGATCTGAAACTGCGTCCGTGCCGTCAGATCCGTTGCAGGAGACCAGTCAACGCGTGAGTCTGCTGATGGATGGTCATAAGGCTGCTCATGCATTTGGACTTCATGAGCAGTCTGAAAACATGCTCCGCCTTGCCCTGACCTGCGACGAAACTGCTTACTGGCCGCATCGTGCTCTAGGCGTATTTTTGCTTAATCAGGAACGTTACGCAGAAGCCGGTGAAATGCTGCAATGGTGCTATGAACAGGATTCGGGAGACGCGAATGTCGAAGAACTCCTCCTAAAAAGTCGCCGCCTCGCCCACCAAAAACGCACTCGCGTGCATCCTGCGTCGCATATGGAACAGAAGACGGAACGCCCGTAATTCAATGGTGCATTCCTGTCACATTGCACCGATGAAGCGCGCGTCCAATCAATCAGCAGTCCCCCCCCATGGGTGTGGTTCCCACAAATTCGTTGCGACATGGATGACTTCGTGGTATTTTTGTGGCCAAACAGTGACAGCAACCTAGGATTCTAGGATGATTGATAGGATTCGGTGAGTGATTACTCCTAGGGCACGTGATCTGGTGAATTTCTCCGCAACTCGTAAACGCCGACAGTGGCCGAAGGGGATGCGTTGGTTGTTCGTCGGCCTCTTGGTGGCTGCAGCACTCAGCGGTGTTTTATGGGGCATGGTGTGGTGGGAAGAACGACCTCTCCGTGCCGTCGAGCGATTGTTGGAGGACAGTCAGAATGCACAGGCGTTGGAATTGGCGAACCTCTTCTTGCGGGACCATTCGAAGCATGGCCCTGCGATAGCGTTGAAAGCCAGAGCACTCGTTCGTCTTGGTCACGCTGCGGAGGCCGCGCAATTGTTCGATGAGGTCGGAGCCGCGACGGAAGCCGACATGCGAGACTGTGCTAGAGCGTATTTGATGCAGGAAAGATGGGTGCAGGCTCTTCCAATTTCGGAATACCTAGTCTTGCAAAACCCTGACGACCCAGACCTGTTACATGAACTGAGTGCCTGTCGGGCTAAGCTGGGGCGATATGACGAAGCGCTCGATGCTGCGAATCGATTCGCGATGATCAGTGGTTTTGAGGCGCGCGGACAATTGTTAATTGGAACGCTTCAGCAGGAACGGGGCAACAATCGAAAGGCCTGTGACTCATGGCAAAAACTCCTCGAGTTGAATCCCGAAGCTTCAAATCTCCAGATTAGTTCTGATGAATTTTTTTTGCAACATGGAGCAGCCCTGCTCAGCGTAGGCGAACCCGCTGCAGCGATTGACAAATTGAGTCAAAGCATTAAGCTCAATCCTACTGCGGGTGCGCGGTCGATTCTCGGTCTGGCATGGTTGCGGCTGGGAAAGATGGATGCTGCGGAGAAAGAATGGCGTCTGGCGTTGGAACTGGACCCCCATCAACAGGCGGCGCGGCAGGGACTCGCAGAGTTGTCAATGCGGAAATTGGACTTCCGGCAGGCGATCGATTTATTGAAGCCGCTTGCCGATTCCCCTGACATCTCACGAGAATCGGCATTTCTGCTGCAACGCGCGTACACCATTGCTGGTGACACGGAATTGGCCAGTCGTTGGAACGCAAAAGTGGAATCCATTCGCAAACGCGACGAGCTGCAGCATTCGGTCGATCAGGTTCTGCTTGAATCGCCTGGCACAATGTGGGGACAGGCGTTACGCTGTTACCGCTTGGCGGAGCAGGGGAACTGGGATCAGGCCGAAATTTTACTGAGTCCGCTCATGCAGAATCCCAGCATCCATCCCTTTGTGATCAGGTTAGGGGCTGCCATCCGGAAGCGGAGTGCGTTGCCTGATCTGAACCAGTTGCCAATCGCATTGTTTTGATGTCGGTAATGCCCCCAAAAAAATCTAAGTGGAATTCATGCTTGAAGCCAATAGGAGTCATCGTCGGCGTGGTGTTGGGCCCGATGCTGCTTTGGGAATTTTTTTCAGGCAGAGTAGATGACACGTTTCATCCCGTGACAGAATTGCCTTCCACGCATCGCATTCGTGCTGAAGACTGGGGCGACCTAGCTTTGGAAGGCGGTTACCCAGGAACCGGTTGGGTTCTGCTTCCGGAGGTTCACGATGAACCACACTATCAATCTACGGTTCTGCCTGAGTCGCGAGGTTTTTTGCCGGCGGCTGCCTGTCGTGAGTGTCACGAATCAAAATATGCATCGTTTATCACAACGGCCCACGCCAGCACGTCGGCAGAACCGTCGCTCGAGACGATTCTTGCCAGTTTTCAGGCACCTCGGAATTTGTTGCAGACTGCAGATCCCGATTTCTGGTTCACCATGGATCACACTGCAGACGGGTACTTTCAGCAATTGAATATCAGAAAGAATTCCCGTGCATACCTCCATCGGCGGTCCATTGACCTTGTGCTCGGTTCCGGCAACCATGGTCAAAGCTATCTCTCCTGGGAAGGCGATCGGCTGTACCAGATGCATGTCAGTTACTTGACTGAACTGGATCAATGGGTCAACAGTCCCGGCATGTATTATGACGGAACGGCAGATTTTTCAAGGCCGGTCCCGGTTCGCTGCCTCGAATGTCATGCGACATGGTTTGCGGAGGCGCGGAATGCGGTCAATCGTTTTGATCGACATCATTATCTTCTGGGTGTCACCTGTGTCCGGTGCCACGGTCCAGGTCTGGAACATGTTGAATACCATCGTGAATTTCCTAGTGCGTCGGTTGCACATCGCATCACGAATCCCAGCACGTTATCCCAAGATCGCTTGAACGAACTCTGCGCACAGTGTCATTCTGCGGGCGAACCCATCGCCCCTGCTTTTACGTATCTGCCAGGGGAACCGTTGTCGCATTACCTAGAGCTTGATCTAGCTGCGGACGACGCGAACAACGCAGATCCTCATAGCGCGAATCAACTGGCGCGACTCATGAAAAGTCAATGTTACATCAAGGGCGAGAATCTGACTTGTATTACTTGTCACGATCCGCATGCGGATCAGCGTGGTCAACTGGCAGATTTTTCTCGGAAATGCCTGAAGTGCCACACGCAGGAAGCCTGTGGCGAAAGCAACATTTCAGGATCGACAAAAGAAACGCGATGCATCGATTGTCATATGCCAGCGCGACGCGACCAGCAGGTGAAAGTGGAGACAAAACTAGGAGCCGTCACGGCTTTGCTTCGCGACCATAAGATCGGCGTCTGGCCATTGGTGTCAGAACAAATCTTGAATGGATTACAGGAACCTCACCAGAATCTTCAGTCCGTACCAAACCCCGCTTCACAGGAGGCGGAGTGATGACAGCAAGACTTTGCATGCGATTGGTTATTCCGGCAGTAGTCATGGCCGTCTTGTTGCAGGGTTGCGAAAGTGATAAACGCAAGGTCCAGCTCGCCGCAATCCCCCTCGAAAGTCCTCAGATCACGTCCCGTGAGGCGAGTTCTGAATTGACATCCGATCGTGAGGCATCTGTTGCATCAGGGCAGGCAAGTCCGATCCATTTCACTTCGATGCTACAAACATCCGGGATCAGTTTTCTCCATGAAAGCGGCGATTCGGCAGACAAAGCCTTTCCGGCAGCAAATGGCAGTGGTCTTGCGACACTTGATTTCGACATGGACGGTCGGTACGACTTGTATTTCGGCAACGGGACTTCGTTTCCGATTGATCCCAGACGCAAACTTCCGGCAGATGAATTTTATCGCAACCTAGGCGACTGGGTGTTTCAGAATGTGACAAAGTTGAGTGGCCTCGGATTTTCTGAATACACCAGCGGATTGGCGATCGGCGATTATAATGACGATGGTTTTCCAGATATTTATGTGGCATCGGTTGGCACCAATCAGATGTACGTGAACCATGGGGACGGGACATTTAGTGAGGTGTCATCGGAAACGGCAACTGATGATTCCAAATGGGGTGTCAGCGCGGCATTCGCTGATCTCGATAACGATGGTTTCCTTGATCTGTATGTCTGTAACTACGCGGACTGGGACTTTGCCGACAATCGATATTGTGGGGATCAGGGACGCGGGATTCGGATGTATTGTAGCCCGACCTTGTTTCCCCCCGCGAAAGACATTCTGTATCACAATCGGGGCGACGGTGCGTTTGACGACGCTTCTGAGAAATTTGGGATTAATGATCCACCGGGGCGGGCTCAGGGTGTGATAGCAGCTGATCTGAACTCGGATGGCCTGATTGATCTTTACGTCGCCAACGATATTAGCGCCAACGCACTTCTGATCAATTCAGGAGACGGGCGCTTGCCGAACCGGGCCGAATCCACAGGCACAGCGTTCGATCACTTAGGAACCGCGCAAGCGTCGATGGGCTTGGCTGTCGCTGATATTGATCGCAATGGTCTATTTGATTTGTTCGTTACAAACTACGAAAACGAAGCAAATGCGCTGTATGAAAATATTGGCAACGAGAACTTTCTAGAATCCGGCAGCATGCGTATTCCCGATGGCAGTCTTCCATATGTGGGCTGGGGGACCGCTCTCAGTGACTTTGACCTAGATGGTTGGCCCGATCTTATTGTGACAAATGGGCATACCGATAATAACCTGAGCCAATTTGGCAAAGAAGGCAGATATCTTCAGCCTCCTGGCGTCTGGCACAATCGGAACGGCATGTTTTCACTTGTCACGAAAGATTGTGGTGCGTATTTTGAACAATTGCACTGTGGCCGCGCACTCGTGACCGTAGATCTTGACAATGATGGTGATCCGGATGTCGTGATTGGCCATCAGGATAATCAGCCGGCGCTATTACGGAATGACACGAGAGATAGCAACAGTGTCGTCGTTCGGCTGATTGGCAGGTCTGACAATCGAACGGCCATCGGTTCTGTGATAGAATCGATCTCCGAAGATCTTCCGGCTTGCCAAGTTATTTACGGTGGAGGAAGTTACGCGTCCGCTTCAGATCAACGACTTATTTTTCCGGCTCATGGCAACTCAAAGAATATCGATCTCAGAATTCGTTGGCCAAATGGAACACGATCCCTTGTCCGCAGCATCCGGCAAGGGGGAGCTTATGTCCTTGTGCAACCGTCTTTGAGCGAACAGCCGACACTGTGTCTCGAAATTCCTGTTCAATAAGTGCGTGTATTTTTTTTGGGGAAGAGTATTTCTGTGACCAATCCTGAATCGGCGTCTGAGCCAAATCCCGTTCCCGCGAAGCCTGTTCAAACCCGTGAGCCGGAATCAGGTTTGCCTTACCAACAAGACTTTAGCCTAGTGCGCGTCTTACTCACGGTGCTCATTCTTTCCGGAATAGGAGCAGGAGGCTGGTACTTACTGTTCCGCGAAACCACCCCGCCGATCCTAGTTCCTTACTCCGGACGCGTCTTTTACAAAGGAGCAGCAGTTTCTTCGGGCGGAATCCTCACTGAACCATTTAACAAAGACTTGACAGGGGCGGTGGGAGCGCTAGATGCACAGGGCCGGTTCACCTTAATGACCAATGGTCAGCCGGGGGCTTACTTAGGACGTCACAAACTGGCGGTTTCTGCGATGACAGGCGGGAGTCCACCCACTCCGATCGTTCCGGCTATGTATCTGGACTTGAGATCCACGCCACTCGAGATTGAGATTTACGATCAAGAATCCAGAAATACGAAGGAGTTCACGCTGAATGATCCCTCGGAAACAAAAAATTGACACTAGTTATCGCCCTAATCTGCGTGGAGTCGAAGAATTTTCGATTGACTAATTATTTCTTGTAGTCTAAATACAGAAGGGGCCAAGCGCCCCCTTTTCAAGTTCCGATGGGAACTGGCATTTTCCATGACAGTGCGATTACATTTTTCCCTTGTGTTTGCCATTTTCTAGGGGTTATTTCCCATGTTCAAGTTTTCAAGATTTGGGAGGCCCTTTCGGAGTGCCTTCACGCTGATCGAACTGTTGGTGGTGATTGCAATTATCGCTATCTTGATAGCGTTACTTCTGCCTGCTGTGCAGCAAGCTCGAGAGGCAGCCCGTCGGACGCAATGCAAGAACAATCTTAAACAGATTGGGCTCGCAATGCACAACTACCACGACGTCTACGGCCAGTTCCCGATCAGCATCGGATGGGGTATCGACGATAACGGCAATAATCGAGATCGAGTGCAGGCGTTTTCTGACAAGGTGTATTTAACTCCATACATTGAGCAAGGCGCAATTTTCAGCCAACTCAATGTCAATGACTACCCGTATAATCTCTGGAATCGTGGTTCTAACTTGGCTCAAAGTGGGCGTCTATCGATTTTCAACTGTCCATCCAACGCTCAGCCGCCAGGGGCCGGCTTACAAGGGAGCTTCACATACGCCATTAACAACGGAGTGATGGCTTACTCAGCAGACAACGTGAACACGGTAAGTGGCTATGAAGCTCGCCACAACGGAGCGGCTTGCTACGTGGGTGAAAGGGGCCGAGGAAATCCGCCGGTAACTTTTGCGAAATTCATCGACGGTACCAGCAATACCGCTCTTTATTCAGAATTTGGGATCGAGCGCTACGACCCGTTGAAGTTAAATGATCCCGTTTCGAAGCAACTGAGAACATGGGTTCCGAACCAACCGCACCGACTCATGCGGAATGCGTGCCGAACGACCGGGTCGATTGGGGATCAAGGCCGTCACGAGATGAGAGGCAGCAGTTGGGCATGGTCATTCGTCGGAAATGGTTCAACCTACACGCACAATTCGAGCCCGAATGAAGCCGGTTGTTACTCTCATGAAGGTGATTGGAACGGCAGTGGGATGTTCTCGGCATCGAGTTGGCACGTGGGAGGCGTGACGGTCGGCCTCGTCGACGGTGGAGTGAAATTCATCAGTGACAGTGTTGATTACGACACTTGGGCAAATTTTGGTGTCAGGAACGACGGACAACCGCTTGGCAGCTTTTAAAAGACGTCTTTGTTCGAGTAATAGAGCTGGGCAGTGGGTTATTCCACGGCCCGGCTCTTTTGGTTTTGAGTCGTTTGGGATTCGTAGCTAAATTCTTTCTTCGATTATACTTCGCATGGCCAGAGATGCGTCCGGGGGGCGAGATCGCTTGAGCCCAATGGCAGTCACGTTGTAACCCGAAGCGTCAGCGAGGGGCTGAGGGTGCTTGTGTTCGCCGAGAATTCCCTCGCTGGCGATTCCGGTTGTTTAGTCCGTAACCAAAGTGAGTGGCATTGGGCGTGAGCCCAATGGTGTTTCATTTCGGTACCGGCAAGCTGATGCATGCCGCTCGCCCATTCTCTCAATCATGACCGCGTGGAGTAGAGTTGTCACCACGCGCAACAGGAGGATCTCAGACGTTGAAGGGGCGCTCTTATTCCCTGACAGTTTTGTTCAAGCCTGCCGGGACGCACGTGCTTTCGTTATGTCTGGCATTGTTTACCCCGGGGATTTTCCTAGTTGGATGCGGTCGGACATCCGAGAGTACTTATTCCTCGAACCCCGAACCTGCAACATTGACCAGCGAAACCGCAAATCAGAAAAATCTCGAGACCGCAAGTGCTCCCGCTGGCGAGTCAGCGAGCTCGGTGTTGCTTGAAAGCCCGCCCCCGGTCTTTGTGGAGATTGCTCGCGACGTCGGGATCAATTTCACGTTTCACTCGGATGTGGTTGCAGGTCGTTTTCTCCTTCCCGAGGTAATGGGAGGCGGCGTTGCTTGGCTGGATTTTGATCGAGACGGAATGTTGGATCTCTACTTTGCGAACGGCAGCCTGTTGGAGCCTGCCGCCGGAACTGGGCAAGAATTTGAGAATGCTCTTTTCCGCAATTATAGTCTGCAGGACTTTCGTAACGTTGCGAAAGAGTCCGGTTCGGACGATTCCGAATATGGCCAGGGGTGTATCGCTGCCGACTTTAACAGCGACGGATTTAGCGATCTCTATGTTGCGAATTACGGCCCCAATATTCTGTTCGAGAACAATGGAGACGGGACGTTCACGGATACGACGCATCTGGCCGGGGTAGGTGATTCTCGCTGGGGTACGAGTGGTGTCTGGTTTGACGCCGACGGAGATGCGGACCTTGACCTGTTCGTCGTCAATTATCTGGACGTCACACTTGCCAACAATCAGACGTGTCTCTATGGCGACAAAATAGGGTACTGTGGCCCTGGACGTTATTCAGGCGTGTCTGATCTTGTCTACCTGAATCAAGGCAATGGAACATTTCGCGAAGCTGCTGATGAACTCGGATTCAATCCGATAGCAGGCAAGGGGCTGGCGATCGTCGTCACAGATTTCAACGCAGATTTTCTGCCGGACATCTATGTCGCCAACGACATGACAGCAAATTTTCTATACACCCGTTGTGCCGATCCGACGACCATTCCGGGGCCACGTTTGTACTGTGAAATTGCAGCAGAAGCGGGCTGTGCCGTGAGTGGTGATGGCATGAATGAGGCGAGCATGGGTATTTCCTGTGCTGATTTTGACTCCGATGGGCAGGTCGATCTCTATCTGACGCACTATTATCAGATGAAGAACACGCTGTACCATAATCTTGGCGGGATGCTGTTTGAAGATGACAGTTTTCGGACAGGAGTTGCTGCGGCAAGTTTTTCGAGCCTAGGCTTCGGCACTTCACCGCTGGACTATGACGGCGACGGAGCGCCCGATTTATTCATTGCAAATGGCCATGTGCTTGGTGCTGCGATTCAGCCGAATGCCATGCATCCACAGTTATTGCACAATGATGGGAAAGGGAAATTTAGGGAAGTTTCGAGACATAGCGGAGAATATTTTCAGAGTCGTTGGCTGGGGCGCAGCGTCGCATCAGCCGACTACGACAACGATGGGGATACCGACCTTGCGGTGACACATCTTGAAAAACCGGCGGCTCTGCTCAGAAACGACACCGTGACCGGCCGCCGATTTTTGGGATTAATCCTTGAGGGAGCCAATCGCATTCCACCGGTCTGTGCGCGGGTGACCGTCACGACATCTGAGGATCGACAGACACAGGTCTTTAGTGCAGGGGGCAGTTACCTTTCCACCAACGATTCAGCCTTGTTGTTCCATGTCGCTAACAGTGCCGAAACCGCGCGAGTTGAGATTGCGTGGCCTTCTGGAAGAACTGATCAGTTTCCTGCAGTGGCCTCAAATCAATATTGGCGGATCACCGAAGGTGGTTCACCGAAAGATATTCCGCGATGAGCGACGATGTTGGTCCGGTTGCAAAGTCATCTGATCCGTCCAAAAGCCGCAGACGCAGGATTCTGATTTCCTCGGCAATTGCAGGACTGGTAGTATGGTTAACGCTCGAAATTGTGCATTTGGAACGTGCCCCGGCGCGTGCATTGCGACTTCTCCGGCAGCAGCGTGCCACGGAAGCCGAAACGGAATTGTTCCACTACCTTCGATTTCATCCCCGCAGTCCTGAGGCCATTCTCTTGTGGTCGCAGGCTGTGATCTCCGGAGAGACTCGGACACCGCGCGAGGCTGCGACGCTAGCAATTTCAAGACTCCAACTCATTCCGGAAGATTCTGCACACGCAAGCGAAGCCAGAATGCGCGAAGGGCGTCTTGCACTTTTGATTTTGCACCAGCCCGCCCGTGCAGAGTCGCTGTTGCTGCGATCAGTGGAGTTGAATCCGAACCTGCTCGACAGCCACTACCTGCTATGGCAACTGTGTGACATGACGGAGCGTTTTCAGCAGAGCGAACCGCATTTCTGGAAAACTTATGAATTGTCAGATGAGTCTGCCCGAGCCGAACGTCTCCGTGAATGGTATGTAAGCCAGTTCAGTCCGAGTGCTTCAACTGCTGGTTTTGATAGACAGATGGGTTTTCTGAAACCCGGAGAGTATCCTGGTCCAGAATCTGATATTGCCAGACTTGAGGAATTCTATTCTAGCGAACCGGATTCACCACTGATCTTGGCAGCGCTCGCACAATGGTATTTGCATAATCATCAGCGTGACGAGGCGCTCCAACTCCTGCTGCGGATTCGTGACAGAGATGATGCATTTCAATCCCCGTTTTATGTCGCAACTTTGGTAGCCGTCATGCTTGAGATCGGCAAATTGGACGAGGCGAAATCAGAGCTGGAACGATGGCCGCAACCCACAGAGGGATATGCCTATTGGAGCACAGCGGCAAAAGTTTTTGAGGTGATTGATCGCGATGCTGCGGCAGCTGTAGCGGCGTATGATCGAGCGCTGGCTGTGTGGCCGGGTCCTGCCGAGTGGTCACTCATGCATCGAAAAGCCCAGTGCCTTGCGCGACTGGGAAAGAAAGCAGAAGCAGAATCTGTGAGAAATGACGCGAAACGCGTAGAACTGCAAATGGAAGCTTTAACGCATCAGAAACTTCGTGCGGCTCTTGCAAATCTCGATAGCCCAGACACCGCCACGCAAATGCTTGATTTTTATCAATCGTTAAACCGTGAACAGGAAGCGACTTGCTGGCAGAACGTGCTTAACCGCTTGTCAAGAAAAGTGCGTTTGATATACTAAAACAACGCACTGGTAGCATGTTTGCCGGTCAGATTTCTTAATTCAACAGGACATAAAGAATGACAATGTTAACTCGCAATGGGATTGCTGTACTTTTTAGCTTGATTGCGTTTGGCTGCGGTGGCGTGAAGGAAATTTCCCCCGTGACCGAACCAGGAGCTAACGCAACAGAGGCTCAAAATGCTGACTGGCAGAAAAAAAGCATGGAAATGGGTGGGAGGCCTGCACCTGAGTCCAAGTAACGTTTACTCTTGAAATGCAGCGTCACCTCCGTTGGGTAGGTCTCACGAGTTTCTAGGTCGAAATCCTTCTCGATCAAGAGCCCCTGCTAATGCTTGGTGGCTCGTGCGGAGGGCATTTCCCAAACGATCAAGACCTACAGCCTGCGGAGCGATCCCCATGGTTTGGTGAGCCTATGCCGTTTCGCGAAAGCTGGTGAAATACGGAATTGTCACGGTTAGTAGCGAAGAACTGCCAGCTTGACCTAATTTTGCTCAGACCAATATACTGTGCGGTTTGTATTGCGACCAAACTGACCTAGATACCACCCCAATTGGGGGGGTCCGTGTCTCTCGATGAAAGTTCACCGACAATGTCGGATCGTCATTACGTCCATCACGAAAATGAAGTTCAGCTGGCCAAAATTCTGAAAGAATCCAAGCCGTTCTTTGCGAGGTACGGCACCACGATGATCTACGGGGTGGCAGCGCTCATGGCGATCGCGGCGGTGGTTGTCTACTTTCAGCGGCAGCCTGCTCCCACTGCAGAAGTGTCCCGAGACCTGCTGCTGGCGACCACAGCCGAAGATTACCAGGCGGTGGCTGATGATTCCCCGGATTCACCGATCGGGATTCTGGCGCGTCTGCGTCAGGCGGATCGTGAACTGGAAGATGCGGTTTCCAATCTGTTCACCAATCGCGAAGCTGCACAGGTCAATCTAACGTCTGCTGCGAAGGCATACACTCAACTCGAAGATCGGAAGGACATCACTGGCCCGATTCGCGAGCGTGTTCTGGTTGGGCTTGCCCGAGTTGCCGAATGTCGCTGTGATGGCACAGACGGTTCAATGAAGGCCGCCTCCGCCGCGTGGGATCGGATCCTCACGACGTTCCCGGATTCCAAAACATTCAAGAGTATCGCGGAGTCGCGTGTTAAGCGCTTATCCTCAACGGACAGCCGGGAATTCTATGCATGGTTCAGTACTCAGAATCCAAAACCTGGTGATGACCTGCTGATGCCTCAGGATGGTGGACCGGGGCAAGTCCCGTCAACGCCGATGTTCCCTGACCTACACAATTTTGGCTTGCCAAACGTGGACGCTTCGACACCGGCAGCTCCCGCCGAAAATCCAGCCAATGTTGAAACGCCAGCGACTGAAACGCCAGCGACTGAAACGCCGTCAGATCCTGCAGCAGAATCTCCGGCAACTCCACCAGCCACGGAAGCTCCGGTCGGTGAGACACCGGTGCCAGAGAAATCCGGCGAATGACATCGGACGAAGAAGATCGTGCAATAACCGACACGAGCGAGATTTCGCCACTGTCGGCTGAGGATCTTGCGAATTCTGATGAGCCGATTGATATCACTGTTGAAGCTCGCGCACATGGCTGGCGGCTGGATCATTATCTCAGCCGCCTGTTTCCCAATCACAGCCGCGCTCAACTGCAGCGGGCGATCGAAGCGGGCGGCGTGCAGTTGAATGGACTCACGCCCAAATCATCGCGGCGTCTGAGGGTGAATGATCGAGTCTGGATTCAGTTGGCGGACGCCGAGGAATCGCACATCGTCGCGGAGAATCTGCCGCTGGATGTCCTGTACGAAGATGACGCAATCATCGTGGTCAACAAGCAGGCGAATATGGTCGTGCATCCGGGGCGAGGCAACTCCCAGGGCACGCTGGCGAGTGCGTTGCAGTTTCACTTCGATACGCTCAGCGATGTCGCCGGCCGTCATCGACCCGGCATCGTACATCGTCTGGATCGCGATACGACCGGTGTAATTCTGATTGCCAAAGACAATCAGGTTCATCAGAAAATCAGCAGCCAGTTCGAACGCCGCGAAGTGAAGAAAGAATACCGAGCCATCGTACGTGGAGTCCCGGAACTGGCGTCCGACTATATCCGGACGTTTGTTTGTCCGCATCAGCGCGTGCGGGAAAAGATGATGGTCTGTCCGGAAGGCGGCAACGCGCGCGAAGCTGTGACGTTCTATCGCACGGGCGAAGACTTCGGCAGCTATGCCTTGATGGAACTGCATCCGCAAACCGGACGCACGCACCAACTGCGAATTCATATGCAGCACATTCTGACGCCGATCGTCGCCGACCGCATGTACATCGGTCAGCCCACGCTGACAAAGTCGGAAGTCATGAAATCGGCGGTGGGTGCAAATCGCCGTTCTGCCTTGCCGGCTGCGGAAAAAGGCCTCAATTCCACCGTTGAGCCGATGAATTCCGGTGACGACGTGCTCATCGCCCGCCAGGCGCTTCATGCGTTTCGTCTGACAATTCGGCATCCAGTGAGTGGAAAAGACATCCAGTTTGAAGCACCATTCCCGGAAGACTTTCAACGGACTCTGCAATTCCTGCGATTGCTGCGTCGCTGAATTGTCCTGCGATTCAGGTAGCTTGTGCATTCATGTCCGAGTCCTGTCCGTAGGGCGTTCCACATGCGATGTATTTTGATGATATCGTAAACTTCGCTCTAACTGCCTTTGCTGGCCTTACGACGGACATGAATGTCCATCCTATTCGTAAAACCAGCCAGACAAGAATGTCGGGATCACTTTGGCATGTTTGAACTTCTTGCTCCCATTTTCGCCGTCGCAGGCGGTTTGCTCGCGGGTGTGCCGATCATGCTGCACATGCTCCGCCGCACCCCCGCTGTGCGGATGCCGTTCAGCATCGTGCGCTTTCTGTCGCCGACTTTGCCGAAGACGACGAAACGTTCCACCATCGAACACTGGCCTTTGATGCTGCTGCGAATCTTGGCCGTCGCCCTGATCGCGCTGGCATTTGCGCGACCGTTTCAACGGCTGGCAATTGATAAAGCAGCGGCCACCGGAAGTGCGGATCGCGTTGCCATTCTGGTTGATGCCAGTGCCAGCATGCGGCGCGACGGACTGCGCGAAGCTGTCGCTGCGGAACTGCACAAGGTTACCGATGAATTGGATGCGAATGATACGCTGAGTGTCTCCGCCTACTCCGAATCGATGCGTAAGCTGATTACAGCCGAAGAATGGAAGACGACCCATCCCGGCAACCGTCTGGCATTGATCGAACGAGCGATTGAGTCATGGGAACCTGATTGGATGGCGACGCGCACAGCCAACGCTTTACTGGAAACTGCGGATGAAGTGTCGCGCGAAACATTGAAGTCAGATGCGGTGAGCGCACGCCGCGTGATCCTGATCACCGATTTTCAGCAAGGAAGTTCGCTCGATGAACTGCGTACCGGAAAATGGCCGGATTCAGTTAAGCTCGATCTGCGTATCGTCCAGCCGCAACAGCTAGGCAATGCGGGTTTGAGTCTTATTGAAGACAATCGCACCGGAAAAATTCGCGTACGCGTCACCAACTCCGGCGATGCAGTGGTGACCAAATACATCCTGCAGACGTTTGATGCGCAAGGCCACCCTGTGGGAACTCCGCTGACGGCAGAGTTGGGCGGCGGACAGCGGCGAACGTTTTCCGTGCCCGCCGCCGTTCAGGGACAGGCACAAATCATGGGCGTCGAATTGCTCGGCGAACCGCATGTGTTTGACAATGTTGTCGATTTACCGATCGACGAACGCGGCGTGATTCACGTCGCTCATGCAGGCTCGACAGATACGAACAACTCCGAATCCATGCGCTATTTTCTGCAACGCGCGTTGGATGGCAACGAAACTGATCCGATCGAAGTGACAGATCTGCTGGGGACGGACGGAGTTGCCGTGCCTGCGACTTCGGATGTGCGACTCGTCTTTGTGACAGAGTCGATTCCCGACAGCTTGGCGTCGTCACTGGAAACTGTTTTAAAACAGGATGGCGTTGTCGTCCTTGCATTGAAGTCGGTTGAGATGGCAGAATCGGTCAAGAATCTCTTGCCGCCGGAATTGGCGTACAGCGAAGCCGCCGTGAAAGACTACGCGATGCTCGGACAGATCGATTTCTCATCGCCCCTATTTGCTACGTTCGCGGACGCGAGATTCTCTGACTTTTCCTCAATCCGCTTCAGACATTATCGCACGCTGACGCTGGATGAGAAGCAAGCTGATGCCGTGCGAGTCCTTGCTCGTTTCGATTCCGGCAGTCCCGCAGTGCTGGAATATACTCATCCGTTGGGCGGGCGTATTGTTGTGCTCGCCAGCGGATGGCATCCGGACGACAGCCAGTGGGCGTTATCGACACGATTTCCGCCGATGATTCAAAGACTCGTGCAAATGGCTAACCCACGGCGGAGAGGACATCAGTTGCTGGAAGTTGGTCACCGGATTATTCCTGCGGAGTTGACGGGCAACGATACTTGGACATTGACCCGGCCCGACGGCACGCTGTCTGCAACAGAGCCTGTCAACGTCACTCCGGATGCCAATCCAAATTTGGCGGAGACAAACGCATCGCAGTCGGCCGGCCTAAAATCCGTCGTCCTTGATGAACCCGGCCGCTGGACACTCAGCAGTGAAAACACTGATGGCCCGCAATCTGTCAGTCTGCTGGTGACAGTTGCTGCGTCAGAAAGTCGCACGGAACCGCTGCCTGCCGGCCAGCTGCAGGCGTTGGGAATGTCCCCTGAAATTGCGAAAGTGCGTGACGCTTCGCAGCCGTCAGACGATCCTGCCCTTGCAGCCCAACTGGATGCTGTGGAACTGGAATCTCGTCAGAAATTTTGGCGTTGGCTGTTGTTGGCCGGACTCGGCTGCCTAGCGTTGGAGGGCCTCGTTTCTTACGCTCTTGAAAAACGTCAGCAACCCGAACTGGCATGATGAACGGCTAGATGATGATGCGTGATGACATTTATGCGTTGCCCCTAACTCAGGTAGGCAGTTTTGAATTTGACGAACAGGTTGTCAGAGTCTTTCCGGACATGATTGCGCGGTCGGTTCCGGGATACGCATCGATCCTATCGATGATCGAACAATTGGCTGCACGATTTGTTTGTCCGGGAACCACTGTCTGGGATTTGGGATGTTCGCTGGGTGCTGCCACGCGGTTGATTCGACGGCAAGCACCTCCGGATTGCACGATTCACGCAGTGGATAATTCAGCGGCCATGATCCAACGTCTGCGAACGATTCTCGGGGAATCGAGCGACAAGGGCTGCCTGGTGGAGCTGCATGAGAAAGATCTCCGCGATGTCGAGATCTGCAACGCTAGTTTTGTAGTGCTGAATCTGACGCTGCAGTTTCTTCCGCCTGATGAGCGCACACGGGTGATTGAGAATGTCTGGCGTGGACTGCTGCCAGGCGGAGCCTTGCTGCTGTCAGAAAAAATCTGTTTCGATGAACCTAACCAGCAGCAGTTGATGACCGATCTGCATCACGATTTTAAGCGTGCCCACGGTTACAGTGAGCTTGAGGTCGCTCAGAAACGCACGGCGATTGAAAATCGCCTGATCCCAGAATCACTCCACACGCATGTCGCACGGCTCAGACAGGCCGGTTTCACCACGATCGCTCCGTGGTTCCAGTGCTTTAATTTCGTGTCGATTCTTGCTGTGCGGAGTGAATAGTACGTTGGACATTCCTGTCCGACTTGCCAGATTCGACGACGAAGGGAACACCAAAGTCAGCACGGTACCGCGCATCAGCAGAGGCAATGTGTTCATGGGACCAGCGATTTTTGTGACAATCGAATTGTTAAGGATTCGTCATACCTCACCCGGCTCACTTCACACGGAGTGCTGAAGACGAGTTTAGGAGTGCTCCGGCTCGACGGAGCTTTGGCATCGTCGCGGAGCGACTTTCATTCCGTTCATCTGTCGGATTCGCCCTGACGTAGCATCCAAAGGGCTTCACCAAAAATCACCAAAGCGGTGTCAAGCCACCGCACTCCTAAAATGTCGGGTTCCCACAGGGTTGAAATCCCAGTGCGACCTGACCGCTTTTCTCCGCACCAAAGTTCGAGTAAGATCAGGGGGATATGAAAAAGCGGAATTCAATCCACGTAGTTCTGTGTATCTGTTTGGCCGGAATGATGAGCATGAGCTTAGCTGCCGGGGTTGAGGTGTCACTCTTCGTGGCGCCTCACGGCAGTGATCGGAACCCTGGGACGGAGGAGAAGCCGCTGGCGACGCTTGCCCGCGCCCGTGATCTGGCTCGCGAGATTCGGGCGAAGCAGGCGGGGCCGCTGACCATCCTGTTGCGGTCCGGCGTCTACTATCTGCCGCAGACACTCGTTTTTTCTCCGGAAGACTCGGGTGTTGAGAATTCTCCGTTGATCATTGCTGCATTGCCTGGCCACACGCCAGTGATCAGCGGCGGACTGACGTTGGATCTTGCATGGAAATCCGGGGCTGAAGGTGTCATGGAAGCCGCCACACCCGAAGGACTGACGATCGACCAACTCTGGGTGAATGGCAAACGGCAAATCATGGCGCGATTTCCGAATCGCATCGAAGGCAAGAATCTCTTCGATCGGTGGGATTTGAACCACGACGCACGCGGCGAGTCGTCCGAGGATGCTTTGTCCAAGGACCGCATCGCGCGATGGAAAGATCCTGCTGGTGGCTACCTCCACGCGATGCACCCGGGGCTTTGGGGTGACATGCATTGGCTCATCAAAGGAAAGATGCCCGATGGCAGCCTCGAGATGGAAGGCGGCTGGCAGAACAACCGGCCTGGCCCCATGCACGATAAGTATCGTTTTGTCGAGAACCTGCGCGAGGAACTCGACGCGCCCGGCGAATGGTTCCACGATGCCATGGCCAACACGCTTTACTTTATCCCTGAGGCCGGCACGGACCTGAAAGCGGCGACTGTCGAAGTCGTGCGTTTGTCACACCTCGTCGAATTCAAGGGTTCGCAGGAGAAGCCCATTCAATTCATCGAGTTGCGTGGGCTGACGTTCCGTCACACTGCGCGCACCTTTATGGATAATAAGGAGCCATTACTCAGGAGCGACTGGACCGTCTATCGCGGCGGCGCGGTTGTCTACGATGGTGCCGCCGATTGTACGGTTGTCGACTGCATCTTCGACCAAGTCGGCGGTAACACGATCTTCGTCAACAACTGGAATCGCCGCATCGCCGTGCGCGGTTGCCTGATCTTGGACAGCGGCGCCAACGGTGTGGCTTTTGTGGGCGACCCCAAGGCGGTCCGCAGTCCCCTCTTTCGCTATGGCGCTCAGGACTATGCTCAGCTCGATCGCACACCGGGCCCGCTGACGGACAACTTTCCTGCTGAATGCGTCGTCGAAGACTGCCTGATCGCGCGAACCGGCCGTGACGAGAAGCAGACCGCGCCGGTGCAGATCTCCATGGCCCAAGACATCACTGTCCGCCATTGTTCAATTTATGACGTGCCTCGGGCCGGGATTAACATCAGCGAAGGCACGTGGGGTGGGCACCTGATCGAATTCTGTGACATCTTCAACACTGTGTTGGAGACCGGCGACCATGGCAGTTTCAACTCGTGGGGTCGTGATCGCTTCTGGGATCCCAGTATCCAAGAAGGGAACAAGCAAGTGGCGGCTGATCTTGGCCTGCCGTTGCTGGACGTGGTTAAGCCGGTTGTGATTCGCAACAATCGCTGGCGCTGCGATCACGGTTGGGACATCGATCTCGACGATGGCTCAAGCAATTACGAGGTCTATAACAACCTCCTGCTGAATGGCGGGCTGAAGTTGCGTGAAGGTTTTTTTCGAAAGGTCTACAACAACATCACCGTCAACAACTCGTTGCACCCGCACTGCTGGTATGACCGGAGCCAAGATGAGGTGTCCGGCAACATTTTCATGGGGTCTTACCAGCCCGCTGGTGGGATGCCGACGGGCAAATGGGGCAAGGCAGTCGATCGCAACTTCTTTACCACCAGCGATGGCGACCGGATGCGATTTGCTGAGAACGGTTGCGACTTGAATTCGCTCACCGGCGACGCGTTATTCATTGATGCGGCGCGGGGCGACTACCGCGTCAAGGAGACGTCGTCGGCGTTGGAGCTTGGCTTCAGAAATTTTCCGATGGATCAGTTTGGCGTACAGAAGCCCGAACTGAAGAAGCAGGCGAAAACACCAGCCTTGCCGGGTCTGCGGGCGGCGGTTGCCGAGACAGCACCCGCGAAGCTGCGTACGACGGCGTACTGGTTACAGGCTTCGGTGAAGGTGCTGGCGGGTAAGGAGTTCTCGGCATTTGGAGTGAGCGTCGACGCGGGGGGACTGCGACTCCTGAAAATTCCGGCCGGATCGGCAGCGGCGACAGCTGGTCTCGAGCAGGATGATTTGTTGATGACGGTGAATGGGCAGACACTGCAGCAACTCAGCGATCTTACGAGGGCGATGCACGATGCTGGCGGAAAACCGTTGGCGGTCGAATTCGTTCGGAATCAGCAACGGCAGCAGGTTCAGATTGCCGCGTATCCGTTCTTCGTTGCGGATGGTTCAGGGGATGGGGCGTTCAAGAGGATTCCATTGTCGGCGGTATGTCTCCCAATTCAGGCGATCACGTCCAATCCGGGAGCCAATAATGAACCACTGGCGACCCTTCAGGACGGCAAACTGGCCGCTAACTACGGACCGGTGTTCACGAACAACACCGCCGTTGGACTTTACAAGATCGATCTTGGCGCGGCGCAGGATCTCCTTGAAATTAACACGTGGTCCTACAGTGAAGATACGCGTGGGCCGCAGAACTTTGTGCTCTATGGCAGTGCTGCCGCCGCCGATCCAGGTTGGTCCATCGACAACTCTGAGACATTCACACCGATCGCTGAAGTGAATACGCAGGGGCTGCGAAACGCAAAGTTCAATGTAACGAGTGTGCGGCATAGCAAGGGCACAAGCCTAGGAGAATTTCGCTGGCTTGTCTGGGCAACATCTGCCTTAAACGCAACGGGCGAACACACGGCATTCCAGGAAGTGCAGATCAGGAAAATTCAGTCCAAATGAGTCTCATCATGCGTGCCATGGCTGGCCAAATCTTGCGGATTAAAGAGCAGGCATCGCAGAAAATCGTAGCGATTTTCTGGAAGCCTTTTGCTGTGAAGGTGTAAGTCATGCCGACCTTCCCAATCTTCTTCAATGTGCTCTCAGTGGCTTTCACGGCCAGCCTTGTGTTCATCGCCTCCGCGGCCGCACAGCCGCGGTTTGACTATCACTCGATCCGTGGTCGCCAGCCGTTGTTAATGGCTACGAAGCGATGTGAGGGTGAGACGGACTTCGAGTTGCGCGG
>QWQG01000052.1 GCA_003670925.1 Planctomycetota bacterium | reverse complement strand
CGGGCCGCTCTGTGGTGCAAACTGCGATTTCCCACCACGGAGAGCACGGAGGGCCGAACAACCCCCTCACCCTAGCCCTCTCCCCCCCAAAAATCGGGGGAGAGGGGACCAAAAGAAAAAATCCCCTTCTCGTCGGGGGAGAGGGGACCCAATGAAAAACTCCCTTCTCCCCGGTCGTCGGGGGAGAAGGGACCAAAAGAAAAACTCCCTTCTCCCCGGTCGTCGGGGGAGAAGGTGGCCGATAGGCCGGATGAGGGGCCATGGACCAACGCCGATCATTTCTACCACTGCGGTGCGCGTGGTGACCGACAAGGGCCGCAGCACACCGTCATCCGCCAAACGCACTGTAGCGCAACACTCCACGATTAAACGTGTAGCGATTGAGGACAAACAGGCCTGCAATCCAGCCAGCTTGAATCAGCAATTCGACCGGCAAGTGGGCGGCAGGAATTTTTCCCAGCAGAATCGCCGTTGGGGTGTAGGCCAGATAGCGAAACGGCAGATAGTCCACGAAGGGAAGCCACTTGGAAAGTAGTTCCAGCGGAATCATGTGCCCTGACAAAAAATAACTGAGCATCATGTAAATGAAGACCAGAGAGCTGACTTCAAGGAACCAGAAGGCAATCAACCCGATCAACGTCTCGATCAGGAAACCGATCAGGAAAGACATCAGCAGCGAACAGATGAAGGCCAACATCACCGGCCAGCCCGGAAAGTCCGGCAAGTGGGCTCGACACAGCCAGAACACGAGTGCAAACGGGCCGGTGGCAATCGCATAGTAAACCAGCTTGTGCGCGATGCGATGCCAGAATAAATGGTCGAGCATATCGACCGGTTGAATCAGGTATTTCCGCACCGAACCGTCGGCGATCGAACCGGCGATTCCGGTGGCCAGTCCTGGCATGCTGGAAAACGCCCGCGTCAACATCACCAGCAGAAAATACGACACCATCTCGCCAAAATTGTAACCCTGAATCGAACGACCGGGGGCATCTTGAAAGATGGCGCTCCATAAAAAAATCTGTGTCACGATCGGCAGAAATCGGACGAGCGTCGAAAACGCGAAGTCGGCCCGATAGGTGAGTCGTTCTTCAATCGCCGTCCTGAGAATAAGCCATTTGAGCCGCATTCGCGCGCGGATTTCGCCGAGTGCTGTCTCAGATTCGGCTTGTGCGGAAGAGGCTGTCAATTCTCAGCCCTCGCCGCGTCGTCGGATGAAAACAGTTCGGCGATCACATCTTCCAGCGGTCGTTCAGCAACGCTGATGTCGTCGATGGAATGCTGACTGAGGACACTCGACAGGCATTCCGAAACTCTCTGCTTTTCGACCTGAATGCGGACCTTGGGTGGTCGCGATTCCAGAATGCGACCGTAGCGTTCAAGCCCCTGCGGCACGATGTTGTCTGAAAACTGCAGTTCAATGATCTTGTGCCGACTGAAACGATCGATAATCGCCGCCAGCGGGCCGTCATGAATCACGATTCCCTTGTTGATCACGATCGCGCGGTCGCAAAGTGCTTCAACGTCTTTCATGTAATGGCTGGTCAGGATCACCGTGATATGCTGTTCGCGCTGGTAGTGGCGCAGAAATTCCTGCACACGCCGCTGGCTGACGACATCCAGTCCGATGGTCGGTTCATCCAGAAACAACACGTCAGGTCGGTGGAGCAGGGCGGCGATGAGTTCCATCCGCATGCGTTCACCCAGCGATAATTCGCGCACGGGCTGTGACATCAGACGGCCCACTTCCAGCAGATCTGTCAACTCATCCAATCGTCGGCGATAGTCGGCGGCAGAAATTCGGTAGATCTCTTTATGCAGCCGAAATGATTCCTGAGCCGGCAGGTCCCACCAGAGCTGCTCTTTCTGTCCGGTCACCAGCGAAAATCGGCGACGGTAGGCGTCTTCACGTTTCCATGGGACATGACCCAGCACGTGCGCAGTTCCGGAGGTAGGCACGACCAGTCCCGAGAGCAATTTCAGTGTCGTGGTCTTACCCGCACCGTTCGGGCCGAGGAACGCGACCATCTCGCCTTCGTCAATTGTAAAGCTGACGTTGCGGACTGCACTGACGACATCGTATTCCCGATGAAACAACCCGCGCACGGACGCCCACACACCTTCGCGTTTTCGGAAGACCTGATACGTCCGACACAATTCCCTGACTTCAATCGCTGCCATTTCGGGAATCGTAGTGCAGACGCTACTCGGCGGCAATCATGGTGCGTTTTCGACCGCCAGCGCAGGCGCAGTCGTGATCATACTATCAATGCAACCGCAGCATTTCACACAGTTGGTCATGGATTGATCACCAGCGCTCTGTCAAATTTGATTTTGGGAAGGCCTGGGTTGAGGGGGCGATCGCCCGAGAAGCCGGGGACTTGCTTCACTAGGACTTGTCCATCAATAAATCCGTGTCTTTCGGGCTATGTTTGGGCCGTAGTTGCGCGAAAGTGCAGGCAATCCCGTCCATGGCTACGATTTCTGTAGCTTGGACATTCATGTCCGAGATATTGACTACACACGATCGCATTATCGAGCGGCTGTCAAGGTCCAATAACCAGTGCTTCGACCGCGTTTCATGGCCATGCGACGGACATGAATGTCCATCCTCCATTCGATCGCTCCGCCATCGCACCCAAGAACTTCACTTATTTGCAACATGTTTTCAAAAGTAAGCGTCGCTAAAGCGGCGACAGGTCGCCGCACTCCAAATGACTGTCACTTGTTTCAAAACTAAAACAACTCACCAATCACCGCACCATGATCTACCGCCACGACCGGGCGTCCGGAATGATCGAGGAAGTGTTGCGACGGATCGACGCCGAGGACGTTGAAGATCGTGTGGTGAATGTCGCCGGGGCGGAGAGGATGTTCTTTGGGAGCTTCGCCGAGGCGGTCGGTTGATCCGATCAGACGGCCACCCTGAATGCCGCCGCCTGCCATGAAGCAGGACATGGAGTTGCCCCAGTGATCGCGGCCGGGGGTGCCTTTGCTGAGAGGTGGACCGCCGTTGCCACCGTCGTTCATTCTTGGCGTGCGGCTGAATTCTCCGCACAGCACCACGAGAACTCGATCTAGGATGCCGCGATCTGAAAGATCGGTGATCAACGCATACACCAGTTGATCGATCTTCGGGAGGTAGTTTTCATAACCTGACTTCAAATCCCAGTGATGGTCCCAGCCACCGAAGTGACAGGACACAAATGTCGTTCCCGCTTCGACAAGGCGACGGGCTAAGAGCGTGCTCTGCCCCCATGAATGGCGTCCATAGAGTTCGCGCGTTTTAGAATCTTCCTTCGACAAGTCAAACGCATCGCGCGTTCTAGCTCCGGTGACCATATCGAATGCCGTGCGATCGAACTTGTCCATCGCAGCAAACATTCCGCTGGCATCTGCTTCGCGTCGCAGGCCGTCGATCGATGTCAACAGGGTGCGTCGATCACTCAGACGATCCAGCGTCAGACCCTGTGAAAGCCCGACATTTTGGACCTGATAGTTTTCCGCATTCGGATCACCCTCGGTTTCAAACGCATTGTGCTGCACGCCAAGATAGTTGCCGCCAAAATAACCGGGTCGCAACCCGATGCTCATGCCATAGGGAACGGCAACATGCGCTGGCATTCCCGGTTGCCGCGCCCCGGTGACTTTGGTAGCGATGGAACCAAAGAACGGATACTTGCCTTTCGTGTTGGCTCCGCTGACGCCTTCGCCGCGCCCAGTCAGCATCCAGTGGCCGGCGGCAAAGTGATCGCCATTGTCGTGATGCAGCGATCGGACGACAGAAAACTTGTCAGCGATCTTGGCCTGCAGCGGGAACAGTTCCGTCACTTCCATGCCGGGCACGTTGGTTGGAATCGGCTTCCAGATTCCGCGGTAGACAGCCGGAGCTTCCGGCTTCATGTCGTACGTGTCCATATGGCCTGGGCCGCCATCCAGCCACAACAGAATGACAGACGTGTCGTGCTTCTTCGGGCCTTGTCCCTCTGCCTGTGCTCTTGCCGCCAGAATCTGCGGCAACCCC
Source organism: Planctomycetota bacterium (assembly GCA_003670925.1). Lineage (GTDB taxonomy): Bacteria > Planctomycetota > Planctomycetia > Planctomycetales > Planctomycetaceae > SXXK01. The sequence continues at coordinate 8,421 of QWQG01000052.1, read as the reverse complement.
AGTGACGCCATTCCGGCGACACCGATCTGCACGAAATTCCGCCGCGAGTGCCCGTCACAATACGCCGATGAACGGCCTGCATTAACGCGAAGCATGTGATGATTCCTAATGAGGAAAGGCGGGGGAACGAGGAAGGATTGAGCTGGCGAAATATGCATTTCGCCGCTGCTACACGGGGAACCATACCTTACGCAACAAGTGCAGGCAATTTCCCGCGTTGAGACTCTGGCCGGTCGGGAAATCAGTCTGGAGAGCGGAGCGGCGTGAGCCGTCCGGTATCTCCTTTTCGTACCGGCAAGCTGACGCATGCCGCTCGCCAATTGTCTCACACATGGCCGCGCGGCCTCATCTTAAATATCGTCACAAAGCCCGTTAGGCAGAAAGTAAACACTCGAAAGGATCGACCGGAACGCGAAAAATGGTGGACTGCAGACTTCGAAATTACCCATCCGGTGCGTACCATGGTGGGCAGAATGGATTCTTGGGAATTGTGCCGTTCAATGCCGTCCAGAATGTTGGTCCATGGAATTGGGAAACAGCCTGCCTCAAAACTCATTGCAGCCAATAGTTATGTCGAAACAGCTTTTGACGAAACACCTTCTTTCTGATCATGGGCAGCGAACGCCATTGCTGACGGGACGGGTTTCACGGGCAATCATGGCTTTTCTGTTGGCCGGTGTGTTAGCTCCAGCGTCCGTGTGCGCCGACAAAGCAGCTGACGATTTCAACTTGGGCGTTGGCCTCTATCGGACGCAGCGATATGAACTGTCCGTCGAAACATTCAACCAATTTCTGACGGAGTTTCCCGCCCACCCTCGCGCAAATCTGGCGCGGTTGTACTTCGCTTTGTCACTCAATTCGCAAGAACAGTACGCACCCGCCCGCGAACAGTTCGGCTTGTTTCTGCAAGCCGAACCGGACGGCAAGAATGCGGCAGAAGCCCGATACCGCCTTGGGGAATGCAGTTACTATCTGCGCGACTATCCTACGGCAATTGAGCAGTTGACCGCATATCTGGAAAAACATCCGTCGCACACTCGTGGTGACTGGGCAAATTTATTTTTGGGTGAATCGTTTGTAGCCTCCAAACAATGGACAAAGGCCGAAGCAATTTTGAGTCCGCTGGTGAAAACACCAACCACCAATCCGGGAATTTTGGTTGATGCGCGACTGAGTCTGGGGATGGTCTTCGAAGGACTCAAGCAAATCCCGGAAGCCTTGCAGCAGTACAACGCGATCGTGGCTGCGAAAAATCCCGAAGTGGCACCGCGTGCGTTGATCCGGATCGGGGCGATTCAGTTTGCGGAGGTACAGTACTCCGCGGCAGCTGCGACATACGACGAAATCCTGACGACGTATCCAACGAGTGTGCAGGTTGCGTCCGCAAATCTTGGTGCTGGCATGGCGTGGTATCGGGCGGGCCAGTTCGAGACGGCTCTGCAGCGTTTTCGCGGCGTGCCGAAAGATTCAGCGTCAGCGGCGCAGGCGATTCTGATGACGGCCATGTCGCTGCGGGATCTTGGTCGTGTGGATGAATCGCGGCTGGAGTTTGCGGCAGCGCTCAAAGCGGCCGGAGATTCTCCACTGGCGACCGACATTCTGTTTCAGCAGGCGCAGATGGAACGCACGGGGACAGGTCTTGAATTGGCTGCACACATGTTTGAAGACATTGCCGATCGCTGGCCACTGTCCGGACGAACAGCCGAATGTCTGTTCAACGCGGCAGAACTGCGTCTAGAACTGAAGGACGTTGAACGCGCTGAACGCCTCTTTGAGCGGCTGAACAAGGAATTTCCCGAGGCAATCAAGCAACCGCGCGAACAGATCCTGCTCGGGCGATTGTTCCTCACGCGAGGCGAACTTGAAAAAGCGATCGAGACGCTCTTGCGGACGACTGAAACGATGACTGATCCTACAGATCGCGTGGCGGCCGTTGGTCGTTACTATCTCGTGCGCGCGCTCTTCGACGGCGACAAACATGAGCAGGTCGTGCTTCAGGCCACGTTGATGACGGAAGTGCTGAAGTCCGATGACCTCGCCGAAATGCGCGGGGCGCTGGCGCTGGGCGCGATCAGCAGTCTGGAGCTCAAACAGTACGAAAACGTGCTGAAGTTTGCTGATCAGTTTCTGCCGTTGGCGACAGATGCGCAGCAGAAAGCCGACATTATCGGCACCCGAGCTGTTGCCCTCAGTCACTTGAATCGATTTGCGGAGGCCATTGAAATTCTGACATCGCTGGCCGCGACGAATGCTGATCAGACACAGACATGGACGGCTGTGCTGCAGGCGGCGGAAACGGCATTGGCCTTGAATTCAGCGGAGAATGCCGAAGCATTGTTCAGGCTGGCGGCATCCGCACCAGAGAACTCAAAACCACGCGAAGCTGGTCTTTCAGGAATTGCGTGGAGTCAGTTCAAATCCCAGAAATATGCCGAGGCCGAAAAATCGTTTGCGGCAATGGCCGCTCAGTTTCCAAGCTCAAAAGAAGCTGCTCAAGCGATTTTTATGCAGGCACGCTGTGTCGAAGAGCAGGGCGATCAGGAAAAAATTGCGGTCGCGTTCGGTACCGTGTTTGACCAACTCACAAAGGATGTGACCGTCGTACCTGCGGGAGCTGAAACAATGCCTCCGTTGGTGTATGCGTTCGATGCAGGGAAACAAACGGCGCGAGCTTTGGTGAAACTAAAACGGTTTGCCGACGCTGATGCGGCATGGAAGAAACTAACGACGCTGTTTCCGGATACGAAAGGGATAGACTCACTGCTGGATGAATGGGCGTGGATGCACTTTTCGACCGGAAACTTTGCTGGGGCGGATGCCATTCACCGACAACTCCTCGAAAAATTTCCGGACAGCCCATTCGCGGGACAGGCGCGACTGTCTGTGGCGGAGAGCCTACTGGAAGCCGGACAGCTTGAACCGGCGCTGCAGGAAATGGAAGCCATTGTTGCTGATGGTCGATATGGTGAGATAGAAAAAGAGCGCGCTCTTTTTCATGTGATCGAAATTCGGGCGACGGCTCGAGAATGGCAGCCAACGGTCGTGGCTGCCAAAACATTTCTCGCTGATTTTGCTCCGAGTCCGCTCGCGCCGCAGGTGCGCCAGTTCGCTGGTGATGCACTTCTGCAGCAAGGAAAACCGGACGAAGCCATCCCGATTCTTAACTCGCTCCGCGAAGACATCATCAGTGAAAAAGTAAAAAAAGAAGACTGGGTCGATCGTGTCTGGGTCGTGCTGGCCGAAGCGGCATTGGCGAAACAGGACTATGATCGAATCGATGCGTTGCAGACGGAATTGAAACAGCGCAGTCCGGAATCGCTGTTCGCGTTTCAGCTCAACGACGTTCAGGGCCGCAGGTGGAAACAGTTGGCTCCGCCCGACTTCGTAAAAGCGCGGGATTATTTTCAGCGTGTCACCGGAGATCCACAGGCAGAAGGCACAGAAACGTCCGCTCGCTGTCAATTCCTAGTAGCAGAAACGTACGTGATGGAAGCCAATCATGAAACTGCTGCCAAGGAATACTTTAAGGTCTATCTGAACTACGCAGGTCACGATGAACTTCGGGCTCAGGCGCTGTTTCAGGGAGCGTCTTGCCAAGTCGCGATGAAGAAGAATGAACTTGCCATTCGAGATTTTCAGGAATTGATTAAAGAATTTCCGACGTCAAATCTTGTCGATAAAGCGCGCGAAGAACTGAAGAAGCTAGGAGCTGCCGGGCCGTAAGCCAAAGCCACCCCGCGCTCGCGGGATGTTGATTTAATCAGCCGAAATTGGCGGGCGGTTCCGGCCAGAAAACCGCCTGAAGGCGGAACTACAAACTTAAATCGACAGACCGCTTGCGTGAGAAACAAGTGTGTTCCGCTGGCGTTGCACCCCACCCTCCTTGAATCACGAAACCAATATCCGCGAACCGTCGGCAATTCATTAGACTGAACACTCATGGTAAATCATCACTCTGTCAACACACTAAAATCTAGGGAACGGACTTCTGTGACGACTCGAATTTTTGTCATGGTGATAGTCGCTGTGGCGTTGCTGATCACTTGCCAGTTGATGGCTCAGGAGAACCCTAGCAGTTCACCGCTGGGTGCTCCGACGTCGCCCACCGCAGCGCCGGTTTTGGGTGCTGGAACCACAGCACCGGCAGCTCCCTCGGGTATTCCCACGGATCCCTTGGGAATCGCAGACGCGATGGGGCGGCCGTTTACGGTGGCGTTCATTCTGGCCTCCGTGATCGGTGTCTGGTCAGTCGTGGAACGGCTGGTCATCCTCCGGCGACGACGGGTGATCCCGAAGGCATTTGTCGAACGTTTTCTGATGCATCTGCGGGCGGGCCGCATGGATAAGAACGAAGCGATCGCGATCTGCCATCAGAACCAGAGTCCCATGGCCGATGTTTTCATGCACGGCGTCCGCAAATGGGGACGCCCGAGCGTGGAAGTCGAACAGGCGGTCCTCGACGGCGGTGAACGTCAAGTGACACAGCTGAAGAAAGGCCTGCGAGTTCTCAACGGCGTTTCTACACTCAGCCCGCTGATAGGACTCTTGGGCACGGTTGTCGGCATGATTCGCTCGTTCAACGACATCGCAATCGCGGGCGCCATGGGCCAGACTCAAACGCTCGCCAACGGCATCGCGCTCGCATTGTTGACAACAGCCGTCGGGTTGCTGATTGCGATTCCGGCCATGGCGGCCTATCTATATCTGGCAGGTCGCATCGATTCGATCGTGATGGAAATGGATCGCCTTGGTCAGGAGTTGGTCAATCTGATTTCCGCCGAAGCCTTGCGGGAACGAGCCGTCGTCGTGGCGCCGAAAAGCGAATTGACACAAGCTGCAACCGCCCAAGCTGCACGCCCACGCAATCCAGGGCCTGAAAAGTAGGGCCTTAGAACTGCGCTAGGAAGCGCATGTCGTTCTCGTAGAAGCGGCGGATGTCATCGACGCCGTAATGTTTCATACAGAAGCGTTCGATGCCGAGACCGAAGGCGAAGCCCGTGTATTGTTCGGGATCGTAGCCAACCGCTGCGAACACGTTGGGATCAACCATTCCAGCTCCGCCGATTTCCATCCAGCTATCACCCCATTTCATATCGACTTCGACCGATGGCTCCGTGAAAGGGAAGAACGACGGACGAAATCGAATTTCTACGTCGGGCCCAAGGAAGCTGCGGGCGAACAGACTAAGAACTGTTTTTAGCTGAGCCATGGTGACATGGCGATCCACCATCAGACCTTCCATCTGATGAAACATGCAGGAATGAGTCGCATCAATGGTGTCCGGGCGATACACACGACCGAGGGACACGATCCGTACCGGTGGCTGAGTATTTTCCATTGTCCGGATCTGCACGGTCGATGTCTGACTGCGCAACAGGACTGGTCCCCCGGCGGCGACGGATGCGCAGGCCACGTAGAAATTATCCAGTGGATCGCGAGCTGGATGATCTTCAGGAATATTCAATGCTTCGAAATTATGACGTTCGTCTTCGATCTCAGGGCCATCGACGACAGTGAACCCAAATCGGCCCATCAATTCACGGAACTCGGTAATCACCTGCGTGATAGGATGCAGATGGCCAATCCGAGGTCGCTCGCCGGGCAAAGTTACGTCGAAATCTAACGCAGCTTTTGTGGTCTGCGACTTCAACTGCTCAGCGCGCATATCCAACGCGGCTGACACACTGGTGCGGACTTCATTGAAGCGTTTCCCGACGGCCGGCTTTTGTTCAGGCGTCGCTGTTCCGACAAGCTTCTGCAACTCGCGAACTCGGCCATTCTTTTGACCCATGAATTCGACGCGGACTTTTTCCAAGGTGTCCGCATCGGTGGTGCTAGCCACGGACTGTAGGGCAGAGGTTTCAAACTCGTTGAAAGCGTTCAGGATGTCCATGAGGTACTCGCGGATCGATAAAAACGGTAACCGTGCACGCCTCAGAACGAATCCTGCGCAAGCAACCACAGATAAACGCAGATTTACACAGATAGAAATCAACAGTCAATCTGTGTTCATCCGTGTCCATCTGTGGTTTAAACTGTCATTGTCGAAATGTCGTGAACGGTCACTAAAAAACGGGCGAAGCCTGCCATAAAGCAAGCTCGCCCGATTCAGAAATTTAATCGTGCTGACGTTCGATCAGGCAGCCGCGACTGCGCTGCGAGCCTTTTTGGCGATTTCTACGATCTCAGTGAACACTTCTGGATTGGAGATTGCCAGTTCACTCAACTGCTTGCGATTCAGTCCACAGTTGGCCAACAACAGACCATTCATGAAGACGGAATATGACACTCCCTGCTCACGCACAGCCGCGGAAATGCGGGTGATCCACAAAGCGCGAAACTCACGCTTGCGGGTACGGCGATCGCGAGTCGCAAAGGCGCGAGCACGGACAAGGGTTTCCTTGACCGTACGCAGCAACTTGCTGCGACCACCTACGTTGCCCCGTGCTTCCTTGAACAGACGCTTTTTTGAACGGTGACGGGCTTTACCGAGGCGAACACGCATTTGACCGGACCTTCAAACCAAACTATGCAGAACCAAAGTTAATTATTTTTCCGACTGAGTGCTCACATCGCAATCAGCTTGCAACGATCAACGTTGCTTTACATTCCCGGAGCCATCGCCGCTGCGATCAACTTCGCTTCCGCCCCAATAACCATGTTGTCATTTCGCATTTGACGGGTACGCTTGCCACCTTTGTGGCTGAGAAAGTGGCCGCGATTCGCGTTGCGATGCGTCACCTTGCCGGACGCAGTCACCTTGAATCGACGTTTCATTCCCTTGTGGGTCTTCTGTTTTGGCATTTTTAAATCTCCGCAACGTCAGCCAGACGATGTCTTGTCGGCATGAAAACTGGACGTTTGTATATATTTCCTATGGAAACAGCCGGGCAGTATAACGACATGGACTCCGGCTTGTAAAGCAGCATACCAATGGTTCAGAAACAATTTTCTTGCTGAGAAAGTGAGTTGAATTCACAGGGGATCAATCGGGGGTGTATCGGCTGAACGGGGCGTGTTTCCGCAGCGAATCTTCGACAGTTCTCCGTGCTGTTGGGACTGTGGTGCCTCAGAATCATGAAACATATGGTAATTCTATGGACGAAAAAATGAGTTCAGATGTTTCCTCCGCGTGGCTTCACCCACGGTCACGGGAGGCGACGCTGGAGTTGATTCGCGGGATTGCGGTCCAGCTTAGGGGAAAATTCAGGATCGAATTTGACCGGCCCCGCGCACGATAAATTTGTAGCTAGTCAGTTCGCGTAGACCACAGGGGCCGCGGGCATGGAAGCGGTCGGTACTGATGCCGATTTCGGCACCCATCCCGAGTTCACCACCGTCATTGAACCGGGTGCTAGCGTTGATGACGACAGCAGCGGAATCGACTTCCGCTTCGAACTTCATCGACGCGGCCACACTATTTGTCACGATGGCATCTGTGTGAGCCGATCCGTAGTTGCGAATATGCACAATCGCCTGTTCGATCGAATCCACAATTCGCACGGACAGAATCAGATCCAGATGTTCGGTAGCATAGTCCTCATCCGTCGCCGCTTTCGCATTGGTGATCATTTTCAGACTCGCCGGACAACATCGCAGTTCCACATCCCTGCTTTGTAATTCCCTCGCAAGTCGGGGCCATAAAGTTGGTGCGGCAGCGCGGTGAATGAGGAGTGTTTCGGCAGCGTTGCAGACGCCCGGTCGATGACATTTGCTGTTGATCGTGATATCAACGGCCATCTGTTCGTCAGCGCTCGCATCCACGTACACATGACAGATGCCATCAAAGTGTTTAATCACGGGCATTGTGGCTTCGCGGGCGACTCGTTCAATCAGCGACTTGCCGCCGCGTGGGATGGTGACGTCGATCAAATTTCCCATCGACAGCAGGTGACCGACGATTGCGCGATCAGTGGATTCAACCAACTGAACCGCGTGGGGCGGCAGTCCTTCGGCAACCAGCGTCTTTGCAATGCCCGCCTGCAATGCCCGATTACTGTGAATGGCTTCGCTGCCGCCACGCAGAATGACAGCATTGCCGCTCTTCACGCATAGCGCAGCAGCGTCGATCGTGACATTCGGCCGTGATTCGTAAATGAAGAACACAACGCCCAGGGGAACTCGGACACGACTGACAAATAACCCATTTGGGCGACGTTGGCCTTCGATCACTTCGCCGACAGGATCGGGCAAAGTGATAATATGTTCCACGGCGACGGCGAGCGTTTCGATGCGGTCCGGTGTCAGTTTCAGGCGATCGAGCAGCGCGCTGCTCAGACCGGACTGGAGACCAGCCTCCATGTCGAGGGCATTGGCAGCGACGATTGCATTCGTATCTTCGCGAAGCATGTGGGCGACCCGCTGCAGCCAAGCGTTTTTGCGACTCGCGGCAAGCGGAGCAAGTGCAGAAGCTGCGGCGCG
>QWQG01000219.1 GCA_003670925.1 Planctomycetota bacterium | reverse complement strand
GAGCCTCGCGCCATCAAACGCGGCCACTCCAAGTATCCGAAACTGAAAGAGCCACGCCCCAGTCACAGGTGCAGAAAGAAGCACAAGAAAATCCCGAAAATTACCCCGCAAAACGCTTAAGTCCACGCCATTGGAGCTTGCCTCTGTTTCACCAGCCAACGCCAGAGTACTCAATCGACAGTTCCAATTTAACACACCATCGAACACTGAAACCCATGCCTCAAAAAATCCAACACCCCTGTCGACACACTGCACGAAATTTCAATTTGAAAATCTTTTTTCGAATCTGTCATTGAGGTTATTCAAGACCGTCGGTGACCCTATTGTTCACCTCTTTTGGGATGCCGTAGATGTTTGCCAGTTCTGCAGGGCCGGAGATTTTGAGTGACAGCGGCACAGCCTTGTTCGGCAGGGGCAGGTTTGTGACGATCGGATTTCCATTGGCACTCAGGGTCAGCAGATTTTCGCGGACTGAGGTTTCGAGGCGAATCCAATCTCGCTTTTCGAGCAACGGTTTCCAAGCGGTATCTGCCGTCGAGATCACGATAGACTTTTCAAATGAACCGTCACCGATCGAGAGTGAAACAAAGCCATCCATCGGACGCAAGTCCAGCACAAACATGGGACTTGCAAAGGACTCAGTCGTCACGAACGCAGTGGAACCCGATGCTGTTTTGCCGTCGAATGCCAGCACCCAGTCATTGACGTGCCAATGTTCTTTTTCGGCTTCGGCGACATTCCAGCCTCGCAGATCAAGTCCCGAGTAAAGGCTGACAAATCCTCGATTAGCGACCGCCACATGTTCCGGAGCTACAAGGGTTTCTGGGAGCTCTTGAATCCGCAGATTGCGGTAATGCACAACCCCGCCTTCGGATTCAAGGCAGATATAGCCTTTTCGAGGAGTCGCGTCTGTGGCCTGCGTTACCACCTTATGATTGACGGCCAGTGAGATCGTACCATCGCGGCATTCGATGCGGTAATGATTCCATTGGGGACTTGGTAGTGACCGTTCCTCCGTTGGAAATGCGCGGCCACCACCACGGCCATTGACGGGCGTCAATGTTGCGCCGTGAATGGGGAAGATGTCGCCGTGAGTCGTGTGATGTTGTGACTGGCCGTAGGAATTTTCCAAAACCTGAACCTCAATGCTGCGATGAAACGGCACACCCTTAGCGGTGATGTCGTCCGCCCATACAAAGATACCTGCGTTTCCGCGGGGGACCATATGCCGCCATTCCACTTCCAAAATGAAATTCTGATACATCTTTTGCGTCCGAATTTCGCCAACCGGTTTTCCGGAACACACGAGCATGCCATCCTTAACCGTCCACGTGTCTTGGGGGGTATTGACCAAGACCCAGCCCGCCAGATCTTTCTCATTGAATAACGGCGTGAAGCCATCGGAGTCATCTGCGACTCCTTGGCCTAGGGACAATGCGGTGATGGCACAAACAGCAGACCACAGGAAGCGACAGCACATAATGTACCTCTTGGCGATCAGGGCGTTGACTTGCGTAGGATGGACATTCCTGTCCGTCACATTGTCAGAAGTCGCGACCAACGCGACGTTTCCTAGCGCGGACTCAGACACAAACATCCAAGCTACATGAATTGGAGCTTTGATGACAGTGATTTAGAACAGATCTTGCCGCCCGTTGGTGCCTTTGAGGCAACGTGTCACGAGCAGACGGGCCAGACCGTCGGATGACAAGCGACGGTCTACTTTTTCGGTGCTGCTTCGACGGCAACTGACGAACTTGGTGCGAGGGCAGCGTTCAGTACATCCAACTGATTCGCATAATCAGGCACGGTCGATGGGGTGTAGTTGTGTGTCAGCCAGCGCACCAGCAGATCCAGATTTTCGTCGGACAACTTCTGCGACGAATACACTACCATCTGATTCTTGGCCCCGTAGTGCCGCGCCGCGTCAGGGTGACGAATAAAATCTTTCAGCCATGCTAAAGATGCGTACTTCGCCAAGGTGGGATAACTGCTCGCAGTTGAATCATCCGGTTGCGTGGGGAAATCTTGTCCGATCGTATCGTGGCAGCTTGCGCACGAGGTACCATTGAGGGCACCGGCCCATGAGCCCTTGATCGCCAGATCGCGCCCTTTTTCTACCAACGCCGCATCGTACGTTGTCCCAGCGTGTCCGGTCTCAGCGGCCAGAAATTCCACGAGGGCCCTCACGTTGTCCGCGTTTTCAGCAGATTTCAGGTCATCGAGATTGCCACTTGTCCAATCGGCCATTTCGGAACTGTCTGGGTTGATGTAATCGACAGTCCCGCCCGCTGCATGCTTGGCCTGAGCATCACGGAACCATGTTGAGTTTTTCATCCATGCGAAGTGATTGGAATAATCCATCACAATCGCCGTCATCCACTGGCGATTTCCAAATCCCCCGAGATCAGCCGCTGTTGGGGCAGCAATCACGGAAGGAGCCTCATCCGTTTTTCCGGCTTCCGTTACCAGCGAACCACGTCCATCGTGGCCATTAAAACGATGGCAACTGGAACAGTGTTGAGCAAATAAACGTGGTCCATGAGTAAACGGGTCCTCGCGAAGCAGTGTGACGGCTCCCTCCACGGGGATTTTGTCGGGCCCTATAGACAGTTCGATCGCGCGTTGACCGTCACGATGAGCTTCCGTCAGGGCTGCCTGATGTTCAACGTTATTGGCATCTTCGTAAAATGCCATCAGCGTGAGCACAACCACGCCCAAGGCCAAGGCCCAAGTGAAGGCTCTGTTGAGCGTATGTCCGAGGTTGCCCAGCACTTTAGCTGTGATCGGCATGGCGGCAATGATTCCCATAATGATGCCCGGCACGATAATCGCGCCGAACGTCACGCCAAGAGATTCGACAGCATGGAATTTTAGGAAACGAAATAGGAATAGAAAGTACCACTCTGGGCGGGCCGCATCAAACTTCACTGCCGGGTCTGCGGGGGCACTTAATTCAGGAGCACGAAACATGGCTAGCAGCAGTACAACAGCCAACACGGCGAGACAGGCTACGGAATCTTTCAGGACCTGATCCGGCCAGAACGTCGTGTCTGGAGCTCGCTTTGGATCATGCACGGTTAACCCGTGACGGCGAAACACGTAAATATGCAACACAAGGAACCCGACCAACAGCGTCGGCAGAATCCCTGCATGCATCGCAAAGAAACGTGTGAGGGTGAGATGTCCGTAATCCGAACCACCCTGGGCTAGCACCTGAACTTCGCGCCCCACAACAGGCGTCGCACTCATGATGTTCGTGGTGACCTGAGTTGCATAGTAGCCCTTCTGGTCCCATGGCAGCAGATAGCCAGTGAGCGACAGGCCGAGGACGATCATCATCAGCACAATCCCCAGCCAAAAATTAACCTCACGCGGAGCCTTGTAGGCGCCATCAATGATGACCTGAATCAGATGAATGGCCATCAAGACCACCATTCCTTGGGCCGCATAATGATGCAGCCCCCGAATGATGTTGCCCAGAAACATTTCGTGTTGAATGTGGTATACGCTTTCCCATGCAGTGCGCGTACTGGGACTATACGCCGACCAGAGCATAAAGCCCGTGATCATCTGCAGTACAAACGTAAAAACTAGTGTGCTGCCCCACACATATCGCCAACGCGCGCCGCCAGGAACCCGCTCGTTGAACGCTTCATGCATGAGGGCCTTGACGCCCGTTCGTGTTTCCAGCCAGTTAATCAATGCGATCATGTTCCGGGTGCTTTCAAATGACGATCTTGTCTGAAGTCGCTCGCTGGAAATTCTGGAACTTCACCCAGATTTCATGTCCATTCGCATCTTGCTGACCGTGGGTTCGCATCGAAACCTCTAGGACATCTAAATCGCGGGGCGGGATATCGTTCATCTTCTTTCCATCCAGAGCGAACGCACTCGCATGACACGGACAGTAGAATTCATTTTCTTCTCGGATGTAATCAACCGAACAACCTAGGTGAGGACAAATCGAGTTGAATGCAAGGATCGGGCCGTCGCCAACTTTTCGGAGCCAGATACTGCCGACGGGAACGTCCCGAAACATATTCCATGCATCAACAAGGTCGTCGTTCACAGTCACGGACAGTGGTGTGCCATCCTGTGGGACCGCTTCTTTCGTCACATCGAGCCTAATGAACCCCGCTTCATCTTTTCGAGGCACTTCACCGTCTGCCGTGTCATCAGACGCAGCTTTGCGTTTACGCAGAATTGGATCCAGAAAAAACAGTCCACTCAAAGTCGATGGCACAGCAATGATTAGAAAGCTGAGCATCCCTGTGATCAACTGCACCAGCAGACTTCGTCGAGGTGTCTCGACGGAGATCGGTAGATCCACGGATCCAGCAGTGGGAATCTCAGGACTGGTTGACGTCATAGGGGTATTCCTGAACAAGCTCAGAGATTGCGGCAAACTCGCGGTGGTGGGAACAGGGAGACGTACATTTATGATAATGCCGCGTCGTGGGGCCGGTATTTGAAAGCCTCACACCACCAAACACAACCGAAGAAGTCACTCCGACGCGGGTTGCCGGAATCTGGGAGTCTGTCTGTGCCGAATTACGGATGCAGCTCCAATACGGCTTCCACTTCTACGGGAACGTTGAATGGCAGTGACCCCATTCCCACTGCACTGCGCGCGGCTTTGCCGGCATCGCCGAAAATTTCTACCATTGTGTTGCTGAATCCGTTCATCACGGCGGGATGTTTTTGAAATTCCGGCGTGCAGTTTACGAAACCGAGGACTTTCACAATGCGTTTAACGCGATCTAGGGTTCCGAGTGATGCCTTAATGGTGGCCAGCATGGTCAAGGCCACTGTCCGCGCCGCCGCCGCTCCCTGTTCTTCAGTCATATCTGAGCCCACTCGCCCAGTCACAATTTTTCCGTCGGGGCCATAGGGGACCTGTCCGGAAACGTACGCCAGATGATCCACCACCACAACCGGCGTGTAAATGCCCCCTGGAGTGGGAGTTGGCGGCAATGTGATCCCCAATTCGAGCAGACGAGATTCGATTCTCATAACTTTAAGGTCTCCTAGATTGTAGACACTGATGCAAATTTTGCCCACGACTGAAAATAGTGTCCGCCATTCCGAGGCTGAAAATCTCGTTGCGGAGCATCGAGATACAATAAAAATGGCGGCATTGGAAATTGATTTTAATCCGCCACTTGGGAAGCGACGTTCTGCAGCACATCCCATCATAGACGGGCGCGACTCCTCCTCGCCAGTCAACGCGAATCCCCGAATGAACAATCGCTGAGCTGACTGGTTTGCGAATACGATGCGGGTCATATTAGAATTCATGGCTAGCCGCCGTCTGCATTCCGTCGGAACGCTGACGAGTCGGAAATATCCGAAGGAAGATCACGATGTTTGAGCTACAGTCCGCAACTCTGAACGCGATGCTGCCGTTGGGGGTGCTCACGTTTAAACAGATGCTGCTCGCAGGCGGGTCGGTGATCATCGTAATCCTGATGCTTTTGTTTCTGGGCGTGTTTGCATCCGTCGCCTCGTTATGGTTTCGGGCCTACATGTCGGGAGCCGGAATTGGGCCGTTGCAGATGGTCGTGATGAAGCTGAAAAAAGTGAATCCACAGCTCATCGTGGATACACGCATCATGTTGGTTCAGGCGGGACTGGATGACATTACGACCATCGCGTTGGAATCCCATTACCTCGCTGGAGGCAACGTACCTCTGGTCATCCGAGCGTTGATCGCAGCCCATCGCGCTCAGATTCCCCTCGACTGGAAAACCGCTTCGGCCATTGACCTTGCTGGACGAAATGTGCTGGAAGCCGTGCAGACCAGCGTTAAGACAAAAGTCATTGATTGCCCGGACCCGAGTCGATCCGGTCGTCCGACTTTGGACGGCGTGGCACGCGACGGAATTCAATTGAAAGCGAAAGCACGCGTCACAGTCAGAACCAATATCAAGCAGTTGATCGGGGGCGCTACCGAAGAAACGATTATCGCCCGAGTTGGTGAAGGAATCGTCTCGGCCATCGGTTCGTGCGCCAGCCATAAAGAAGTCCTCGCCAATCCCATGCTGATTGCGCGGGCTGTGCTCGCGAAGGGGCTAGATTCACAGACAGCCTATGAAATCGTATCGATCGATATTGCAGACATTGACATCGGTGACAACGTGGGAGCCCGACTGCAAGCCGATCAGGCCGAAGCCGATATGCGCATCGCTCGGGCGCATGCAGAAGAACGCCGCGCAGCAGCAGTGGCCCTGGAACAGGAAATGCGGGCGTTAACTCAGGAGAATCAGGCGGAAGTCGTGCTGTCCGAATCTGCGATTCCCAAGGCCATGGCGGAAGCGTACCGCCAAGGCGCCCTGCGCGCCACTCCGAAAACTTGAGCTGTTGTGATTGGACGACTACGGTTTTAGGCGTTTTCACGGCAACTACGTATCCAGACCAGTGCTTTAGGACGTAACTTCCCAAGCAGATTGGACTTCCAACGTTTCCCTTTCAGACTGACCCGGTAAAAGAATGGTGTGCTTTGCGGGAGAATTGGTTTGACCGCTTGAGCATCATCGATTTGAGGCGTACACTTCGATTGTTACTGGCCATGGCTGCGCCAGCCCTTGTGCTGTCAGTCGTAAATCACGTCTGTCAGTTTAGACCATGCCGAGTTCGGATTCAGGAGGTATCCGGATTATGCGGCAAAAGTCAATCGGAGCCGTTGTTGTGTCAAACGGAATGATGCAGATCGAAGTGTCTACCCACGAACGCGATGTCCTGTTGCGTGGTTTGCGCTATGTACGAAGTTCCATCATGCTGCAATTGCGTGAGCCGGAAAAGGACGATACCTACCACCGGAGCATGGACTTAGACGAGATCCAGATGCTATGCCAGCGTCTCGAATCGACCGACCCGCAGTTAGCGGCGGGTCTTTGAGCCAGGTTTGTTTCGGGCCACTGCCGTAAAAATTGTGTACTCACTGATGACATGCTGGGTGACGTCGCCGAATAGTTGTTCCATTCGCGCTTGATGCCATTCCAGCAATTTCGTGACAAGATGAATGCGGCCGCCTTCACGCAATCCCACGCGTGCCGCCTGCAGAAACAACTCTGAAATCCTGTAGTCGGAATAGTACGGCGGATTGCCCAGCAGCAGATCCCATGTGCCGGGTTCGGGAAGCACACCATCCGATGCCAAGAGTGTCTGAATCGATGTAATTTCATTCAGGCCTGCAGATCGCTGTGTGCATTCCACGGCCCGCGCATCACTGTCGATAGCCAGAATTTTGGCGTCGGGATATTCGATCGCAGCGGCAACCGACACCGCACCAGAACCGCAGCCCATTTCGACGATCCGCTGCGGCTTGAATTCCGGTAGGCCGTTTTTCCCCTGCAGTAACGCCAGCGATCGAATCAGTGCCCGTCCGCCGCCATCGACGCGGCGATGACAGAAGACACCCGGGCGGCTTTCGACGAAAGCAAGTCGCGCGCCTTGGCGAAACGCAAATCTGGCGCGGAAACCTTTTTCTTTTTTGAGCTCGCTGGTTTTTGTGGCGATGCACGTGGTGCCCTGCTTGTGTTTCATCACATCCACTTTACTGAAGCACGCCTTCAGTTGATTCTGGACCCAGCGATCTTTGGGATTATTAGTCGAAGCAAACAGCCGACCTCCGGACCGCAGACGCTGATGGCCGGCCTGGATCAGGTCTTGTGCGAGTTCAGATGAATCACCGCACAGAGTCGGGAAGATCACTTCGTCGAATTCCTGCTCCGGCAGATCGGCCGCACAGATAATGCTGACGGCATCCGGCGTCACCATCACATCTGCATGAAATGCCTGCAACGTGCGATAAAAAAAATGTTCTGTGGTAAAGAACGTAAATTTCAGATCCGGACGCGCTGTACGCAGTGAGGATGCTAATGTCGTGCCATGCATGAGCAGCACCAGCACATTCGGGCCGCGGAGTTCGGCACTGAGTTCTGCCAGTAACCGATCGGAAACAAATTTCAGAGTGCGTGGTGATGCAGCGGATTGGTGGTTGGGAAGCAAAGGGGGAAATTTCGATATTTAAGTGGTCTGTGGTGAACTACGGGACGGGGAATGGGGGCAATCTCGCATGAAACGCTATCGTAGCTCTCGTCAACATACCAACCGTTTGCTGATTTCAAACCCGCAATTTCGTATCCAGCGTCAACTCGTATGAATTCCCCGATTCCGGAGCAGGTGGGAGGGGGGGGCTTGCAAACCTGATCGCGATTCCCAATTTTCCGCTGGCGACGATTGGTCTCCTCTCAGGATTTGTTAGACTGCCCGCCTGATTTTTGATTTTTGAGGAGCGATTCCCATGCCTAGTGAAGACGCTGAACTGCCAGTCTCTGCAGAAGATCTTACGCAGCAATATGCTTTGACCGAAGATGGGCTGCTCAAAGTCTACAGTGTTGGCCCCGTGACGGTGCTAGGATTTTCTGGCAAGGACATTCCGTCCGAGTTCAATGTGGCTCATTACCGAGCCGCAATTGCTGACCTGTTGAAGATCAATCATTCCACGACCGTGGCGTTCGACGTGACGGGTGTGCAACTGGTGCCTAGTGGACTACTGGGACTATTGGTCTCACTGACGCGAATGCCAAATCACCCCTTGAAGGTCCAGATCTTCAATCCCAGTCTGGATGTTCGCGAAGTCTTGGCGATCACGAAACTCAACCGCATGATCGAAATTTGCGAAGTTAACGTGGGGGAAATCCCATAATTTCAGCACTGCCGCGAACGCCTTCACGGCGTTGGTTGGTTTGGCTACACTGCCTAGATTCCGGGTTTCGCCGGTTAGAATCCGCATTTGCGGTCGCGATGGCCCCGGATTCTGAAATGCCTTCGTAGGCGGCGAAAACTGAACATTCTCAGCGCTGCATTGAGTCATGATTGTAAGTAAGAATTGGCTGGCCGAATATGTCTCGCTGCCGCTGAACATTGAAGAACTCACTCATCGACTGACAATGTCAGGGTTGAATTTGGAAGAGTTCCACGATGTCACGTTAGGGCTGTCAATGCCTGATGTCGCGATTGATCTGGAAGTCACTAGTAACCGACCGGATTGCTTGGGACATATCGGCATCGCCCGTGAAGTTTCTGTGCTGTTCGAAAAGCCGCTCACCATTCCTCCGGCAACCGTGACAGAATCCGGGCCTGCCGCCAGCACCGTCACTTCGATTGCAATTGAATGCCCCGACCTGTGCCCTGAATACCTCGGGCGGGTAATTCGCGGCGTCAAAATTGGGCCGAGTCCAACGTGGCTTAAAGATCGCTTGGCAGCTGTTGGCATCAATTCAGTCAACAACGTCGTTGATGTCACAAACTTTGTGATGCTGGAATGCGGCCAGCCGCTGCACGCTTTCGATCTCGAGCGACTTCACGGCAAAAAAATCATCGTCCGCCGCGCGAAGCAGGGTGAAACAATCACGGCGATTGATCAGCGGCAATATGCCTTGACCCCGCAGATGTGTGTGATTGCCGACGCTGATCGTCCAGTCGCGGTCGCGGGTGTCATGGGTGGCTTTGACACAGAAATTTCAGCTGCAACAACCAACGTGCTCATTGAAGCCGCGTCGTTCGCGTCGTTGTCAGTGCGCGCCACAGCGCGATCATTAAAGTTGCATAGCCCTTCATCTTATCGCTTTGAGCGAAAAGTCGATCGACAGTGGCTCGATTGGGCCTCCCGACGTTGTTGTGAACTGATTCTGAAGGTTGCAGGCGGCACGCTGCTGACAGGTGCCGTTGTGGCTGGAGAATCCGGGACCGCAATGCGAGATCCGGTGACTTTCCGCTTCGGTCAAGTGTCGCGTCTGCTGGGGATTGAGATTGCTGCCGATGAGTGTGTTAATATTTTGCAGCGACTGGGATTGAAAGGCCTTGAGCGGAGCGCGGATGCAGCGACATTCGAACCACCAAGCTGGCGTCCGGATCTGCTGCGGGAATGTGATCTGATCGAGGAAGTGGCTCGCATTCACGGTTACGAACATATCCCGATCGATGCCACATTACCTGTCGTGGCGACCGCGAGAACGCTCCGTGAACGCGTGGTTGATGCTATTCGCGTCCAGCTTGCTGCGAGCGGACTCTCAGAAGCTCTGACAATGTCGTTTGTCAGTGAGCAACAGCGGCAGTTGTTCCGACCGGAAGGAGAAATTTCCCCAGTCGCGGTCAGTCATTCCAGTCGCAGTCATGAAAACCAGCTCCGGCAGAGTCTGATTCCTAGTCTACTGGCGTGTCGCCGCCAGAATGAACGACATGGCTACGCGAACGCAGAACTCTTTGAAGTGGCGCGCGTGTATCTGACAGCAGGTCTCAGCCAGCCTGAACATCAAGCCGAACCATTGACGATCGGGATCGTTTCTGGACGTTCATTCGCGGTGCTGCTGGGTGTCGTCGAATTGTTGGCGGCAAAGTTGGCTCCACACGCCGTGCTGACAACCGAACCCGCATCGCATCCAGAATATCTGGCAGGCCGCGGCGCGGTGGTGAATCTCAACGAAAAACGCTGGGGATGGCTGGGAGAACTTAACCGCGACGTCCTCGAACGCAGTGACCTGCAAGACGCGGTATGCGTGGCTGAACTGCGACTCCCACTGATCGAAGAATTATTCGAAGCCTCGCGTTCGTATGCCCCGTTGCCACGATTTCCCTCGATTTCCCGCGATCTGAATTTTGTAATTCCGGAATCAGTTTCGTGGGCGCAGTTATCGGAAACGGTCTTCAAATCTGCTGGATCGCTGCTGCTGGGAACTTCGTTTGGTGGTCAATATCGCGGAAAACAGATCGATGCCGATCGAAAGTCGTATCTGATCACCTGCCGGTTTATGGCTTCCGACCGTACGTTAACGACTGAAGAAGTGGAGACAGTTGTGAAGCAGATCATTGCCAGCTGTGAAACTCAATTATCCGCGAAACTACGAGCGTGATGCAGAATGAACCGAATGCTCCTCAAATCCAAAATCCATCGAGCGACTGTGACGGACGCTAGCCTGCACTACGAAGGCAGCGTCACGCTGGACCCGCTGCTGATGGAAGCCACCGACATTGTCGAATGGGAACAGGTTGATGTCTACGATATTAACAATGGCAACCGATTGACGACTTACGCGATTAGCGGCGAACGTGGTTCGGGCACCGTATGCCTCAACGGCGCCGCCGCAAGACTCGTCCAGATCGGCGACCTTGTGATCATCTGCAGCTATGCTCAGTACTCAGCACAGGAGCGGCAAAAGCACCTTCCAAAGATCGTGCTGGTCGATGACAAGAACCTCATCCCCACCGACGGAAAGTGTAGCAAGGTCTCACTCCCGTAGCGGTATTCGCAAGAATTCCGTGCGACCCTGAATTCTCACGCAACCGGCTACCTAGCTCAACTCACCGCTCGCTCGGTCCCATACTGGGACGAGGTTAATGCAATCCACGGCGCTGCACAGTCTAATATCGTTGTCGTAGCCCAGCTCGCACAGGTTGAGACCACCATGTGTATCCCGCATCGCTGATTCAATTCTTGACGACAGTTCTCCACTTCCATCCGAGATGGAAGTGTTCCCGATGCTCTGACGCCAGAAACGCTGTGCAATTCGAGCACAATCATTCGGCAACCATCGCCGCGCGTTTGAAAGAGTCGCTGCCTCCATTTGATGCAGCGCCTCCACGACAGCCCCGGCAAACAGCACGTCTTCCCCCGTAATTTCACCGTCGGTGCCTGCGCAGACCAGATGAACCGGACGTTGATCAGCGTGTAGCCGATCAACCACCGCGTGTCGATTAATAAATGCGCCGATGAGAATTGTCTCCGCAGCGACTGATTTTAGTAAAGCCTGCGTTCCATTGGTCGTCGTGAACGCGATGGTCTTGCCTGCGACTCGCCGTGCTGAATATTCTGTGGGCGAATTACCGCTATCGAAACCCTCAATGATGACGCCCCCTCGTTCGCCCCCCAACAGCACAGCCTCAATCGGCGATTGTGCACGAATTTGCCGCGCCGCGTCCGGAGTGGCACACGGGATTACGCGCTTCGCGCCATTGTGGAGTGCCGTGATGATTGTGGACGAGGCACGCAGAATGTCGATGATGACAGCCGTGCCACCTTTCAGATTCATCGTGTTCATCAGCACAGGGAGAAAATGTACGTTCAAGGGCTGCAAAAAACGATTCCTGTGCGAGCTAAGATGGATATTCATGCCGTCAGATTGTCCTAGAATCGCTTTCGAGGGAAAGTCGACTGTGCGTCAAAACTCCAGCCTCCCTGAAACCGTTCTTAGTATGAACTTGGACATTGTATTGGTTCAGCGTAAGTCGTGGAAACGGGTGAAGCGATTAGCAAAGAAGTGAAGCGAAAAAAGAACACATTGGACGTTGGTTTTGGCCGGTGCTTGGGGGCCAGCCCTAGGCAGCAGCAAAGTTGGGGTTGCATCGGGATCTTGATCAGGTGAGATTTGTTTACGATTTTTGAGGGAAAAAGG
>QWQG01000158.1 GCA_003670925.1 Planctomycetota bacterium | reverse complement strand
ATGGCTGCACAGTCATGTGCATCAGATCGGTCATCGCATGCCGGCAGAAGACATCGTTCGAAAAGCCACAGGCAGTGGCCTCGATTCAGGGGCGTTCTTCCGACACATTGAACGCACCATCCGTTAACACATGTTTTGCTGAGCCGAGCGATGACATCGCCCAACTTTCGTCTCGATCGAAGAGAATTCTTGAACCGTCAATTGATGCTTTTTCACAGGTGAGCATATTTGTTCCATCCAGGCACTTTTTTGTGTGCTGTGCTCATGCTTTCGGCACTTGGCAACGGTTCCTGTTTCATCTTCCTTCGCAACTGGGGGTTTCCACAAACACAACCAAGTCCGCATCGCGACCTTCTCCGAATTCAGCAAAGAAGAAGTAGACCGCGATGGCGAGATTTATTTCTGAAGTCAGGACGGTTTGCACTTCTCGCCGGAATGCTTGGCGGACGACATTTTGCTATGCTCCTCTCGTCCAACTCCGGGAGTGTACGCGGATCTGGTGACCGTCGCGGGCTTCAAACCCGTTGTGGCGGCTGAAAAGTCGCCGGGAGGGTTCGATTCCCTTCCACTTCCGTTTCTTTTTTCTCGCGAGTCGAGCGGCTGCGGCGAAATGCGGTGTCTTTTTGTTGGCAGTCGAGGGTGTTACTTCGAGTATTTGGCGCTCGTGGCGAATAGTTCGATGATGGCCTGTGATACAGGCGGCGACATTGTTTCCAGTGGAACGCACTCAATGCAGATGGGGTGGTTCCAGAAATGTGATTCCATAGGCCAGTAAGACCCCGGCCGTAAGAGCCACGGTCAGACGGAATCGATTGTGCGAATGGAATTCCATTTCTGGCAACAAATCGCTTAAGGCGATGCATAAAAATACGCCAGCAGAAAAAGCAACTACCGCACACACCACGGTGTCCTGCATTCCACTGAACTGCCTAATTCCGAGGACAAATAACGCGGCTCCGATCGGACACATTGTGGCAAAGATAAGGTTCACAAGGAATCGCGATCTACTCTTCCAGCCGCTGCCAGCCATTAATGAAGTGATCGAAACGGCATCGAGCGGTTTGTGGAGCATGATCGCCAGAAATGTACCAAGACCGTAAAATACCATTTGTGACGGATACTTGGCGTCGGCCTCAACACTTGCGGCCAAAGCGATTCCATCAATCAGCGTGTGCAGCGACAGGCCGATTGCGATTCCCAGCCAGCTGAGTTGATGCGCATGATGACAATACGGCTGCCCAATCACGGGTAACGCCTGTGAACTGCGTTTATGGTCATGGTCGTGACTATCATGACCGGCACACGGATCTTCCTGCGCGGTCGAGATCTCCAGCGGGCCGTGGTGATGAAAATGAAAACAACGAATCAGGAGGAACATTGTGAGGATGCCTGCCATCATCCACCAAGCAGAATCGTCGATTGAATTGTCTCCGTGAACCGAATGTGGCAGCAAATGAAAGACGGCGATTCCCAGCATCAGTCCACCGACAAAACTGATCGTCGTCTGCATTCGCGTATGCGTGAGTCGAAAGATCGAAGGCAACCAGCCTCCCCCAACCGACGCCGCCATAATTGCAGCACAATACCCGATGAGTACAATCAGAGACTGCGATCGATCTGCCATAATCGTCACCGCATCGTCGTGCTTGAATAACGACAGCGTGTCACTCTCAAACGCCTCCAGCGCGACTGTCTCATCAGCCCCCTGAGACAAAGAACCTCCGGCCATCAATAAGGTAACAACGGTAACAACGATGCGAAACGACATGAAAAACCGATAACAATCAGGTTCAGGAGAAAAGGCGAGCAGCCAAACAATAGAGGGAATTGCCGCAACTTTCGAACGCAACCATGCGGCAAGTTTGAGATTGCCAAAACGTGGCAACAAAAGCCGCGGTTTCTCCCGAAAATCACCGTTGCAGAGCGACTGACTAGGCAGGTAACGTCGCTCCTTGAGCTGCGGAGAATCAAGATCAAATCTCAATCGTCGACAGATTAGCCTTTCCCAATCGTCAAACTGGGATTGCGTTGCTCTTATTCTGCGATGCCTTTCACGGACTTTTGAGTGACTCACTTTCGATTTGGGCTTTGCGGATGCGTTTTGTTCAGTCAACAAACAAAAACTCGTTGCTGTTGAGTAGCAGTCGGCATAGTGCAGGGAGCCCGTTGGTATCGGCAAACTTGCTAAAAGCTTGCAGTTCGTCACTCGTGGGTTCGCGAAGCCAGACCAATCGGACAACTCGTGTTACCTGAGATTCCAGTGTGTCGTTTGCTCGCTGAATTTTTGCAGCCATTCGTTCCGCGGAGTGCAATACAAAGTCATTGTTGTAGAGCGTAAGTGCCTGAAGTGACGATGCGGAGAAACTGCGCGTCGGCGACAGCAATCCAAGATCAGGGAAGTCGAGTGCTTCCATAAACGGATCAGCGATGCCGCGCCAGACGCAGCGATAGATGCTGCGACGTGATGCGCCGGGAGTGTTCCAATCGAATGCGGTATAGTCCAGTGCGGGCGTTGACTGCGGCCCTTTGCTCTGGCTGAAATGCTGAACGCCGGGACCGCCCATGGTCAGGTCCAGCGACTCAGAGGCTGCCAGCGTGAAGTCACGATACGAATCCGCGTCCAGACGGTGACGGTTCTGCCGCCACAGCAATCGATTGTCGGCGTCGATTTCAGATCCGTCGTCTAGGTGCTGCGATGATTGTCGATACGTCGCACTGGTAACGATGAGTCGATGCAGCTGCTTCAATGATCCGTTTGCCTCGTCACGAAACCAGACGGCCAGCCAGTTCAGCAATTCCGGATGCGATGGCACGCCGCCCATTCGGCCAAAATCACTCGGCGTATCACACAATCCCCGTCCAAAATGATAATGCCAGACGCGATTCACGATACTCCGCCAAGTGAGTACATTTTCGCGGTGCACCAACCAATCTGCCAGTGCCGCGCGGCGTGAGGCTTCGTGCTGTGAATCTTTGATCCTGAAACGTGCGGCTGCATGTGTGAGAGCCGACAACGCACCGGGCACGACAACGTTTTGCGGTTTGTCAAAGTCGCCGCGTTCTAGGACATGCACGACTTTAGGTTCCATGAGGGCCTGTGTCTGCTTGGCGCCATTTCCCGTAGGAATGATCACTGCTGAACCTGCTGCATAAACTTTTGCTGGCGGCGGCAGTTTTTGGAGTTCCACTTCTGCCGTCGCCCGCAGCGCTGTGGCGGCCAGCAGCAACTGCTGGGCTGAGGTACGTTCGAGAGCGGGCGTTTGCAAGGCCTGTGTGACATCTACAGGCTGAACTGTTGCCTGCGCAGCCGCATTAGACGTCACCGACAGACTAAAGGCGCCAATCAGATGCGCTCGCCCATGCAGTTGTTTCAACGTGACAACCAGCCGACTGTCAGCCGCGAGCATTAACGGTTCAGTGAGCTCAAACACTGCATGATGCCTTGTCCCGACTGCCGGATGAACTCCCCATGCCGTTTCCGGGTCGCCATCGATGGCGCGTTCGATTCCCCAGTCGACCTGATTGAAATCGGCTGTCGCTCGTTTAAATAATGCAATTGTTCCTTGGTCAGCACTCGGGGCTAAAATCTGAAGTTGAATTTCCGATAAATGCAGATTGCCGTTACTGCAGCGGCCTGGACCGTTCGACGGCAAAGATTCGTGCGGAAAGACATCCAGCCGCAATGCGTTGATCTGCTTCAGATTTGTGGCAGCATTGACGACATAAATGTCCTTATCCGGCAACGTCCCGCTGGCCAAAATCACGTTATCCTGCGTCAAGGTCAAGGATGCACCCTCTGTCGACAGAAACGTCGCCAACTCCAGCGGTTGCCATGTCGCATCATCGATACGTTCGGTAACCCACGAAGCGATCAGTTCTGCATTTACGGGATCAAGCAAGATGTTCTCGTCGCGTCGTTCGGCAGCTGCCATTAAAGACTGCAGCCGATGCCGTTCCCGTCCGATGTCCGGATCGGGGTCATAAGAGATGTCACCTTTCAGCACACCCGCAAATACGGCCTGCAGTGCGTAATAATCTTCCTGCGTGATCGGATCAAACTTGTGCGCGTGACAACGTGCACAGTTAGCGGTGGTGCTGGTGAACGCTGACATTGTTTGAGCCACGAGATCGTCACGATCAAGATAACTAAACGTCACCGGCGCAGTGCTAAAGGTACTTAGATCAAACGTGCCAGCGCCCAGAAACCCAAGCGCCGGGGTGAGACCCGTTTCGTCTGGATAGAAAACATCTGTCGCCAGTTGTTCACGCACAAAACGCGTCCATGGTGTGTCCCGGTTGAACGCATCAATTACGTAATCCCGAAACGGCCAAGCATTGTCGCGCCCAACATCGTGTTCGTAGCCATGTGAATCCGCAAAGTGGATCGTATCCAACCAATGTCGTGCCCAGCGTTCGCCGTAACGTGGCGTCGCCAGCAACATGTCCACAATCTTTTCGTACGCGAGCGGATCGAGATCTGCCACAAACGCTGCGACCTCTTGTGGTGTCGGAGGCAGGCCGGTTAGATCATAGTACACGCGTCGGATCAAAGATCGTCGATCAGTTTCGGGGGACGGTGTTAGACCTGCTTGCTGCAACCGACTTTGAATGAACGCATCAATCGGATTCTGCAAACCGTCGCCCGGCACTGCAGGTTGCGTGAGTGGTTTGAGCGACCACCAGTCCATCGCGTGAGCATCACTCACACCGATCGGAATGGTCTGACGGTCATCAAAGGCCCCGGTCTGAACCCAATGCGTAAGCGTGGCAATCTCATCATCCGGCAATTTCTCTTCCGGCATCTGGAAATCAGCATCGGCGTGCCGGATCGCTCGGATAAGCAGACTATTTTCAACATCACCCGGCACAATTGCAGGTCCGCGACTGCCCCCTGTTTCCCAACCGCTCCGCCAATCCAGCGACAGACCGCCTTTCATCAACTCAGCGGCATGAGAATGACAAGCGAAGCAGCGCTTACGAAGAACAGGTTCGACCTTGTCGCGAAACCAAGTCGCATCGTCTTGGACGCTCGCATTTGCGGGGCTAGCCTGACCGCCACAAAGTAAGAGCGCGCTGATTATCGTGCAGAAATTCATGGTAACGCAAATGAGTCGCAAACTCTCACCCTTACCCTTCGATCGCGATGATTACGATGAAATCAGAAGGCCGCACCAAGCGAAGCATGGTCCGGTAGGCCACTCTATCTAGACACTCGCCGCCGCGTAGTTCACCCTCTCCGAAATTCAGTCTGGAAATTCACGAATCAGGATCTTGATGCCGCACTCGTGAGGGCACTATTTTGGAACTGCAGCATCAGCCTTTACTTTCTCTTCCGGGTTCCGCAAGTGCCATGCGACAAGCCAGTCCTCGGACTGTCGAGCAAAGCCATATTCAGCCACCATTCGTTTTTCCATGTCGGCAAAATGTCCGGCGCCGTAAAAAATCCCAACTTTTTTTCTCCCCTTTTTCAACTCCCGCACCATCACTTCAAAACATTTCTTGTTGCGTTCAGTGATGATGGTGGAAGTGCCGTCAGAGCCAGCAAACGCCTCGCCGTCACCGGCCTTCGCCAACTGCACCGCGGCGATTCGTCGCACCCGATAAAGTCGATCGGACGTCAGCATCGATAACATGACGTCAAGATTCATCGCAAGTGGGTTACTTTCTTGCTGGCTGGCAACCGACTTCCCCATTTCCTTCAAGAACATACTGGAAAACGACTCACCGCGTGCGGTCATTGACGCTTCGAATTCTTCTGCCGTCATGTCGGCATGGACAAAATTAGCAGCACTGTAATCCACGCCTGCGAGCTGAAACTCCATGCCTAGAGCATCCTTCATTCCCAGTTGCAACACAGAGATTGCGGCCAGACCAACTTTGGCTTCTGTCCATTCGACTTCATCATCTAGACCCTTGCGGCGGGAACCATCTCCACCACCAGGTCGTAGATCACGCCTGACGGCATCTTCCGGCATCACGGCTTCAAAGAGCAGGACGTCGTATGTCTCGAAGATTTTATTAAGCTGCTGGTAATAGTCGGGTTCTCCAAGATGGATTGCACCGATCAAATCAACAGTTGCATTCGGATACTTCGGTGAATCCGCAAAATGAATGACTGACGTCTCAAGTGCCACCGCCAACTTACGCTCGTTCTTTCGAATCCGAACATATTCGGGTTCCGGCGTTTCGCTTTTCTTCTTCTCTGTTTTCTGGTCATCGACAACTACGATCCGTTGCGCGGCACCAAGTTTCGGGGTTACATCATCCTCACTCGCAATCAAACGTGATGCCAGAAGTCCGGCAACGGTGCTGGCAAACAATAAAATTACAGCAAACGGCAACCACTTACCGCAGCAACAGCAGCGAACTTCGGAATCCGCAGAATCGTGAATTGGCAGTGATGGTAAATTCATGTCTTGGACTCATTCCGCAGCATTGAACAGGCGAATGACGAGCGGCCAACAACGCAAGTTACGACGCGTCTCGTCAGGTTTTAGGTTGGCGTGTAACGCTAGTTTTTCCGATGAAAGTTTAACGACGCACCAGCTTAGTGTACCAAGCGAAAGCAGGTTTGCGAAGAATAACCTGAATGTCCCGCACAGGTGCCCTGTTTATGAATCTTCTGCAGACCTTGGTGAGCTGGCAACCTACCCGATTTCAAATTGCCGTGCACACACCGGCAACGCCGTATTTTTGTCGGGCTCCTGCGGCACTACGGCTCGCCTGATCCATTCCAGAAGTTCCGGTAGCCCATGGCCGGTGTGGGCCGACACGTGGATTATAGGCAGACCAGATAGCGCTGGGGATTTGTTACGGAGGGGCTGAACAAAATCAAGCTCTGCCATTAGGTCACATTTGTTCCGCACAAGTACGGTGTGTTTCGGGAGTTTCATGAGTGACAGCTGATCATGCCATGCGCCAGCGTCATCAGATACGAGGCACAGCACATCACATTGTGACGTGGCGAGATGCGACTGCTGAATACCAAGTTCTTCGATCTGGTCTTCACTTCCCTCTCGCAAACCCGCCGTGTCAACAAACCGAAACGGCCAGCCTTCGACGACACCATCAACTTCCACAATATCGCGGGTGGTGCCCGGCTGATCACAGACGATCGATCGCTCCATTCCCGCAATCATATTCATCAACGAAGACTTGCCGACATTTGGCGCACCTGCAAAGACGACGCGCCAGGGTTCTGTCAAATGATCGGCCACGTCTAGCCAGCCAGCCAGCCGTTGTCGAACGGCTTTCACCTCGACTACATCCTTGCTTAATGAATTCAGAATCGTCATCAAATCTTGGCACAACGAATTCGATGCCTGCGCCAAAATCAATCCGGCAGTCCTGCGACTACGGGCGTTCGCAACTCGACTCCGAACCGCTTGCTTCACGATCAACTGGACGTCTTTCAGGCGTAGAGCGTCCATGCTAGCGGCGGGCGTGGCAAGCGAAACGGCTTCAGTGTCTCGATCGCCCTCGAGCACACCGTCACTCAACAGATCACGGCAAATTCGATTGACAGCGATCGTCCCACCGTGGCATTGAATCTCCCACGTCAATTCCGAAGTGCGCACTACAACCAGATCTTCGGCGTTCCAGTATCCATAACAGATGCGCCCGAGCGACATGATGGAATCTAGCCCTTTTACTGACACTGCCGCATTCTGCGGAGCTACATTGTCAGGTGGCACTGAAGCCAAAATCCCGCTCTGTGCGTTAGGACGAACGAACGACAACCGTCGCAGCATATGCGGGGCTGTCTCCAAAATCTCGCATGTCAGTTCAATCACGGCCACCGCGCCAGGTCCCGGTGCAGTTAGGACGCGAAAACGGCAACTGCCCGATGAATCCAAATCTACTGTCACTTAAATCTCCAGACTTCATCGCTGCGTTTCGGCAAATATTGCCACTCGGGTGACTTTGAAAGCAAGTGTCCCGGACACTCCACACATTCGGAGTTCACCACATCCCGCATTGTTGCACAAAGCGCAGGCAAATTTCCCGACCCGCGCACGAAGTGTCTCAAGAATAGTCTGCGAAACCATTCACGGGCGATTTCTGCTCTAGCCTACGGCCTTCCTGTGCCGATCTTCGGAGTACGATCGACGCTGCGCGAGCACGCTCTGCGTGCGTTTGTCGCTGAGCCGTAATCATTTTTTTGTTCCCCGTCAAATTTTGACCAGGAATGGTCATGAGTCGACCGCCGGAAAATGCACCCCCGAGATTACTTCCAGCCAGATTTTTGGGCTGGATGGTGGCGACGGTGGCAGTACGCCCGCGACTGATGCTCTGGTTTTCACTACTATTGGCATGTGCATCAGTCGGTGTAACGGTGCTGCAACTCCAGATTCACACGAGTCGCGCAGACCTGATGGATCCTTCGAGTCGCTTTGCCGCCCGATGGAAGCAGTATGCAGACACCTTCGATGCTGACAAAGATCTGATGGTGGTCGTCGAAACATCTGGACCGAATGCCACCGTGATTAAAACTGTGATTGACGACTTGGGTGATCGCTTGAAACGCGAACCAGAGTTGTTCGCAAATGTGCAGTCGAGCGTTAACCTTTCTGCCATGCGGCGAAAGGCGTTGCTAATTTTAACGCCGTCCGAACTGCAAAAGACGGCAGCCCGTGCCCAAAGTTACGACACGGTGATCCGCGATCAGAACTGGAACAGGCTCCGGCCCGAGTATCTCGCCCGGCTGTTGCAAAAAAATCTGGTTGACCAACAAAAAAAGGGAGTCGTTCCGGATGCGACATACCGCTCTGTAGAACTCTTTGCGACTAGTCTTTCAACGTTCATGCGGCACTCGCTAGAGGCGAAGAAACCAGAAACTCAGTCATTTATGTCCCCGTTACCTGACTTGATGGATATTGCCGCAGATCAGAAACTGACTGACGATGCAACGTCATACGTCTTAAACAAAGACAATACGGTCGGCGTGCTGCAACTGGCAGCGCAACCCCAAAAAGACGATCAGAATGGCAACAGCAGAGTTATTAACCGGTTGCGCGAGCATATCGCCATTGTGCAGACTGCACGCGAAACTGAGTATCCCGGCCTGAAGATTTCACTCACTGGGATTCCGGCACTTGAACATGACGAGATGCATAGCACGTCAGTCGATATGCGAAACGCGGGCATTGTTGCGTTCTTCTTCGTCGGCGGAACGCTCCTCTTGGCTTTTCGCGGCGTCAGACACCCCATGCTGGCACTGCTAACTTTAATTGTTTCGCTGGCGTGGACTTTTGGAGCTGCGACGCTCGTCATCGGTCATTTAAATATCATTAGCGTTTGCTTTTCGATCTTCCTGATAGGATTGGGCATCGACTACTCAGTTTCATTCATTAATGGTTATTTGGCGTTGCGACATGAACTCTACGAACTGCCCGAAGCTTTACGTGAGACTGCCGAAACCACTGGCAAGGGGATTTTGACTTCCGCGATTATTACGGCCCTCGCGTTTTCAACAGCATTAGTGACAGGATTTCCTGGACTGGCGGAACTTGGACTTATCTCAGCCATGGGTGTTTTGCTCTGCGCCCTTGCTACTTTCATCTTCCTTCCGGCCCTCATTGTGTTGTCAGATGCGGCGATCGACATCGAAAATCTACCGCAACCATTTTCCATACCATTGTTGCGCAAAGTGGTAATCGCGCGGCCTGTGATTTCCGTGACGGTTGCCGCGGTGATTCTTGGATTCTTTGGCTATCAGGCGTTTCGGTATTCTGACGGTGCCGTCACCTGCCGCATCAATTATGACTCCAACCTGCTCGCGCTTCACGATCAGGAATTGGATGCTGTAAAGGCCGAACGGAGGCTTGCCGATTCTGGTTCTGAGACAGTCTTATACGCGATCTCGGTTGCTAACACGTGGGAAGATGCGATTTCTTTGCGACGACGGTTTCTCAATTTGCCTTCCGTTGCGCGAGTCAGCGACGGTGCCAGTAAACTTCCCGAAACGCCTAACGAGCAGTCGATGCAATTTATCCGGCAGTTGCAGCAAAGTGCTGCTAACATGTCAAAGAGCGTCCCAGCGATTGCGCCCGCCAGTCATAAAGTAGTCGGCGAGGAAGTCGACAACTTGTACGCCGCCGTCAAAAAGTCTATCAACCCGGCGGCCCAACGGGCCGCTACGGCCCTTGATCAGTTTCTTGAAGATCTGTCAAAAACACCGGGAAGCCGATCCAGTGATATTCTGACTGCGTACAATGACATGGTCGCCAAATGGATGATCGATGAATACGCGGATATCGCTCGCTCTGATGACTTTCAACCAGTCGGTCTGCGCGATGTGCCACACGAACTCAAAAAACGTTATGTACGAGTCGATGCTGACAATACACAGCACTGGGCGCTGCGAATTTATCCAAAGCAGGATATATGGAACGGAGCCGCTTTGACGGCGTTTGTGGAGGAATTGCGAACGGTTGACCGGGATGTGACTGGCGTGCCCGTCCAAAATTTAGAGTCTGCTGGTCGCATGCATACGACTTATGCCAGCATCGGTTTGTATGCCTTGGCTGTGATTTCGATGCTGTTGCTGTTCAACTATCTGCGCGCGGGTCAGAAGCTTCTGACGGTTATTCCTCCTGTGGCTGTGGCCGCATTTATCGGTTACACCCTGTTCAAACGCAACGGAGCTGTTGATCCGACAATGCTAGTGTTGATTTGCTTGGGACTGGTTGTCTTTATCGCGGCTGTGCTGGATTATCGAAATCTGCGAGACACGGCTCTGACTTTACTTCCCGCGTTCGCTGGCAGCGTAGTGATGCTGGGAATCATGGCCTTGCTGGGACTGACGTTGAATCCACTTAATCTAATTGCGCTTCCCCTGATGTTTGCGATCGGGATTGACAACGGAATCTACCTAGTGGCAGATTGTCGGCAACAAATCGCAGCGGGCAAAAAAACCTTCGAACCATCTGGCGCTACGCTCAGTAGTGTCATGGTGACTTCGCTCACTTCGATCGTTGGTTTCGGCAGTCTCACTATTGCATCGCATTACGGCATGTTCAGCATTGGTATTCTGCTGTCTCTGGGGGTAGCCTCAAGCCTGCTTGTTTCCCTGTTTCTGATGCCGCCAATTCTGGCGCTGGTGGCCCAACATCAACCAGCACCAATGGAGCCGGTGCGCATCATCCGGAAAATAGATGAGACCGCCGCTGATGGCGTGAAGACTCCGCCAACGCAGAAGAAGAAAGCCGCGTAGCCATAAGTCCGGTTTCTAAACTGAGTGACTGCGCCTACAATTCTGCTCAGTCCTCACTTTCACTCAGTTTGTTGAATGAGCCGCCTTGTGACTGGTTCGCACGATACGCAAATTCAAAACGACGATGATCGCGAACGTTCGCGGCGTTTAAGCCAGCAGGGAAATACTCCGCCAGCGGAAATCGAAGGCTATTCCATTGTGCGGTGTTTGGGGACAGGAGCGTATGGCACGGTCTGGCTCGCCCGGGAAGATCATACGGGCCGCATGGTGGCCGTCAAGTTTTATCCGCACCAGCGCGGTCTCAACTGGTCAATGCTGAGTCGTGAAGTCGAAAAACTAGCGGCAGTCTACACTTCACATCATATCGTCCGGCTTCTCGACGTGGGGTGGAATGCCGAGCCTCCGTATTTCGTGATGGAGTACGTCGAAAACGGATCACTTGGCAACTTTCTGACCCGTGGCTACTTGTCCGTGGACGAGGCGGTCCGGATTGTCCGCGAAATTTGCAATGCGCTGATTGATGCTTATGGCGCAGGGGTACTGCATTGTGATCTCAAGCCAGACAACGTTCTGCTGGATCGCCAGATGCACGCCCGACTTTGCGATTTTGGCCAAGCGCGCATGTCACACGAACACAGTCCAGCACTCGGCACCCTGTATTACATGGCGCCTGAACAGGCTGATCTTGATGCCCTGCCGGATGCAAAATGGGACGTCTATGCAGTCGGCGCGCTGTTTTATCACTTGCTGACTGGAAGTCCGCCCCACCGGTCCGAAGCCACACAGCAGCAATTAGAATGTGCCGAAACGTTGGATGAACGTCTGAAGGTTTATCAGAAAATCATCAGCAGCAGCGGCGTGCCGACCAGCCACCGTAAGGTGAAGGGCGTAGACGGACGGTTGGCCGATATTATCGATCGGTGCCTGAATGCCGTGCCGGCAGAGCGATTCCCTAACGCGCAGGGAATTCGTGACGCACTCGATCGCCGTGATCGCATCAAATCACAGCGTCCGCTGTTGATTCTGGGGGTGCTTGCTCCGATCCTGCTCATGGGGGCCATGATTCCAATCTTTACAAAAGCGATGAATGACAATCTGCAGAGTGCTTTGGACCAGATCACTGACCGGGCATTGGAAAGCGACGCCCTGTCGGCACGACTGCAAGCCGCAGCGCTCGACCATGAATTGCGAGATCGTCTCGAGGAACTGGAAGATATTCTGACGGATCGTGAACTGGCAGAGACGCTGGAAACTGCTCTCGAACGCAACTCGAATGAACTGGTGTCCGAAGTTGTGCAACATGCAACTCCCCCCCAATCGATTCCTCCACGTTGGCTGCAACTTCTCGATGCGGCATGGGAACGCTCCAAAGCCTCCAACAAAGCGCACGGCCGAAAGCTTGATACGAGTTGGTTCCTCAATGACCGTTTTGGAACTCAGATTTGGCGGCGGGAATTTAGTGATTTGACACTGGGCAAGAATTTTTCCTATCGGGATTATTTTCACGGACGCGGGGAAGACTATTCTCGCGACAAGATTCCTAAAGACATCGCACCTTTGGATAAGCCTAACGTCTGCAATGCATACAAGAGCACTACCACCGGACTACAGACCGTGGCTCTGAGTGTACCAGTCATGAATAGCAAGGGTGTCGTCATCGGTGTCCTTGCACGTTCGGTCCATCTTGGCGATCTTCAGGAACGTATGGGACGCCTGATTCGAGAACCAGATGCAGACAACGTCGAACGAGTCATTGCCATCGTTGAAGCCCGCGACAATACGCACTATCGATTGCTCGATCATCCCTATCTGACGGAAGATGTCGTCCATGCTGCGGAGGAAAGCAACAAGGATGCAAAATTGTTTGAGACGCTTTTCATTGACGAATCCACCGTAAGAGCCATTCAGGCTGCTCAGGTGCAGGACCGTGCTGCGGAAGTCCGTTTGAAAATTTACAGCGACCCGATCGGGAGATTGCCCGATCTTGGCTCAGCCGTCTATCAGGGTGAGTGGCTCGCGGCGATGGCTCCCGTGAGCGACATCGGCTGGATGGTCATCGTTCAGGAACGCCGCCAAGCGGCTCTTTCCCCCGTGGAAGATGTAGCGGCCCGGGCCAAACGCCAGACATGGCTTTCGGTCCTTACCACGGCCATCGCCCTCATGGCAATTATCTGGTCGTTCGTCTGGCGCGCTTACAGTCGTGGTTTGTAAGCTTCTAAGCCTGATACCATTCCCGCCGAACTATTCGCCAACCTGATAACACATCAGCTTGTCCTGTTCGCGGAGGTACAATCGACCCTGCACAACCACTGGATGCGCCCAACTATTTCCTGCCTGGAAATCTGGCGTGAAACTGCCTTTCAGGTGATACGCAGTTGGAGTCGCTTCTATCAATGCCACAGTGCCATCCTGATAACGAAAAATCAAGTGACCGTCGATGTACAAGACGGCCGCTGATCCTTTTCCAGGGCCGCGCAGGTCGCCTCCCCACACAACATCACCGCTCGCCATGTTGACGCACGTTGGAAATCCTTCGTTTTGCTGATGCCCCGCGTAAATGTGGCCGTTGAACAGAATCATGCCGCCGTGGTGGTTATTGAAGACTTTGAAATCAAGGAAGTATTTCTCTTCCGGCACGATCTTCTCACCGTCTTTTTTTAGCTCCACCAAACACGTGCCCGTCTTGTAACTCGTTGAGGCAAAAATTCGATTACCGTCGACAATCGGGGTAGGAATATTGGCCACGCCGTTGGCAACTCGATTATACATCCACAACTGTTTACCATCGTGCGCACGGATGCCGATCAGTCCTTTGCCTGTCAGTTGCACATATTGCTGAATGCCGAGTGCATCCGAAACCACGATCGAGGAATATCCAGCACCATCCTTGCCTGCATTGCCTTCGAAAGCAGCCTTGCATGCCCAGATCTCTTTGCCCGTCATCTTGTCAAGACAAACGACCAACGCATCCGGGCCACCGGGGGTGCACAGGACTCGTTCACCATCGACCAGCGGCGATTCTGAATAGCCCCATCCAGACATCATTTTTCCGCTCCAGTCGCTGAACTGCCGCTGCCAGAGGACATCACCGTTATTGATTTTCAGACACGCGAGAGAACCGTTTGAAGTGACGACGTACAGACGATCCCCATCCACGGATGGTGTACAACGCGATCCTTTATGATCATGCTTAGGATCGGCGTCCGTGATCACTTTCTTCCAGAGGACGCCGCCGTCATCGGCCTTTGCGGCGATCACAGCCTGGCCACCCTCGGTATTTCCAAGTGTATACAGCGTGCCTTTCACGATTGCGACGCTGGCATAACCTTCACCAAAACCGGATGCTGTCCAAAGATGTTGCGGGGGGGTCTTCTCCCAGTCGGTAGAAGCTAAGTGCTCTTCTGACTGCGCGTTCCTGCCCGGCCCACGCCACTGCGGCCAGTCAGCGGCCTGCAGTAAATTACTGAAACAAACCACACCCAGCAGCAACGCCATCCAACGTAACGGAAGTCGCATGAATCGACCTTTCAAATTCTACCCAGCGGAGGACTCGGTCACCCCGCGTATTCAGATGCAGAAACGGTAACCCTTCACCGAAAAAAACAACCCAATTCGCAGCCTCGACGAAACATGCCTGATCTGTCCTATTTTAATTGAAATCTGGTAGTCTCCACGATTCATGGAGTTCAGACGTCTGTCTCCAGACAACAAATTTGCGGGCTTCGCAGCGAAGCACGCACGGTTCTTTTAGAAGAAGTCAAAGTTATGGGAAAAGGCGACAACCGTCAGAAAAATGACAAGAAAAACAAAAAGGTCAAGAAAGACGCGAAGAAACCAGCCATACCATCAGTAGTGAAAAAAGGCTGAAATGTAGCCAGTCAATGTTAACGCACGGGCCCCGTAGCCACACAGGGCTCCTGATAATGCTAAATACGGTGTGACCGACACTCAAAAAAGCCCGGATGTTTTTAGACATCCGGGCTTTTTAATTTCTTCCGCAGCACACAGCATGTTCGGCCTTGAGTTTATGCCGCGCCGACATCTTCCAGCACGGACTCGTCGTCCTTCACCTCGTCAATAATTGGCATTGGCATATCCTCGTCTGCCATATCGACAAAGCCTTTCAAGTGAATGGCTCGCGTATGGTGCTGCAGCTTCTTTAACGCCTTGCTTTCAATCTGACGAATGCGTTCCCGAGTCACCTTAAAAATCCGTCCGGTTTCTTCTAGCGTGTAGCTGTAACCGTCACCCAGACCGTATCGCAGTTTAATAATTTCTCGTTCGCGATAGGTCAGACTCTTCAAGACATGATCGATCTTGTCACGCAGCATCTGCTTAGCCGCAGATTCTGCGGGGCTACTTTCGTGGCTGTCTTCCAGAAACTCACCAAAGCTGCTGTCTTCGCTTTCGCCCACAGGAGTATCCAAGCTGATTGGATGCTTCCATGTCTTCATGATGCGTTCAGTCTCTTCGATACTCATCCCGACCGCTTCAGCCAGCTCTTCGTTGCTCGGTTCGCGACCAGTATTTTGGCGAATCTCTTCAGCCTTAGCCTTGAGCATCGAAATGCTCTGGAACATGTGTACGGGAATCCGAATCGTACGAGCATGATCCGCGACAGCGCGTGTAATAGCTTGCCGAATCCACCATGTGGCATAAGTTGAAAACTTATAGCCGCGGCGGTATTCGTACTTTTCGACACCACGCATCAAGCCCGCGTTGCCTTCTTGGATTAGATCCAAGAAACTCAAGCCGCGGTTACGATACTTTTTGGCGATCGAAACCACGAGACGCAAGTTGCCGCCTGAAAGTTTCTGCTTGGCGTCTGTCCAGCCATCTAACCGTTTCTTGAGTTCACGGCAGCGACGCAGAAAATGATCCGGAGTCTCCATGAGCATTTGCACGTACTCTTCGAGTTCACGTTCCAACGCCATGCGTTCTGAGTCGGCTGTTTTCATCCCCCGCAAGCAGGAAATTTCGTCCTGCAACTGCGCGATGCGTTCACCAATCTGCAGCATGCGTTTCAGAACGGGCTGCAAGCGATGTGTACGAACACTTAGCTCTTCACAGAGGCTGCACATCTTGCGACGGCGAATTCGCAGTGATTCGGCCACCGCCACTTTTTCTTTTGTACCTTCAGGTAGGTCACGCCACTTGAAAAATTCATCCTTGTTCACTTCCATCAGATGGCGCAGCGTCCGCAGATTGATCTCCATCCGACCTTCGATCTGCTCTTTGCGGACTTCTTCAGTTTCTGAAGTTCGCAAAGTTCGTTCGAACGGCAATTCTCCACGTCGGACTTTTTCAATCGTATCGACAGCGATGTTGAGCGCGAAATCAGACTCAAGCATGTGGCGCCGCATCCGCTTCCGCATGATCTCAATCTGCTTTGCCAGAAAGATTTCCCGATCACGCGTCAGTAGCGGGATGTTTCCCATCTGACTGAGGTACATCCGAATCGGGTCGCGAGATGACAATGCTGACGTTTCCGGTCCCAGCAATGCACGAGCCGCTTTCTCAGCCTGAGCCTGCTTAACTTCTTCGCCTACCGGTTCCGGTTCAAGCGAAATATCCGGGTCTTCAATGAAGCTCATCCCGAACTCGTCGAGAGCCATAATGAGGTTGTCGACCATGATTGGATCGCCTCCCTCATCCGGTAGCCAAGCATGCGCCTGCTGTACCGTGACAAACCCTCGCTTCTTCCCTGCCTCGATGATCGCCTTCAATCCCAAGTCCAGACGATACACGCGTTTCCCCTTGTCAAAGTTCCAGCCAAGAACAGCATTCTCTAAATGCTGATCTTGATGGCGGAGCGAAATACGCCCCGGTTTGCCTTGTCGAGTGTCCGTGCCTCCGTGGCGAGACACACGTTCGTGTCAGCACACCGCTGACACAATCCAAAATCCTGTCAGTGCTTCGCTGACACTCAAATTACGTCGCAGCAGTCAACCACTGAAGCGACCTGAAGACGGTTCGATCGATCCACACGATTCACCGTCAGTTCTTCCGAACCGCCCAGCATACCCATGAATCTGAAAAATCAACCGAACCAGCCCCCAAAAAAACAAGGTTCAGAACACGTTGCTGATAATTAACCATCCTGGTCCATCAACACACGAAATTCTAACCATCTAAAAACCCCGCAAACACTTGCTAGTCACGGATTATTCGCTTCAGACCCACTTTACGTCAACGCCTTCACCCAAATGTTTGGCCGATTTCCAGGTCAGAATGTGAATTCTCTAGTTTTGAATTTTGAAAGAAGACTTTTCGGGTGCCCCCTGTTTAATCGACCCTGCACACCCTTGACAGCCACGTAAACGATTTGACGCGAGCTCATACGCTACATCAATTCTCGCTATTTGATGCGCCCAACTCTCTGCAAACATGATCCAACGAACCTCTGCCAGAGAGTCTGCCGCTTAAAATCAGCGTGCCGCATGAAGTCGCGAAAGGCAAAGACATGAGGGGCCACACAACCCGTTTTTTTAGGTTTTTTCAGCCTATTCCGCAGTTTCAGACCGCAGCAACAGGCGCGACCCCCAATGGGATGTGGCATCTTCTGTGGTTAATTCCCCACAACATATCTGAACACCCCCCATAAGAGTTGCCAGACGTCAATCAATGCTCGATTTCAATTAGAGGATCACCGCGATGCAAAAAGCAGACCAAGAATCCCAAGACCGTAGAATGAGTATTCAACGTCGGCCTGCTGATCCCAGCTGGCACCGCGAAATCCTCCGGTTGGCAACTCCAAAGAATTTGTGACCCATTCCAGAATCTTGTCCGGCGACATCAGATCACGACGTCCAAGATCGTGCGCTGTGAGTAAGCCAGTGAATGTCGACAGTCCATCCGCAAACGGGATCCTTGTATTCGCTTGGAAACCACCTTCGGTACTCACGACGTCCGTCAGAAACCCTAAGACGTCGTCTGCAATGTCTGATTCAACAGCGTTGAGTTGGCGCAACAGCGCCACAGCCGCTGCCGTAGGATTTGTCCCGCTGCGTTTCATCGGCGCGATCTCGACAAATCCACCATCGTCGCGTTGACGATCAAATAGAAACTGCACCATCGCATTGCGACGTGGTAACTTCTGCCCCAACAATTCATAAGTGAGCGCCACCATAAACGATTGGTACGTGCTTCCCAACGCGCCTTCATGCGACTTGGCATACCCGCCATCTGACGTTCGGTTGTTTTCGATTTTGGCTATCACACGCGGGATAAAGTCCGGCGTAAGCTCCCGCAACAGGTCGGTTCCGCTCGCTGCTTGAACTACGAGCGCACTATAGAGCCAGCTTAATAAATCAATTACTCCCAGCGTTACGGGATCGATCGTGCGGAGATACTCGGCAACCTTGCGACTGCAATCCGCATCCATCCCTCCGCTGACAGCCAACGCGCGCACGGCAAAGCCCGTATAGTAGAGATCAGCGTCGCCTTCGCGACCTTTGAAGCCACCGCCCTCAGTCTGCTGCGACAGCAGAAACTTGCGATGCCGCGCAAGGCGATCAGCCGAAATCTGTTTGAGGCCCTGCGCCACGCGATCAGCAAGTTGAATGAGGTACATAGGATCGGGACACACTGCAATCAGGAAACGTGGTTACCGTTAACCGTGGATTGTAGCAGGACAATGAAAATGTTGTCTGACAATTCCTATTGCTCTATCAATTGCGTATGGCTGTGTGCCACTGGCTTTGCCAGTGTTTTCTGTAAATGGGGGGAGCACTGGCACGCAATCGATCAATGAATTCAGGCCAAGGCACTATTGTTGCATGCACAAAGCGTCTCACAATCCCTACGAATCCACCACGACCGCAAAGATCGACTCAGAGCCGCACCTGCAGCCCACGTTTTTGGTTGCGTCGTCGGCAGCGATCGCGATCTGTTTGGTGTTCATTGTTGTAGTTTGCGTGTATGGCAAACCGACAGTAACCAACGGCAACGTAAGATTTCAGTTCGCTGACACGATTTCGTTGTTACCCGCGAGCGATCCATATATGTCTTCCGTCTGGTTTGTCGAAACAACAATTCTTGTTGGGTGTCTCATCGTCTGTGGTCTCGTTGTTGCAACTCTGATAGCCACAAATCTGATTGCGGATGTGTGGCGTCGTGCTCGTTCAACTTGGTTTCGCCGCAGGACCCTGTCGAGCACGGCTTCGCTCTAGAGTCGACTTCAACCGTGTGGTAAATACTCCGCGAGGTCATGAGTGAGACAATTGGTGAGCGGCATGCGTCAGCTTGCCGGTACAAGAACAAGGTACCGGAGGGCTCACACCGCTCCGCTCACCAGACTCATTTCCGGTAGCGTGGAGGATAAAAACTAGGTTGTCATTCAGGCAGGAACACATGCCGCAGAAAAATGTATCGCAGAAAGACCTCAAGTCGTGGTCTGTATTTTCCTGCCGATCATTTTTCTGCCAGACCTGTCCTGACTTCGGGGCGCGGGAAACGCCCGCGCTGTGAAAACTGGTGCTATGTGCTGCACGCCGTCGTTTTCGGAGCATGCGCTGGCGTGAACGCGAGTCGCGGAGCGACGTCGCCTATCGTAGCTCAGTCGCTCCGCCGACTGAGATTTCCGGGATCCACCACGGTTTTGCCTTTAACAACTGCTCAGGGTTCCTGCGCCATGCAGTTGTTTTCGCATCAGCATCTGAGATACGATTGGCAGTCAACAGCATGCCTCATCCCTCAGGGTCACCTCGATGCTTCCATCGTTCTTTCGCACGCCCCTTGCATTCCTGATTCTCTTAGCGATGAATTTGGGCTCAGGCAGACTGCCAGCCGCTGAAACTGTCGCCGCATGTCAAGAAATGTTGTATTCTGGGCGATATGATGAGTGCCTGAAGGCGACAACCGAGGCCATTGCCAATCGCAGCTACGGTGAAGATTGGCCGATCTTGAAAACGGAGAGCCAAATTGCACTTGGCAAATATCCGGAGGCCCTCGAAACCATTGCGGCGGGGATTGAACGTTATGCGTGGAGCGTCCGTCTCAGATTGCTCGAATACAAATGTGCATTAGCCAACGGAAAACCTGATCAGGCTGCGGCCGCACTTGTCGCAACTGAAAAACTTGTAAGCTCCGCGTCTTGGCGTTATACCGATGCGGATGATCTGGTTGCTCTCGGGGAAATGGCGTTGGTACTCGGGGCAGATGCAAAATCCGTGCAGGAAGGATTCTTTGACCGCGCACGCAGAAATTATGCGACGCGCCCTGATGGTTTTCTAGCTGCTGGTCGTTTGGCGCTGCAGAAGGGCGATGTCGCATTTGCCGCTGAACTGCTTGCTGTGGCAGAGAAAACGATGCCCGATCAGGCAGAGATCGCATTCCTCCTTTCCGAAGCCTATCGCACGTCGGATCGCGAACAAGCCACAACCCTGCTAAAGAAGGCCCTCGAACTTAACGTTAACTATGCTCCCGCTCTGCTGCGAATTGTCGAACAGCAAATTGATGGGGAAGACTATCTGAGTGCAGAAAAGACAATCCAACAGGTACTGACGGTCAATCCAAACCTACCAGAAGCCCACAGCCTGCAGGCTGTGATCTGGCATTTGCGGAACGATGCGACTGCCGCAGAGGCCTCGCGGACGGCTGCCTTGAAATACTCAATCACCAATCCCGAAGTTGACCATCTCATCGGGCGTAAACTGTCGCAGAAGTATCGCTTCGCCGAAGGTGCCGAATTTCAACGAAAGGCGCTTGAAGCTGATATCGAATTTGTCGATGCCCGGATTCAGTTAGCTCAGGATCTACTCCGCCTAGGACAGGAGGCCGAAGGCTGGTTGCAGGCCGAGCAGGCTCATAAGGCCGACGGTTACAATACGACGCTTTTCAACTTGCTGAAGTTAAAGGATTCACTAGGTCGATTTACGACCGTCACCAGTGAACATTTTCAGGTTCGCATGGAAACACAAGAGGCTGCGACCTACGGCTCGCGTGTCGTGGAAATGCTCGAGCAGGCATGGACAGAGCTCACTGCCCGGTACGAATTCACCCCGGAAGTTCCCGTGTATGTTGAAATCTATCCCCGCGTCGATGACTTTGCCGTGCGCACGTTCGGTGTGCCTGACGTCGCAGGATTTCTCGGAGTTTGCTTTGGAAAAGTGATCACAGCTAACAGCCCTGCCACACGCAAAGAAAACCCCGGCAGCTGGGAATCTGTGTTGTGGCATGAGTTTTGCCATGTGATCACTCTTCAGAAAACCAGCAACAGGATGCCACGCTGGCTGAGCGAAGGGATCTCCGTCTTCGAAGAACGACGCACGAATACACGTTGGGGACAACACATGAATCCCGAATTTCGGGACCAAATCTTGGCCGGCAAGGTCACGCCCGTCGCAGCACTCAGTCGTGCGTTCCTGACAGCGACGAGCGGTGAAGACTTAAACTTTGCATACTACGAATCCTCGATGCTAGTGGAACATCTTGTCACTGTGCATGGCCTACCTGCGTTGAATGCGATTCTCAAAGATCTGAATGACGGCATCCAAATCAATGATGCCTTGGACCGGCATACGAAAGGCCTCGATGAGCTCGAAGAATCGTTTGCTGCGTACCTAAATGAACTCGCCATGGCCTATGCTGACGGGGTTGAATTTACAACCACAGAACTTGCAGCAGCCGCGCCGACCGAACTCAATGCCGTCAAGGCGTTTCTTGAACTGCATCCGGAGAATTTTCCCGCCAGGCTTCTGTCTGCGTCAATGCTGATCAAGGCAGATCAGCTGGATGAAGTGGAAACTGAATTGCAGAAACTCATCGCACTCGTGCCCCAAGACAACAGCACCAACGGTCCGCGTCGTTTACTAGCAGACGTCTACAGACGTCGTAGTCAGGCAGTGCTCGAGATTCAGACGTTAACCGAACACCTCCAGTATTCCGCCGACGACCTAGATGCCGCGTTGCGACTTCAGGAACTCTGCGAACTACAGCACCAACCGGACCGCGTCGTTGAACTTGGCATGACAATTTTTGCGATCGATCCATTCCAACCCGCAGCCTTGAATCGCACGGCAGCCGCAGCCGAAGCCATGGGGCAGACAGTCACCGCCGTAAATGCGCTCAACAGTCTGCTGCAAATTCAAAAAGACGATGCCGCTCGCATCCATTTCCGAATCGCCACATTGCAAAAATCAACAGCCCCTGAATCTGCTCGGCGCCATGTTCTGCTGTCATTGGCGCAAGCCCCGCGCTATCGAGACGCGCACAAGTTGCTGTTGGAACTTGTGCCAAGAACCTCGTCCGAAACTCCCGCCGAAAATACCCGCGACGCAGAATTGCCGGGTGCCTGCAATTGAATTCGGCCACAGGATGTACGTTAAGTAAAACGATCGTTTCTAGTCCACAACGTGCTTTTAAAAACAACGTAGAAAATCGCCCTCATGGGGTGGTCCAAATCTTGTTGGGAAACAAACACGATTCCGGTGGAACGTGCGGTGCACGTTTTCTTCACTTCGGCGTAGCAGCGGCCAAGTGGGTCACGAACCAAGCCACCATGTCTGCGGTTGATTTCTTTGCGTCCGCGCCTTTGAATCCATGTCCGGCACCTTTAAATTCGACGAGCTGACTCTTCACATTTGCCTGTTCGAACGCGGCCTGAATCTTGCGACTGTGTTCCACAGGCACAAGGTCGTCTTTGTCTCCCGCCAACAGGAGTGTGGGAGCATCATCGGAAGTGACGTACAGGAGCGGGGAATCGGATTTTGCGGTATTCGCATCGATGTCCAAGGCGGGGAATCGCGCGTAGGCCGGCAAGCGATCCGGAGCATCTTTTGCCATGATTCTTAAATCAGTCGGAGCCACATACGCGACCACTGCGTGAACTCGATCGCTCACCTTGTCCACAGGATCTTTGGCATTCGGATCACCGTCGTCCGCCGTCGTGCCCAGCATCAGCGACAAATGACCACCGGCGCTCATTCCATAGACGCCCATCCGCTGCGGATCGATTTTGAATCTTTCCGCATTCATGCGAATGAAACGCACGCTGTGACGCACGTCCGAAACGGCTTCGGCAATACTGAACTTTGGGCTGCTGCCGTGCCGCACGGCAAATACCGTGAAGCCTTTGTCCGTGAGTGCTTGAAACATGAATTGCGACTCTTCCGGCGGCGTCCAGCCTGAGTACCAACCGCCGCTCACCATAAACAACACGGCGGCTCCGTTCGGGTTCTCCGTAGGCGTGAAGACGTCACACGTCATCG
Organism: Planctomycetota bacterium; assembly: GCA_003670925.1. GTDB lineage: Bacteria > Planctomycetota > Planctomycetia > Planctomycetales > Planctomycetaceae > SXXK01. Next base: position 15,883 of record QWQG01000158.1, on the reverse strand, counting down.
CAAGGCCCAACTTGTGGCCGTAGACAACATCCGGCGTGATCGTAACATCGGCTCGGGCAGACTGCGACGTCACCGCAACAACCAGCGCCAGAAGGCTCGACTGAATCTTGATTGGCATTGCTTTCCTCTTTCAGTAATTTAAGAACTCGCTAACAAGTCTCTCGAACATTGAGCATACACGGTTGCCAATTCCGCTCAAAGTAACAGCCCGCAAATGCCGTCAGACGCACTGTTGAGTTGTAACGGTTCAATCGGCTCGTCGCGTCGATAAAAACCAAACGTCTCCTGATGGCTATCTGCCGCTTGCGGCACTGGCGTTTGCCACTGAAACATGAGGCCTGTGAGCTGGAAATACGCGAGTCCGCAAAGTTCTTGCACGCCTTTCCACGCTGGCAAACTTTCAACACGGCGCGCCCTGCACAGGAAGGCTGATCGTGAAACGAGTTCCCTTGCCAGGTTCACTGTCACAGACGATCTGCCCATGGTGTGCTTCGACGATGCGACGAACCGTCGGCAGTCCGAGGCCGCTGCCACCAGAACGGGTCGAAAAAAACGCCTGAAACATTTGAGCGCGGGTATTCTCGTCCATGCCCTTCCCCGTATCGATAATTTCCAGCACAACCTGATCACCCCGGGTTCGGGTGAGCAAATCGATGGAGCCCCCGTGCGGCATTGCTTCGATCGCATTCCGGCATAGATTCACCAAAGCCTGACGCATCAATGATCGATCCAACATCACGATCGGGAGATCTGTGTCGAGATGGGGACGCAACTCGACCTCCATGCTATTCGCCTGCGGCTGAAGAAAACCTACATAATCAGTTAAGATCGTGTTGAGATTGCCTTCTTCCAGATTCAATTCACCCGCACGGGCGAATTGCAGGAAGGCATTCAGGATTTCTTCGAGGTTCCGGCATTCCCCCTGAAGGCTGGAAATTCGCCGCAGCATGCGCCGCGCGCGCTGCGACTCATCGCCTTCCATTTCCTCTGCCAGCAACTCCAGATTCATTCCAATCGTCGATAACGGATTACGAATCTCATGCGCCAAACCGCCAGCCAGAGTTGCCAGTTCCGTGTTTTCGGCCTGCAGTCGCTTTCGTTCCAACTGTTCGTCAGAGATTTTCATCGGGAAGGATTTCGTCGTACGTTGTATCCAGCGGCGTGCAACGCACCCTAGGAAAACTTCTGAAAAAGTGTGTTCTGCTAACGCCGCAGATCCTACGAAAATAAGACCGACTTACGCCAAGACTCCAACAAATACGTCACTCGTCACTGAATTCGATGCCGTCGTAAACAGCGGCCAAGGACAAACTGATGTTCAATTCCAGCAGTGGAATACTGTCCGTCAGCTCTGTCAGCACACGACGTTCCAAGCCAGCCGACCCGCGTTCGTACACGACAGCTCCAACCGCCGACTGTGCCAGAAGAATGTAGTGTGTCAGACTTGGCATGGTCAGATACGTTTCACGTTTTTCGCCATCATCGCTTCGTCGGGGACTCTCAGGAAACATTTCAACAATCACGCTCGGCAGATCCTGAAACACATCGCTCTGAGGATTCGGGCGGCAGAACACCGAGACATCGGAATAAGAGAAACGCGTCTCATTCGACATTCGCACTCGCATCTTCGTATCCGAATTGAACCCATGACACGGCTTGCCTTGATGTTGACTGAAAAGTAACCGCAGCGCATTGCTAGCAACAATATTGTGCGCATTCCTCGCTTCAAGCATCTCCAGCATGTATTCACGTTTCACCAAAGATTGCTGCTCGCCAGTAAGATAATCTTCTACGGAGATGAAGTCGATTTTTCGTCCAGTGCTCATCATAAACTCTCGATTGTGCGGAATCATTGCCAAGCGATGCTGCGATTTTTACGCCGTGAAGGATAACAAGACCAGCGAATCCAGCCATCCAAAATCCCGATCTTCAATCCGGCGAGCGGAGTGACGTCAGCCCAATCGTACTCACTTTGGAAATAGATTTCAGAAAGGCGATTTTTGGCGGGACATTTGCGCCGGCCGCGAGAAAAACGTGGACCAGCTGCCTTAATGTCAGGTGTCAAATCATGGCTGAAAAGGAATGCATGTTCTCGGACTCTGAGCTGACGGCGGCCATCGAAATGCTCAGAGCCATCATCCCGGACGAAGAGCTGGAACTGCTGGCACCTACCGGACCTGCCACGGTTTACACGGCAAGCATCACCATCTGGATGCTCATTCTGCAGAGACTTGGAAAAGGCAAAACAAATATCGAAGTTGTCAAAGATGTGCTGAGCAACAGTCGGCAACTGCTGCCTGATAACAAACGTGTGCGGGAAATGACGCTCTCCCAAAAGTCCGGAGCCTACAGCGGGGCGAGACAAGGCTTGCCACTGGAAGTCGTCGAACTTTTTGCCAGCCGTGTCTGCGAATCCTTCGTTCAGCAGACACCGTCTTGGTTCGGCGATCTGCGAGCCTTCAACATTGACGGCACTCCGATGACGCTCAGCCCGACCAGCGAGCTGCGAAAAGTCTTTCCGCCGGCCGTCAATCAGCACGGAGAAACAGTCTGGCCAGTAATGCTGATGCTGGTCGCGCATGAACTTCAGAGCGGTGCCGCGCTGCCTCCTGAAGTGGGCGCGATGTACGGCGACGGCAATACGTCCGAAGCAAGACTGGCTCGCAGCCTTGCCAAACGCATACCGCCGAAGTCGGTGATCTTCCGACTGATGCCAGCGTGGACGTGTTTCTGCATGAGGTCGAACTCGATAACGGCGAGACGCTGTACCTTGTGACAACGTTGGGAATCAGTGCCGAACATGCGGCTGAGTTTTGTCACGACGTTATGATGTGGAACATGATATTCGCGATCTGAAAGTGAGTCTGTCTCTTGAGAATCTGAGGTGTCGCAGTGTGGACATGATGAAGAAAGAGTTGCTGACGTCGGTGGTGGCTTACAACCTTGTGATCCAGTTTCGTCGTCAGGCGGCAGAAGTCGCGAAGCTGGCTCCGCGTCGTCTGAGCTTCAAAGAGGTGTGGTACACATTTCGAAGTTTCCTTCTGAACCAGCCACCGTGTTCGTTGTCAGAATGGCAGACCCGCTACAACGATGCTCTTCAAATCGCAGCGAAAGGCGAACTACCAAACCGCCCCGATCCAAGCTACAAACGCAAGGCTCACCCGCGACGACAAAAATCCACCAAGTTCATGAAGCTCGAAAATCAAAAACAAGAACAGAAACCACAACAAACCCAACCTGAGAAACCAAAGTGTGTGGCATTGTGCGCTAGCACCCGGTTTTCGGCGTAATCTTGCATGAACCGGACGCTCGTGCGATCGCCAGTACCCGATGAATGCGAACTTGCAGAAGTTCACCGGACGCAGGTTGGCCGATTTCGGGAGCATACGGAGCAGCGCATGTGATAAAGCTCAACTGCCAAGACTCAGAAAGTTTAGTACCATCGTCGGAACGGAAGATCGGAACATTCGGAGAATAGATGGACCAGTCTGTGGAGTCTGGCAGTAGCCGCATTCGATGTGCGTTGTACATCGGATCGTCAATCAGCGTTAGAGACAGGGCACTGGAACGGCTGTGGACATCAATGATCGGCATCGCGTTCCTCGACGGTTTTGAATACGAACGAAGACCAGAGAAGTCCGGCGACAATCAGAACACCCATGTTGATGTAGAAAATAGGATCCCACTGAGCCCGTCCAGTGAATCCTCTTGCGCCCAGCAGGTCGGCGAGTTTTCCGACCAAGTATTGCGAGCTTAATGCACCAAAGACACCGACCGAGTTCATCAATCCAAACAGTGCGCCGATGTGTTTTCCGCTGATGCCGATCGAGCACGTCCACCACAGCGGTTGGGTGGCCTGAGTGGCAAAACAGGATAGGGCTGCGAAAAAGGCCGCAAGCCACGGATTGCCGGAAAGCAGACCACACCCTAGCATGGCGGACGCGAGAAAGAATGAGCAGGCTCCTAGCAGACGTTTTCTGCCGATCCCGCCGCGCGAGGCAAACCAGTCCAGGAGGTAACCTCCCGCCAGAGTTCCCGCTGCCGAAAAGGCCAAGACCATCGACGCCATCAGCCCGGCTTCCGTCACTTCAACGCCTCGCCCTGACTTCAGATACTTGGGGAACCAAGAGAAGTAGATGTAGCTGTTGAAGGAACCGCAGGCCATGATCAAGCTCAGAAACCAGATACTCGGATTTCCCGCCACAAGAGCCCAGGGAATTTGCGCATGCACATTGGAAGCCGAAGCACCACGTCCGATGTATGCGACTTCCGCCGCGTTCGCCGCTTCATGATCTGCCGGGTCATCACGAAACCAGACGTAGAATCCTGCAGCCCAAACGGCCCCAACACTTCCGAACGCCACAAACGTCCAGCGCCATCCGATTTCCTGAATCAGCATCGCCGCCAGAAACGGCGCCAATGCACCTCCAACTTGGGACGCCGCGAGGAGCACTCCCTGAGCACGCCCGCGTTCGTGGTCGGGAAACCAGCGTGACATGACGCGGGCCACATTGGGGAACGCACCTGCTTCGCCAGCCCCGAACATGAATCGGACTCCCACGAGCATCCAGAACCCCGTGCAGGCCCCTGTTAACGCCGTAAACGCTGACCACCACAGAGAAATTCTCGTGAGCACTCGTCGAGCTCCCAATCGATCTCCCCAGCGACCGGTGGGAATTTCAAACAGTCCGTATGCCAGCGTAAACGCCATCAGCACATAGCTGGTCTGCGTGTTTGAGATCTTCAGATCAGTCTGGATAGAATCGACAGCAGCTGAAATACAGATGCGATCTAGATAGAGAACGCCGGACAACAAGCAGAGCATGCCAAGCACTTTGAAACGAGCTCTGGTCATCGTCGAGGAGGCAGCCATCCCATCATCATCGACAGGCCATTGAGCGGCATAGGGGTTGAATTCCTGCTGGTCGTGTGCTGTCGAAGGATTGTCGGATGCGTCGCTGTCCGGCGGCTGCGGCATAACATGATCCTTCGCTGAAGATGTTGGCAGTGAATATTGTTGGCAGTGAATATATAGTTCGCGCGGCCAGAAATGATTCCGGCGAGCGGAGCGGCGTCAGCCCTCTGGTACCTCGTTTTTGTAACGGCAAGGTGACGGATGCCGCTCGCCAATTCTCTCCATCTTGCCCGCGTGGAGTATAAAACTCTGAAATGGAAGTGTCGAACCTGATTCAGCGGTCGACCCGGTATCGCTGCAGCAGCTTTTCATCCAGTTCAACTCCGAGTCCCGGACCATCAGGCACGATCGCCGACGGAGGTCCCAGATTCAACGGCTGAGTGAGCAGATCTGTGTCATGATACAACGGCCCGATTGTGTCAGCCGGAAATGCATCGACGTCTACTTCCGGAAATGCTGCGGCCACATGCAGCATCGCGGCGGTGCCCACTCCCAGTTCCAGATTACTGCCAATGGTGCAGCGAAGTCCGGCGGCTCGCGCGATGGCCACGATATCGCCCGTGGCAGCGATCCCTCCATGCTTCCCGGGATAAATGCTGAACACATCCACCGCGCGGTGATTTGCGAGGAGCCATGCATCCTGCAGCGTGAAAATGCTTTCGTCTGCCATCAGAGGCGTCGATGTCGCGCGCCGAAGTTCCGCCATAGCCGCATGATCACCGGGCGGAATCGGTTGCTCTGCGAGCAACAAATTCACATCTTGAAGTTCGCGCAGACAGTAGTGCGCCTGTTGAATGGTCCATCCACAGTTTGCGTCAATTGTCACGGGAATGTCGGGACCGCAGACTTCCCGCACGGCCCTGACGCGCGCAATGTCAGTGACAGGATCCAGTCCCGTTTTAACTTTGACGCAGGTCACTCCGAGGGCCAAATGCTGTTCTGCCATGCGGCGAGATCCTGCGATATCGCGAGCCCATACGACCAGCTTGATGCGGACTCGATCACGAACTTTTCCGCCCAACAACTGATAGACCGGAAGCCCGACTGCCTTCCCGGCGATATCCCACATTGCCATTTCAACCGCGGCACGAGTGAACGGATTGAGCTTGACCGCGAACTCCATCGCACGGCGAATCGCGGTGATGTCACGCGGATCTCGCCCCAGCAGTACGGGTTCGATGCAGTCGCGAAGCACAGCCATCGCCGTGGCCTGAGTCTCGCCGCTCCATAAGGCCGTCACCGTGGCTTCACCGAGGCCCGTCAGTCCTTGATCGGTGTGCACGCGCACAATCACAAAAGGCGACGTCGCATGCTCGCCGTGCGCCGTCTTTGCCGTCATTCCCGTTTTGAGCGGAACACATACCGGAATGGCTTCGATCTGAGTGATTTTCATGATGCTGTTGTGATTCCATTAAAATTGATTCACACAAAACGGGATAAACATATCTGCGGGATCAGTCGGGTGGAAGTTCTCAGGAATTAACAGATCCGGATTCTTGCGAATCCGGCTACAGATCGACGTACCTCATTACTGCTCCTTCATCAGGTAGCGAGCGATAACATTCGCGGTGATTCGTGAGACAGCATCGTCGATGAGAACACACGGGACCCAAGTGATCGATCCTACTGAGAACACGGCCCCGCCACTCGGTGTCTCGTAACACACGATTTCTGCACCGCCGTCGTCGGGGTTTGTGCCTTTAGCGAGCAGTTCTGTACCCGGTGGAGAATGCGGGCTGCGTTTGTCGGTCTCATGCCCAGACGCACCTCCCGGAATTCGTTCCTGCAGACTCTTTTCGCCAAACAGATCACCGTTGTTTAAACCAGTGCCCGCAAAGACCCAGTGATCGGCGTTGAGCACTTTATACGGTGCAGCCGTCATAATTCCGGAATCCGTACAGACGACACCCAGCAGATTCGCCTCAGACTCCAGCGTGCGCGCCATCCGACTATCGCAGTAGAAGTCCGGGTTCTTCGGATCAGGCATCCCTAGTTCGCTGCCGTTCACCGGAGCAAGATGCGTCTTAAAACTCAGTGCATCTTCACCTAGAAACTCGACTTCGCAATTCAGGCCGTTTCCACCGAGATAGATCAGTTTTCCGCCGCGCTGCCAGACCCACTCCTTGACACGCAGATACATTTCACGGGACCAGTATTCAGGATGTACGCTGATCATCAGGATGGTGTACTGATCCAGATCAAGCGCGCCATTGTGGAGATGCAATTCGGAGTAATAGTCGTATTGAAAATCTTCACGTTCGAGCCAGCCGAGCAGCCGCCACTCGGCCGGGGCCATGCCGCAGGGCAGTCGCCCGGCGATCGGATCGGTCACTTCCTCATGCTCCCGCACGACATTTCCCGGTTCCGGTCGCTCGAATGAAAGCGGCAGATACTCCTCGTCCTGAAATCCCCACGCATTGAACGCTCCTGCTCCCGTGTAGCGAATGAGATCCTGGCGCGCATTTACAATGGGCGTATCTGGGAGGCAATTCGCATTGATGTAGTTACTGCGACCACCAAAGTTGTTATAGGCCAGCCACGTATTGGTCGAGGCGAGGACGGCGATCTTCGCCTGAGGTTTCGCGGGCGCAACAACCCAAGGAAACGAAAAAAATGTCCCCGTCTGCTCACTCTTGGCATGCAGGTAATACAGCCCCGATCGTTCCGGTCCGACAACAAACTGCGTGTGATGCGGACTATTGCCGTAACCCACTTTGTTCCAGCCGACACCGGTCTGAGTAAAATCTCCATCCGGAAGAATCTGCATCACGGCACGCGGGCCGTGTTCGTCAAACCAACCCAGCAGTTTCACGAATTCCCGTTTCCACCCGTAACGCCAGAGACTCAATCGATACGGTTCTGTCGCGTGGACGCGAAACTCGGAACGCTCGCCGGATTTCACGGATCGTGGCCAGACATATCCAAGCAGTCCATCGGTCAGCAGACGAAACTGATGCGGACGATCGGCATGAACCGTCATCTGTGAGTGTTTCGATCCATAGCCCTGTTTGACGAGTGTGACTTCATACTTACCGGCATCTAAGTCAGCCTCGACCGCACCTCGCGGCGTTGAACGCACGATCGCACGCATCTGCCCCTCCGACCGAAATTCAATCAGGACGTCAGCCAGCGCCACGTAACGTTCGTCACTCACATAACCAATCAGCATTTCAATATCCTTTCAGCTAGATCTGTCGCCCGGACCAAGCGGGGCGTTGTTTCGGCACTTGGCCTACCTGCCGGAACCGCGCTCCGCTTGGTCCGGCCTACTCAAAAAATCAAGTCTTAACAAGGCGCTAGCGCGACTTCCGCGTCAAGCGCCCCACATCGGGTTGCATATTGTTTCCTGCGATCATCCACAACGAACCGTTGTGGACCACCAGGCTGGCCGCATGTCTTGGCTTCCATGGTGTGTCGGAGAGTTCGGTCCACTGGATGCCGTCGGGCGCGTCCCACACATCGCTGCGCTTGCCGCCTTTCTCATGATATCCCTCTATCACCCAGAGCGGATTGTCCCAGATGGGCACATCATAGGATTTTCGCGGAAACCAAGGAGCCTCTGCGGTGTGCCGGGGCCAGTCGATTCCGTCGGCTGAACTCCAGACATCATTATAAAATTTGCGGGGTCGTGTCGTCGGAGGATCGTAAGTCCCGCCACCGAGGATCCAGATGCGACCGTTCATGACGGCGCTTCCGCCAATCATGCCGCGCGCGGACCAGCATTGTTCCCGGGGGGTAATCTGCTGCCACTCGTAGTCCGGAATCTCTGCAGCCCGAGTGTCGATTGCAAATGCCGTCGGTAAAAGCAGACATACGGCCAATCCCAGCAGACTGCGAAAAATTGTGGGCATGTTCTTCCCTTATGATAAGCACGGAAGAGTGATTTCCGCAGCATCGTACACGGTACGCGACGCAGGGCAACCGGAATCAAACTTCGTCGCATCTTAGCGCAGCACACACATCTCACAGGAAGCAAACAATGAGAGCGAATTTGATCCTCTCAGCAGTCAGTCGAAATCGCGTCAAGGGCACTGTCCGTCTGCATACTCCGGCAGGAACCGTTTCCAGTTTTCGGAGATAATATTGTGAATCATTTCGTCCGGGATCTTCGGAAAATTGGTTCCACGGATGATGTCGTTCACTTTGTGCTGACCGGCGATCACCTGAGCAGGAGTGGCTGAGGGGAAATCGGAACCAAAGATGAGTTTGTGCTCCACTCCGTATTCCATGGCCGTCATGAATGCCTGGTAGTGTCGCAGCGGACGGTAGTGCAAAGCAGAAATGTTCGCGTACAGGTTCGGGTGCTTGCGGATCAATACGACACATTCGGTTTCCCAGGGGTGTCCCATGTGAGCGATGACGATCCTCAAATCCGGACACGCCAATGCGATATCCTCCAGATGAATCGGATTGGCGTACTTGAGCGGTCCTGGTCGGACAAACGATGTCCCCTGATGAATGTTGACAGGGATGCCGAGAGACTCGGCTTTTCTGAACAGCGGCAGGTGTTTGGGATCCTGCGGATCCCAGTTCTGATAGATCGGCGAACACTTCAATCCGCGCAGTCCCAGATTGTTGACATAGTGTTCCAGTTGATCGACACAGTCTGCATCGTTCGGATCGACCGAGCACCAGCCAATGAAGCGGTCTGAGTGTTCTTTGACAAACGTGGCGATCAGTTCCTGGTCGGCGTTGATGCCGCAGAACGGGGCTTTGATACCAAACACGATCACCTTATCCGCGTCGGCAGTGGCCTGCAGAAGCTGTTCCGGGCGAGAATCAAAAGCGTTGGCCTGCGGACTGTCGCTGCCCGCGAAATAGACATCCGGCGAGAGCTTCATCTTGGCACGCTTGGCCTCCCACGCGAACTCAACGAATTCGTCGGAAAGATGATCCGGGTACCACATGAGGTTGGTGTGTGTATCAAACAGCATCGGCTGCTCCCTGAGGAATCGAAAGACCGGTCCGGATCGACTGGCAGGCAAAAGCGGTTGGGCCGTCGGCGAGAAGTTCAGCGACTGTTTCGCTCCACATACCGCCGTTCAATTTTTGCTCCCACCGTCCCGCTGCCGTAATAGCCAATTGACAACCGCCCCACATGCGTCAGCAAGTCGTACGCATCCCAACGGTTCCACGCATAATCTGTTTCCATCCAGAGAATCAGTTGCGCGTACGCCTCGGCGATGGCTCTTTCCAGCGTGCCGTGCGTGGCGATGCACATCAGATATTCTGCATGGGAGATGCGGAGTCCCGTGAGGCCAGAGCGAGGAATCCTTCTGACAGTCACTGTCGAATACGCCGCCATCTCCAAACCGGTCGCCGACAACTCACCATGGCCCATTGCCGCGTGAGCGTCTCCAAGGTACAGATATCCTCCTGGCACTTTGACGGGCAGAAAAATCGTGCTCCCCGGGCAGACTTCGACAAGATCAAGATTGCCGCCATGCGGGCCAGCGGGTCCGGTACTCGGAACACCCCAGTCGGGAGCCGTGCCGATACAGCCCAGCATCGGCTGATAAGGGATACAGATGTCATTCTTCCAGAAGATCTGACCTTCGCGAATGGGACAGACATGTGCCCCGTGCGGGACATCACTTCCCAGCCATTCGGCGAGTTGCTTAGGAGCACCCGTGTAGGTCGCACACTGGCCGTCTCGGGAATCGATCTGCTCAATTGTGACCGCCAGTTCATCTCCGGGTTCAGCCCCATCCACAATAATGGGCCCAGCCACAGGATTACTAAACGGGATTGCTGTCTTGTCGCGCCGATCACCCAATCGGCGGATCTGGCCCGACAAAGCGTCTTCCGACTCTACCCGAATCGTCTCTCCAGAAACGATGCGACATCGAGGTGCAACCGTCCGGCTGAATTCATAGATTAAAGGCAGGGCGGGTACGTTCTGCATCAAGGTGACCTCGAAACGAGTTTCGACTCAAAGCGCTCAGTCGACCATGGGTAGCAGCATCACGACAATAGTCAGCCTTGCGGTTGACTTTCCGCCCGGATGTGTGCGACTTGAGATGTCCGTTAATATCGACCATGCCACTGCCCATTCTGATGATACATTATTCCATCCTATCGCGATGGACAAGGCAAGTGCCGAGGCAACAGTAAACCGAGAGTTACGTCAGGGTGTTCATCAAGTCTGATTTGTTGACAGTTTGCGAGGGGCGAAGGCCAATCTTCCTGGCGCCTCTCCGGAGACTGGAAGATGCGGTATGCATCCCGGTTTCGCGCCGCCGTTACAAGCATGGTTTGCCCGGACGCTTACCACCACAGAACGTGGTTGGACGAGTGAATGTCGTCATTTGCACGAGGTCAAATGGCACATATGATCAAAACAAAAAAACAGGTTTCTGGAGACGGAAGGCGTCTACAAAAACCTGTTTGAAGAATGATGAACTGTTAAATGTGTCAAATCGCGATAAGTATGCTTCACGTCATCGCGTTACGCTTCCATTTCTTCCTTTGGGCAAGGCAGCCATCGCCGCCAAGAGAATGACAACGAGGCCGATCGACTCCAAGAGCAAGTTTACTTTTAGATCCGCGATGCGAATGCCCAAGAGACGATCGATATGATGAAATGAGGCGGCTCTGATGACAACGAAAGCCACCTGCACTCCCAGCCCTGCGGTCGCTGCACGACTTGGCCATGACAGCTCCCTCACAAACCATAGACTTAGGGCGACGCTGAAAAATGCAGCCAGAGCAATACCCAGAATAAACGCTCCCTGAATGATTCGCCGCACATCATACAAACCGGCTTGCCGTACGGCGTCACGACCATAGAGCGTCAGCAATGACTGAAGATCAGCCTGTTTATTAATCCCGAGGCAAAACATGAGCATCGTCAGAATCCACCAGACGGCAGCTTCGGATCGCAATCGGTCGCTAGTTTCTGGCGGGCGGGGAATTCGCGCGACGCGGCGAGCTGTTAGAAGGCAGGCAACAGCCACCAAAAAATAAAGGCCGGTGACCAAGACAGCCCCCAGATCTGGATCCCCCAATTCCCAATACCAACGTCCACCACGCACTGCAGCAAATGGGAGACGGAAAAGGATTGCTGACTGATCGAACACTGCGGACTGCCTACTGAAGAATCATCACAAATGCCGCTACCGTCACATGTTTTCACTCACAGATCGCGGAAAGACGTCGCGCTTTACCGGAGTCCACGGTTGGCTGTTTAAATTGCGTAGCCTGTTCGGAATTTGTAATTTCTGTCGCTCGCCGTTTTCCATAAATTAAACATCGGCGTTGGTATCGATGGATAAATGTCCTAAATTTCTGATCGGCATAGCGCGGTGTCCGTTGCCGCCATGCGCGTACATATCCCCACAACATGCACAGCCCGCCGACAAGGTAAGGACGTTTACTCATCCGAAATAATGCGCTCACCAGCATGTATGTCAGACCTGTTCCCATAAAGTACTGACCAAAGCCCCATCGCAAGCGGCCCGTGAAAATATTAGTCACACTCGAGCCCATCGGTCGCAGATGTACAAAACGCAGTTCCGGTTCATCCCAAGAACAGGCAATCCAACCTAGCATGCGACAGCGGTGGCAGTCAATTCCGTCCCACATGACTTCCGGCACGAATCCGCCAATCTGGCGAAAACATGTCACCCGGTAAAACTTGGAAGCACCAATACTGGTCTCATCCCCACATCCTTCACTGGTCAGGATTCCGGTTGTTGGGTGCACATAGTAGGGCTTGCCGGAACAGCTACCCAATCGTGGATTCTGGTGCATTCGTGCAATCAGCATCGGGAAGTACCGTGGCGGCAAAATAAGATCTAGGTCCAGTTTGCATAGAAAATCGAATTGATTCAGATCTACAGTTTCCAATCCCGCATTAAAGGCCTCAACGACCCCGCCTCCGACAGATCGTGTTCCACGATCCGTACGATGAACCACGCGGATAAAATCATGTTTTGCGGCATACTCATCCAGAATGGCGGGCGTTTCGTCAGTTGATCCGTCATCGACAATTACCCATAACGCAGGTTGGATGGCTTGATTGACGACCGAATCCAAAGTTTTTCGAGCAAACTTTGCCTCATTTCGGCAGGGAGTGATGATGACGTAGCGATCTGACATTTCTATTTAAACCGTTCTATAACGAGTGCAGTGGACATCGCAATTGGAAGCATGAAGGCGTGACGGTGAGTTGGCGAAGGTGCCTTATTTTTATCTTCTGCGGCAATCCAAGGATTCGTGTGAATGCCGTTGATTACTGATCTGATTTGGGGTGGCGACGATGTTCTTTGCGAAAGACATTCTTGCTGTGAATCAGCGGAATTTGGGCACCAACAGACAGCGCTCGAAACAGACGGTCGTTCAATTCAAGATCAGGAATGTCGACGCGTGGCAGCGCGAATCGCTTCCCGTTCAATCCGAAACCGGCATGGACCAAGAACGCGTTGTCGTATCCAGCCGCATGCAGCAACTTCTCCGTGTGCGCATCGTGTACGTCCCTAGTTCCATACGGGTAGGCAAACAGGCGACAAGTGCCAAAACGCTGGATCAGCACTCGCCGGGATTCCTCAAACTCATACCGCAGTCGTCCTGCACTGTGGCCGGCCATTCGACAATGGCTGACGGAATGAGATCCCATCGAAACGCCCATTTGATGCAAGCTCTGAAGTTCGTGCCATGTACAAAATTCACTCGTCAGATCACGGGATTTAGCGTCGAACTCAGTCAGCTGATTGCGGAGCTCGGCTGTGAATCCTTCCGAATTGGCACAGAGTTCTACAATGGTGTCAATTCCGCTCAATCGACCCTGTGATTTCAGGTCAACACAAACCCCGTTGCTAAATTCCAGTTTCCAGTGACAATCGTCGGAGTGTTCCAAGAGCGTCACCATTGCGGCAAGAGTGGGCTCAGGTTGCTGTGAACTGGCACTGTCAATCCAACCCAACGGCACAAAAACGACGGGTGAGATGCCAAATTGCTGAAAGACATCAATGACATCCAGAACCTCCTTATGGGCGTCATCGATGGTGATCAGCAGCGTCCTCTCGGGAAATTCCTGTGTTGGCAGACAATCTGCGAATTGATCGGCGTTGAGGACTGTGAATTTCTGTGAAAGCCAACCGCACATTTTTCGAATGCGTTCGCGGCCGCAACTGACTGATTCGCCCGGGCCGAAGAACCGATGAAACAGTAATGACGTGACTTGGCTTTCAAATGGCGTCATAAATAGACGCTGCACGCCAGTCGTCGCGATTGTTCGGACGCCTAATTGTTTCAGCCAATGCATATCGTTAAAACTCTTAGCGGGTCTTGCGTGTTGCGTCGAACACAATTCTGTTTCGTCACGCGCCCGCAGCGATTCCGGCGGTGTATTTTCCGGGCGGTATTTCACGATTCTAACTGAGCGTCATGCGCCGCAATTCATTTCGTGGTTGTAACTATTTCCTCAGTTGTGCGCACCAAGGATCCTGTCGGGGAGGCCTGTTTTTTCAAACGGCGCCGGAAAGCGATAGTGACGCGATTGTTCCCCAGAACTGTACTGCCGATGTTTTTGAGTCTATTCAGCCCATCTTGGAGTGCGAGCAAAAAACGTGAGTAGATCCTCGTGCGGAGAGCCACATCAACCGTCAACGATGAATAGCTGCGATTGCCGAACACGGATTTGTACCCGGAGGTGTCGCCTCCCTCTCCAAAGTCAAAGACGTCGCATGAAGTATTGCTAATCAGATCCTCGAATACATACAGTAACAGCGCTGTGCTAGGCGAATCCTTCGCGTATTGTGGATCATATCCCGCTATTTCATATCGAAAGACATGATTTACTAAATAGCCAACAATAAAGCTGCACGGTACACCATCCAACGCTATGACGTAGCAGCGCAGCCTGCGATTATCGGCTGATTTTGTGAGTCTTTGCCGAGTCGTTTCATCGTTTACGAGTTGTGTGCCCAAATCCCACTGATAAGTCTTCCGACTAATTTCATGGGCCACTCTAAGAAATTCTTCAACTTGCTCAGCTGCCGTAACGAGAGTCACAGATCCTCGAGACGCTTCAAAACATTTCCGGTATTTTCGTTTCAGCGTTGACCGGGTCTTAGAAGTCAACTGCAGGTAATACAGTTCCATGGATGACGGAAGATCGATAACCCAGTGCACAGCCAGTTTCCTGCCCCGGTTCCGCCAAATAATGTCTGGTGTGACTGTATTTGTTAAAGCCGCATGAACGCGTCCGGCATTCATAATGTCGCAAAGTTCAATTAAATGACAGGCTGTTGAACGCATCAGCCATTGCAGAATGGCGGCCACAGTCTCTGGTGTTAGATCTCCGAGAATGTCGCCGCCAATCAGAGAGGAAGTCTGGGCCGGAAGTGAAAAGAGGCGACGCTCAGCGATCGTGTATTTTTTAAGGATGCTGCGCAATACGAACGGAGCAAATCCAACAATGTGGTCATTCCTCCGAATCACGACCAATTGCAGTTGATCTGTGGCGGACAGGGAGAAAACTGCTTCGCAATAGTCGTCATACGTTGCCGCTTTTGGAAACGCACGCTCAAGTTGTTGCCAACGGGCTTCAAATTCCGTGAGGCGTTCTGGATCAGACACGACTTCGAAGTCAATCCGTCCCTCCGTCGCAGCGTTCTGTGTGCGAAGTTCAGGAATTAACACATTGTTGGACACGGTAGCAATCTCCATCGCATTTAGAATCTGATGTACTCAATACTCTGAATTAAGATTTATTTGCCGGGCGACGGCTGGCAACTGCCGCTAGTGTCCAGTCTGCTCGTCGCTGATACCAATTTTGGATCGAATGCGTTTTGCCAGCTTCTCTGGCGGACCGGGAAAAGGCCTTGAGCGATTCGCGATTCATCTCGGGTGCGACAACGCTTATCAAATGACGGGATCACTCGTATGCCGTCATCATGACCAATCGGCACGATTCGCATCGCTTCCGAGTCGACGGCGTTCATCGGCAGAGATGGGCTCAGGACT
>QWQG01000039.1 GCA_003670925.1 Planctomycetota bacterium | reverse complement strand
GTTTGACACGGTTCGTCAACGACGCTCGCATTCCCCTGGATAACAACTACGGCGAACGACTCATTCGCGATCCTGCGGTCGGACGCAAGAATTACTCCGGCAGCGGATCAGAATGGTCGGGCCGACTGGCGATGCGGCTGTTTTCGATCTTTGCGACACTGAAACTCTGGAACATCAATCCCCGTCGCTGGTTGATGCTGTACCTAGAAGCATGTGCCAATTCCGGCGGCAAAGCCCCGACCGACGTTTCCGAATTTTTACCATGGAACATGTCGCCGGATCGCCTGTCCGAATTGCAGAATTCGACCATCGATCAACGGCAAAAGGACTCATCCTGACCGGAGTGACCGGACTTCATCCCGCCCGCACCATTTCCGGCTGCTGACTGTGGCTGAGCTAGAAAAATGCTCAGTTTTGTTCTTGACGCTGCGGAAGCAGCCCACGCCTTCGGCGAATGTTTACTGGCGGCAAGGAAGACACAAACAATGACAATCAGCAGCAACGCCTTCCGCTAGAGCTCCTTGGTCTCGGAGAGAATCCTCTTTTCGGCATGTCGGCAGAACTGAGCGATGATTGCCGATACTCGCTTTTCCGAGGCAAAGTCAGGCTCTATCATGCACGGGCGAAAGTCCCCGGCATGGGGAGGCAGTTTTGGAGCAGTTTTCAGAAATCTGTAGCAGAGATGACAAATGGGTTTATTTACGGGAAAAAAGGGAATCGTTTTGGGCGTTGCGAACGATCGATCGATCGCATGGTCTATTGCTGAACATCTGCATCGGGAAGGCGCGGAAATCGGATTTACGCATCTTCCAGACACAGGAGATCGTCCGAAGAATCAGAATAAGGTTGGCAAGCTAGTGGACCCGATCGGCAGCAAATTTTTGATCCCGATGGATGTCTGTAATGATGAGCACATTGCGGCTGTGATCGAAAAAGCAGTGGCCACATTTGGAAAGATCGACTTCATTGTGCACAGCATTGCATTTGCTCCGCCAGCTGACCTGACCGGGCCAACTTATGCGTGCAGTCGAAATGGCTTCAAGTCGGCAATGGAAATCAGTGCTTACAGTTTGCTCGCGGTTGCCGGCGCGGCGAAGAAGCAGGATGCACTCAGCCAAGATTGCAGTATTTTAACCCTGTCCTACTTTGGTGGTGAGGAAGTCATTCCTGGTTACAACCTAATGGGGATCTGCAAGGCGGCATTGGAATGTTGCGTACGTTACCTCGCAAGTGAACTAGGGCCTTACGGGACGCGAGTCAACGCGATCAGCGCTGGACCGTTGCGGACCGTCAGCTCGAGTGGTGTAGGCGACTTCGATAAAATGCAAATGGTGAATGCCACAATTTCTCCATTGCGTCGCAATTTGGATGTCGATGAAGTCGGTAGCATGGGCATGGTGATGCTCAGCAAGCTGTCCAGCGGAATGACGGGCGAAGTTGTGCATGTGGACTGTGGATTCAATATCATGGGCGCGCCGCCCGCCGACTTCCTGAGTAAGATTTCGGCCGCCACTTGATTCCGGAATGCTTCTGGAGTTTTCACAATTGCTCACAGTCTTGTTGTTGTTCGCCGAAGGAATCTGACTGATGAAATATGGTATGAATCTTCTGCTTTGGACGGCCGGAGTCACCGCAGAGCACTTTCCACTGCTGAACAACCTCAAAGAGTGGGGCTTTGACGGCGTCGAGCTTCCCATGTTTGACTTCGATGTCAACCTGTATGCGAAGATTGGTGCTGAACTGAGGCAGTGCGGATTGGAATCAACTGCAGTGACCGTGTGCCCGGCTGGTCAAAATCCAATTTCTCCGGACCCTGCCATTCGAGCAGCCGCGCTTACCCGGCTGAAAAAGGCGATCGACTGCTGTGCCGCAGCTGGATCAACTCACCTTTGTGGTCCGATTCATTCGGCTCTCGGAGAATTCTCGGGTGCCGGTCGTACAGCAGACGAATGGAACCGCGCGAAGGAAATTCTGGAGCAGGCTGGAGACTACGCCAAGGCGAACGACGTGACTCTCGTATTAGAATACCTGAATCGCTTTGAATGCTATTTCCTCAACAGTGCTGACGATGCTGCGTTGTTTTGCCGTGAGTTGGGTCACTCGCATGTTAAAACCATGTATGACACATTTCACGCAAATATTGAGGAAAAATCGATCACTCAGGCGGTCAAGGCCTGCGCTGACCAGCTAGTTCACGTGCATATTTCGGAAAATGATCGTTCGACACCCGGTGATGGCGGAGTCAACTGGGACGAATCTTTCAAGGCGCTGAAGGACGTCAAATACGACGGCTGGCTAATGATCGAAGCCTTTGGCCTTGCTCTTCCGGATCTTGCCGCCGCAACTCGAGTCTGGCGCCGCATGTTTCCATCAGAGGAGTACCTTGCGAAGAACGGATTGAAATTTATGAAGTCCAGCTGGGAAGGCAGAACTTAGGCCATTGGTATCTGTTCTTAAACTGTAGTATGTCTATCCTCATCTATGACGCGCAAGTCACGTCACATTCATCTCACCGGGAGTTCTATTCGATGAAATTGATCTACGTTGCTGCTGCAATTGCGATGCTTTGCGGCAGTCTTTTTGCAGACGATGCGAATGATCCAAGGAAAGCATCTCTCACCAGCCAAGAGGCTGGTCCGGAGTTCGCCGTGCAGGGAGAGTACACTGGAACGATCAAGGCTGGGGACAATGAGGTTAAGCTCGGAGTTCAAGTCGTAGCAGAGGGCAACAATAAACTGGCATGGGCTGCTTACATCGGCGGCCTGCCCGGCGATGGTTGGGACGGTAACCCACCAATTCGCGGCGCAGGTGCAGTGCATGGTAAGACCGCCGAGCTCAAGGGCGAAGCAGGACAAGGCGAAATCAAAGACGGCAGTTTGGTAATTACCAACGCAGACAAGGTCCAGTTAGGAGAGCTTGCGAAGACAACTCGCATGTCCCCGACAATTGGACGCAAGCCGCCGGAAGGTGCCGTCGTGCTGTTCGATGGAACGACAGCCGATCATTTTGAGGGCGGAAAACTGAGTGAAGACAAGTTGTTGCTGCCGGGAGTCACGAGCAAAGAAAAATTCAATAGTTTCGAACTCCATATTGAGTTCATGCTGTCGTACATGCCAAACGCCCGCGGCCAAGGTCGAAGCAACAGCGGCTGCTACATGCAGGGACGTTACGAAGTTCAGATGCTGGATTCTTTTGGTCTAACTGGTGAAGATAACGAATGCGGTGGGATTTATGAAATTCGCAAACCCAACGTCAACATGTGCTTTCCCCCACTCAGCTGGCAGACATACGATGTCGAATACCATGCCGCGAAGTTTGACGCCACCGGCAAGAAGACCGACGACGCATGGATGAGCGTCAAGCACAACGGTGTGGTCATCCACGAAAAAGTTAAACTTCCTCGCGGGACACGCGCAGCACCGGTTGCGGAAGGCCCGGAAGACGGACCGATCTATCTCCAAGACCACGGCGATCCTGTGCGTTATCGGAATATCTGGATCAAGCCGCTCGCAGGTTAAACGTATCTGGGTGAGCGTGCAACACGACCAACCAGATAATTTTGGCAGCAGTGTCGGCGATTGAGTGTTGGTACCAAACGAAAGAGGAAGGGGGGCGCATTGAGTTGCAACTTCCTTTCCTCAGGAGGATGTATGCGGTTCGCACGCATCCGACTTGCCATTCACAAGTTGCAGGGAAGACGGTCGGGGTCCAAGGACAAAAATAGCCAACTGGCCACAAATCGTGCGGGTGAATTTGCGAATTGCTCCGATTGAGCCACGCGCTTGATGCAGCGTCAGTTTCTGGAGCCGATCCTGAAGTTTCCCATGGTGCTTCTCAAGAAGGAACGCAAGGATTCGAGGGAAAGTGCAACCCCGATTGCAAGGAGAAATGCCTTCCGTAATTCGCCGTCGGGGCACTTGAAATCGAGCGGAGTTCATTGAGGCATCGTGACGAGTGCTAATCGAGCGCCTGCAGGAACCCCGTCATTTCACCAGCGGCGTGATCATTCTTCTGCTTCTGTGCTTCAGTAATACCCGTCTGATACGTTGCACGGGCTTCTTCCGCGCGTTCCAATCTGGCGAATAACTGGCCAGCCATGAGAAATGCGGGTACATACGGCGCTGTATCGCTCATTAAACTGCGAAACAGCTCGAGGCTGCGTTCGTGATCAGATTCCTTATCCAACTCCATCGCCAGCATATAACGCAGCATCTGGTCATGCGGTGACGCTGCCAGCATAGATTCCAGTTTTTGTCTTCGATTGATCGCAGTCATTAATGATCACCAGTCAGGACTTGGGAAATGCGCTTGATGTTAGTGCATATCTTGGCAGTGTCATAGACGACCACCTAGGGGGAAATACCGGGTACGGGCCATGTGGGGGATGAACGGTTACGGAAGACATGAAAAACGATTGTGAGTATTGTTTGGTCTCGTGACAGAACTGTGACAGAAGTATTTGAAGATTCTTCTCACAATGTTCGCCGATAACCCCTATACTTAGAATGAGTCAAATAGTTGAGCGCGAGAAGTTATGCTCAGGTTTGACTTAGCTCTGCCTTCAGGCATTTACCATGCTCAGACACTTGGCAGACATTCAGAGCCTCACGAGTGACGCTGTCAGTCACGGCGATTACCAATGACCGGCTTGGGGATCTCTGAAGAGTCGACTTAAATTTTGCTTGCCGGTCATTCTCATTGAAGACCTTTACGCAGCATGACGGCCGCTGAAATGTGCGGCTCGAGTGAGATCGCTGCAAGTCAGTCGCCGTCTGCGCGGCGTATCTCCGGATTTTTCCGGCACGGCTTTTCACCTGTGTGAGGCCCTTATTTGCGGTCGCAATCGATTGCGACCAACGCTGACTTGTCGTAATGCCTACCGAGGCAAGAAGAATGGAATGACTACGATTTTTGTGGGAAACCTTTCGTTCCAGACCACCGAGTCTGAGGTGCGAAATTTGTTCGAACGTTACGGTCGTGTGACAACGGTCCGTTTGATGACGGAGCGTGCTTCAGGATCACCACGTGGCTTTGCTTTTGTTAACATGCCCGGCATGGAAGACGCTGAAGAAGCGATCGCGCGTCTGCACGGGAATTCGTTAGGCGGGCGTTCAATGACCGTCAACGAAGCGCGGGATCGAGATGAAGCAAAACCGCTCGGTGCCACCACAGGTCGTCGCTCAGCCTTACTCGATTCGCTTTAGCTGCCGGATGTGTTAAGCTCATGTGTCGGAGGTAGTTAAGTCGTGCCGGCCGCGCGGGCACAAGTGGAGGTCTTGAACAAGGTGACTGCACCTTTTTTTAAAGCGGTTCCATGCTCTTCGGAGTGAATCTGGGACAGTCAAAGTAGTGCAAAGTTCTGCTGATGGGGGGGGCATATGGTTAAGGTGACAGAAACTGCGTTATTGCGTCTAAAGCGAAAACTGGAGCAACAGCCGGACGGTGTGGCCGTTCGAATCACAGTGGAGGACGGACACGTGCAGTTCCGGCCTGACACGAAACAAAAGGGTGACTTGGTTTTTGCTCGAAGCGGTCAACTGTTATTGTTGGTCGGGCTGGAAACGGCCAAACATATTGCGAATCGCACGCTTGGCGTTGTAAAAACGGCTGCTGGCGATCGATTAAGATTTGTCCGCCCTGCGTAGCGCGACATCGCTAAGTTCGCATCGCATTCTCAATTGGCATGTATCTAACTCGCCAGTTCTCTTTCGGGCTGCAGCAGGAGACTGACGGCTGCGCATAGGTTCTCGGTTTCTGAGAGATCCAGATGCCAGGGAATGTCGACAGTGCAGGGAGTCGCCCTGCGTGGTTTGAGTTGTTTCTGCGAATCAAGGGAACTTGAGTTCTCTCGACGGTTGAACTGCGATCCAGCCGACGTACGATGATGGAACATGGCCCCGAAACCGGGTTGCTGATTCCGTCCATCTCTTCCGCAGAATCTACTCAGTCCATCTCCATGCCAACCCCCGAACAACTCAAAATTTTGGTTTCCAACGTCATTGAACCGTGCACTGAAAAGTCGCTAGGCGACTTACGGATGGTTCGCGATACGTTTATCAACGGCAATGACGCTCGAGTTCGCATTGAACTTCCAACGCCCGCGTATCCAGCTTCGAAGAAACTGGAAGAACTTATTCGACAGCGGATCAAGTTTGCCGCTGCGGAATTGGAACCTCGGATCGAAATGCATTCGACCGTTCGCGGCAAAGACGCTGGTGGTCGAATTGGGCTCAACGTGCACAACATCATCGCGGTGGGCAGTGGCAAAGGCGGTGTTGGCAAAAGCACGGTCGCTGCGGCTTTGGCCTGCGGATTGCATTCGATGGGTTGCCGCGTAGGCCTAATGGATGCCGATGTTTATGGTCCAAGTATTCCTCACATGATGAACGCGAAAGGTCAGCCGGCGGCGACTGAGATGAAGGATGAGCAAGGTAATCGCGTGATGCGCATGGAGCCGATCGATGTCGGAGGTGTTAAGCTGATGTCCATGGGTTTCTTTATCGAGCAGGGTCAGTCAGTCGTCTGGCGTGGCCCCATGCTGCACAAGGCATTGACCCAATTTCTAAAAGACACCCAGTGGGGTGAGCTCGATTATCTGATCATCGATCTGCCGCCGGGCACAGGTGACGTCGCACTCACGCTGGCTCAGCAGGTCAGTCTCGCGGGCGCGGTTGTCGTTTGCACGCCCCAGCAGGTCGCGCTTCTAGATGCAATTAAAGCCGTAGATATGTACCAAAAGGTCAACGTGCCAATTCTTGGGTTCGTGGAAAATATGTCAGGAGAGATCTTTGGTCGCGGCGGTGCCCACAAGGTGGCTCAGGAGCTCAAAGTGCCATTTCTTGGCGAGATTCCGATGAATGGTTGCATTCGTGAATACTGCGATCGGGGGCAGATCATGTCCATGCTCACGGATGACAATCCTTCCCGCGACGCGTTGCGCACTGTCTGTCAGAATGTCGCGATGCAGGTATTCAAGGAATTGATCAAGTCACCTTCAGGACCTCTCCTCGAAATCCTGTAAAGCTTTGAGTAAAACTTTGTTTCAACGAACATCCAATGCGTTTGACACTTGAAGAAATCTTTGACGAATTTGCTGACTTGGATCGGCAAGACCAGTCGCTATATCTGCTGGAACTTGGCGATGGATTACCGGAACTTGAGGACGCTGCGCGGACAGAGCAAAACAAAGTGCATGGATGCCAAAGTCAAGTTTGGCTGATTACTCAAGTCGATGGTGGCAACGAGTATGCCAGATTCACGATTGTGGCTGACAGCGATTCAAATATCGTCCGCGGTTTGATTGCGATCTTGGAAGCAGCGTACAACGGGAAAACCGCGCGTGAAATTCTGGAATACGACATCGATTCCATCTTTCGTCGACTCAATCTGCAGCAGCACATTACGCCTCAACGTCGCAACGGCTTGCGCGGCATGGTGGATCAAGTTTTGAAACTGGCCCGCATGCACCTTGGGAAGATTGGCGGCCCCGAACCCAATGTGGTGAGACAGGTAGCAGGCGATGCGCGTAGTGTGCGTGAGTTGTCATCGGGCGGTTCGCACGCAAGCGAACCGCAATCAGCACCAAACGGAATCGGGATTCTGAATGTTGACAACATCCGACGACAATTTCCGGTGCTCTGTCGCATGCTTCGCAGTGGTTCCCGGCCGATTTTTCTGGACAGCGGCGCGTCAGCACAGAAGCCGCAATGTGTGATCGACAAAGAACGCGAAGTTGAAGAGCAGTATTTTGCGAATGCGCATCGGGGCACGTATCAATTCGGGCAAAGAATCGATGAGGAGTTTGAAGGTGCGCGCACGGCGATCTCGCGATTCCTGAACGCTCCATCAGCCAGCAACATTGTGTTTACCCCGGGGACTACGATCGGACTCAATATGATTGCGTCCGGATGGGGCCGCAAGCATGTGCAAGCAGGCGACGAGATCCTGACTTCGATCATGGAGCATCACGCTAATTTTGTGCCGTGGCAGCAGTTGGCTAAAGATCGCGGCGCGACGTTAAAGCTTATTCCGCTGACGTCCGACGGTCGGCTGGACATGGATCAACTGGATTCGGTGTTGACCAAACGCACGCGGGTCCTCGCGATTACAGGCATGTCGAATATGTTGGGGACAGTCAACCCGATTCGTGAATTGGTACAGCGGGCCCGCGCGGTGGGTGCCTGTGTCGTCGTGGACGGAGCCCAAAGCGTGCCGCACTTGCCGCTCGATGTGATTGCCGACGATGTGGACTTCCTCGCTTTCAGTGGCCACAAACTGTACGGTCCGACGGGCGTCGGCATTCTTTATGGAAAGTCCGAACGTCTGGAAGAAATGGATCCGATCATCTTCGGCGGTCACATGATTTCTGAAGTGCGGATTGCGGCATCTTCATGGTCGGCGGCCCCAGCAAAATTTGAAGCGGGCACAATGCCAATTGTCCAAGCCATAGCCCTTGGGACAGCCACGGAATGGGTGCAACGTACTGGTTTGGAATCGATTCATCAGCACGAACAATTGCTGACAAAATTAGCGATGGCACAACTACAAGCTGTCCCCGGCATTACGGTTTACGGTCCTGATGTGGCTCATCGTGGTGGAATCATTACCTTTCGCATTGACGGTATTCACCCGGAAGATCTGGCTGCGATGCTTGACCAGCAGGACGTATTTGCACGGCATGGGCACCACTGCACGATGCCACTTCACTCATACCTTGGTGTTTCGGCAACCACGCGAATTAGCTTTGCCGCTTACAACTCGACTGACGATATCGCAGCGTTGATGAATGCGATTGAGTTTGCATTAAAGAAACTGATGAGGCGTTAGGCGTAGCAGGAGTCAGCAGTTGTATCCAGTATCCAGCGGTAACGTGTCTCAACCGTGACGCCCCCGGCCTCGCGCCAGTGGCAGCAGAACCTGAGCGATGAGGAACAACACTAAGGGCGTGATCCACAAGATGCGAAGAATGTGCAGAATCGTATTAGGTAACGGCACCAGTTGAGCCACAATCAGATAAGCAACCATACCCAGCATCATGAATATCAAGACGCCGCAGCCCATAGCCGTCATCTGACTTTTAAAAACGCCTTTCTCGCTGCCTGAATCGAAATGCACATCGACTGTTCGGCGGCGCCGCAACGACTTGCTGACTGCTTCTGCCAGCTCCAGTGTGACAGAAAAAGCTTCCATCCATTTTCCGCAGAGTTCACGTGACTGGCAGACTGTCACGATGCGTTCTACGACATTCGCAGACTGAACAATGCAGACGTTTCTGCTGCTGGCATTGTTTTGGGAGATCTGAAGCACACTCTCGCATGGCGGCACCGTCGATGGCTTAATCGTCAGAGTACCGGGAGGTAAAGGTTTTACTGCCGTCGTCGCGGCGCTGAGTGTGATGAAACGCGATAACAGACTTCCGTCGGGAGCGTTTGATTCCAAAGCTGTGACCTGCGTAAAGTGGAATCCGCTGGCCGCTAAATAGTCGAGTCCTTGGATGACTGCCGCCCGAAGTTCAGCCGGACTGACCTGCGACAACGACAAATCGATCGACAACTGTCGAATGGGCTGTTCGTCCAATCTTAGGTCAACGTCAGTCAATGGCAGTTCAGCAATCGCCGTACGTGGCAGCAGCGGCATAATACCATATCGTGATTCATCTAGGATCAGATGTAACTCAAACGAGTAGGCGGGCGAACACAACGCGGGAGGAATGACAATCACATACCGATCCGCTTGTGACGCGGCGCGCACGACCCGCAGCGATTCGTCGAGATCATCAATCGCCACAATTACGGCATCCACGTCACCGGCCAGCAACGCATCCTCGACCGTCGTCACCAGCGTCAGCGGAATACCGGCCTGAATTACAGCGGCGGCCAATTCCCCTGACAGCGCGCAGCGGTCAAGCGTGTGTGCACTGGAACCAGCAAGTTCCCGCAAGACATTAAAAGCCGTGACGTTGTTGCCGGCAATAGCGAATCTCATGCCGCAAGAATCCTACGTAAGTACTATGATTCCGTTCGAGTTCGTTGAGGCAAAGCCTCCAGCAGGCAATCTACCCAAGAAATGCCTCGGCTTTTCATGAATCGAGCCGGCTACATGTCTCCACTGCAGAGTTTAGGTCACACCGACACATCGTCGAGCGACCTGTGGGCATTTTCAATGCCTTCCCGAACTCGCGACAGCGACAAACGCGAGAACGTAGGGCACTCCGCTGCCGATTCGATTGGAAAACAAATTGCGAACGGTAAGCTCTGGGGTAGATCGAGTTTTACAGATTCCGCTGCGTGATGTTCGAACGATCGGTAAAATCATATGACTTCCGAATCTCCCGTCGTAGGTGTCATTATGGGCAGTCGGTCCGATTGGGACACGATGGCTGCATCTGCAGATATCCTGCGTCAGTTCGGCGTTTCTTTTGAATGCCGCGTCGTCTCAGCGCATCGCACGCCTGCGTGGATGGCAGAGTATGCCACGGAGGCGGAATCCAGAGGCCTCAAGGTGATCATCGCCGGTGCTGGAGGGGCGGCGCATTTGCCCGGCATGATCGCGGCCCAAACCATATTGCCGGTGCTCGGTGTCCCCGTACAAAGCAAGGCCTTGAATGGGCTTGATTCGTTATTGTCGATCGTCCAGATGCCCAGCGGGGTCCCAGTTGGTACCCTCGCAATTGGAATTTCCGGAGCGCGAAATGCCGGCCTGCTAGCCGTGAGAATTCTGGCTCTTAACAACCCAATGCTGAATCAGAAGTTACAGCACTTTCAGCAGCAACAGACGGACGCTGTCTTGCAGGATAGTGAACTGCAGTTGCAAGATTTGCCGGACGGTTTCGTATAGGTCGCCATTCGGCTTGCTGAGTTTTGCAGGACAGTGAGCTGCAGCGACCAGTGAGGATCACAGACTAGGCTATCCATCTCGGGGATTGTCAAGATCATGGATGGGTTTTCCATCGAGAGACGCACTGCGTCAAGCGAGGTTTCCCGCAGACCAGTTACGCTTCGGTTGGTTCGCCGTCCAAAACGTTTAGACGGGTCACTCGTCGCCGTCCACAAGCCCCCAGAACTCTGCCTCATGCGGATCCGGCTTGGGCTTGTTGCGATCGGAGGCTTGGCTGCGTCCACGAGACGGTGCGATGTTTGGCGTCGATCTGTCTGATTTTGGCTTCGTTTCAACTTGTTTTGGCGAGCTTGCCGAGTTTTGCGGCAAAGCCTTTCGGTTGCCTGTCGGACTCTGCTTCCCCGGAACAATTTTACAACTTGCACAGCGTCCATTTCGCAGCAGTGGACTGCCGCAGTCATTACACAGCAGCACAGGCTGATTTTCAATTTCAGCGACGAGATATGGCAGATTCGCAAGTTCCGCCAATACGTCAAGTTCCGGATTGATGGCAACGGGCGCTGGTTTTTCCTGCAATTGTGAGTGCACATTTTCTTGGCGGATGATTTCTACATCAGCGTGCTGACCACTCACTGGTTCACGAGCTGAGACATGCACACGCGCCTGACGATCGTAACTAATCGAGACTTCAATTTCGGTGCCTTCCGGGAGATCGGCTGGCAGATCGGTAATTTCACAGTCACCAAGCACGGTTGGCGGCCGATCAGCGCCCGCACCACTTTCAACGATTCGCACATGGACGCGACTCTGGTGAGCCACGACCGTGCCGAAGACATGCGTTTTGGCGGCTGGCAGAGAAGTATTCGCCGGAATTAGATAATGCGGGACTCTATTCCCTGATTTGTCCCGGACCAGAATTCCTAAGGCACGAGCATTTACGCTTTGCTGCTGCACTTTGGCGAGGCGTGTCGATGCCGTGCTGTTGAACACCGTCCGCGTATACTGATCATTCGACAACAGCATACCCGCATAATACGCCGCACCATGTGCGATCGATTGATCGGGTGAAAGCGTGGAATTCAGAGTTCGACCGCTGAGCTTCTTTAGACTTTCACGAATCATGGGCATCCGCGATGCACCGCCGGTGGTGAGCACAACATCGATATGAGCCCAACCAAACTTATGATCTTTCAAAATACGCCGCGTGATTTCTTCTGATCGCTGAATCAGCTTTCGGCTGAGCAATTCGAATTCGGCCTGTTCGATCTGATAGGTCTGGCGATTTGCTTCATGTTGCACTGTAATCGCGGCTCGTGACCGCACGGAAAGACTGCGTTTCGCTTGTTCCGCTTCCAATGTCAAAAACTGCAGGCTGCCGCGATGAGAACGGGGATCGTGGCCAAACTCCGCGATAAATTTCGCCGCGGCAGCATCCACAAGCACTTGCGTAAAATCCAAACCACCCAGTTCTAGATCACCATCAGATGCGACAACCTTAACTTGGTTAGTCTTGTACTTCACAATCGCCATGTCCAACGTGCCACCACCAAGGTCGAAGACAAGTAACTGCTGATCAATTGCAAGTTCAGTGAATGCCAGCCCTTCATTCCCCAGCACATGACACAACGCCGCAGCCACTGGCTCATTGATCATTTCGATGCGATCCAGTCCGGCCGCATGACCAGCCTGCATGGTCGCATGCCGATGTGCATCGCTGAATTGCGCAGGTACTGTAATCACGGCTTCACTAATTTCACCGATCTGTTCCTGCGCTGCCGCAATTAGCTTCCGTAAAATCATTCCGGAAATATGCACCGGTGAGTATCTTGTGTCATCGATCTTCCAGAACTTCTCCGGGCTACCCATAAAACGCTTTGCGTGCTGGATCACGCGTTCCGGACTGGCGATTGCGTTCCGCATGGCTTCGGTGCCAATAATCGGCTGTTTCCCGTCAAAGAAGACAACCGACGGGGTTGAGAGTTCACCTTCCTGATTCGGAATTGTGACCGGCTGCCCATGCTCGTTCAGCCACGCAATGCACGAGTACGTTGTGCCAAGGTCAATTCCAACGGCATGGGTCTGTTTCATAGTCATTCTCAATAACTCGGCGCGACGCGTTTTCGGACACGTCGTGGCAGTCTTTTAATCAATGGTACTTCTGAGATCGCCGATCCACTACAGAAACGACAGACTTCTGACGTAACAGCTGCCAGATTTTTCGTTGTTATCGTTAGTTAAGCCTAGTTTGATGGCAGAATAGACTGTATTGCCGATATAAAAGGGAGGCCACGGCAAGCCAGAACGGTCGTGGAGCTCCAAACACGGCCCCGCGGTCTCGACGGATTTTAACGTGAAGACACTCACAATTCTCCTCCTTTACTTGGGCATTCCTGCCGGCGAGCCGTCCTCATTCTACACGGGCAAGGAACTCAAAACTTCTCTGGCGACAAACGTCCGTTGGGTCAGTATCGGCTCAGAACTTGGTGACCAACTCCGTGATCTGCAGACGCAGACGAACGTCGCGATCCTGCGAGATCGCCGACTCGATCCGCATCGCCGAATCAACGTGGAAACGGAATTCGTACCACGTGTTCAAGTACTGAAACAGATTTCAGCCACGATTCCTGGAGCCGCGTTGTGCATCACTGAAGATTGCGCTTGCATCGGGCCGTCCGATGCCATTTATCGCCTTCCAATTCTCCTCAGTTCCAACGCCGAGCAACTGCACGGACTTCGCACAAAGATTGATACCACGGCGTTGAGGCGGCTGACAGTGAAGGTGGATGCGTCATGGGAGCAACTTGCGGAGCCGCGGCAGATTCTGCTGGATCATGCCCAGACTGCTGGAGTCGTGATTACAAATCCCGATGCCATTCCTCATGACGTGTGGGCTCAACAACGACTTCCCCAAATGTCTTTCGCCCACCTGACAACGCTGATCCTGAATCAGTTCGACCTGACGTTCGAGATCGCCACTGATCGAGCAGAATTGACGATCGTCCAGATTGATTCGGAAGACGCCATTGAACATCGTTACCCTGTTGGCAGTACATTCAAAGCCACAGTTGTCAACGCTTGGCAGCAACAGGCCCCGAATCTTGAGATCAGATGGACGGGTTCAAACGCGACGGTTACGACGACGCTACGCCAACATATTTTACTCAATGCAGCATTGCATGCGGCGTGGAACTCCGGCAGTAACTCAGACGCAACATTGATGACACAGGAGGGGTCGATTCGCACGAGGAACTTCCAGCTAAAAGCGGAACGAGCGACCATTGGACAATTGATCGTTTTTTTTCGCACTGAGAAAATCCGCATTGAGGTTCGCGACGAAGATTCAGCGGAGGTGACCGCCATCTTGCTTGAACCCGTGCAACTGGACACGCGCGCAGGAAAACAAGCGGGCGAAAAACTATTTCCACTTATCTTTGGCAAGCATTTCAAGACTGTCGATGTGCGGGACGATCGCGTCGTACTTTCGCAAGAATAGTCTTTTTGCAACAGCTTATGGCCTCGAGTATCCCAGCCTTTCAGCCAACGCGGTGATCTGGGGTTCGATGCGTGTGAGGTATGCGGTTTCGAAGGTGTATTTATTGTTCTGATAGTCCGCCACTGAGTCTGCGTACGTTTTCAGCCGGGGTTGCATCGTGAGCCATGTGGTCAGCCCAAATTGCTGGTAAATTGCTTCGATGATTTCTATGGGATGTGCGGTGATGTCCTCGTGCCGCAGTTCAATTAGGTTTGCGGTTGGGATTAGGTTTCGGTCGGCGAGCCATTTTTGCATGATCGCAGCATAGCGGCGCGTGATGAAATCTTCGATCGCCACCGGATCGTGTGTCTGGAATGCAAAGTCCTCCATGAAACGTTGCATTAGTTTCATTGAAGACGCATGAACCAGCCAAGGATTACGATAGACGTGAATGAACTTCGCATCCGGATATCGTTTCAGCAGTTCCGGAACGCGGCCAAGATTCGGCGGATTCTTGAGGAGTAAACGTTTACCACCACTGGCATACGAAACTTTGCGGAGCAGGTACTCATAGTGGTCT
This sequence comes from Planctomycetota bacterium, assembly GCA_003670925.1. GTDB lineage: Bacteria > Planctomycetota > Planctomycetia > Planctomycetales > Planctomycetaceae > SXXK01. The sequence goes on along the minus strand of QWQG01000039.1, from coordinate 24,781 downwards.
GACCAGTGCGCCACATCCTGCGGGCTGACGCCTTCAAACAGTACGGTCGCCCGAAACGTTTGTTCGGCAATTTGTGGGAAAAAATAGTTCAGGTAATGACTCATATGAGTCAGTCCGGCGAGCCCAAAGTCTTCTGACATTGGTTCATCAATTCCCAGCGGCACTGCATCCATCGGGCGCATCTTGGGAAGTCGCCGCACCAGAATCCAGCGGGCCAGCCATTCCCATGTCAAAAAACCACTCGGAATCGCACAATGCAGCATTGTCACGCTCGCAAACTCTGGGTCCTGCAGTAATAAATTATGCAGGTTGGTCGTACCACTGCGCCAGTGGCCAACGATGAAAACCGGCGGAGCCGAAAGCTGATGTCGAAAGATAGCCCGTCCGAATCGCATTCGCTCATAAACACGAATGGGGATCGTCGCAACGACAAAAAGTGTGATCCAGAGCATTCGCGGCCATTGTGCCGCGTCGAATTCCCGACCGTAACGCCGGAGCAACTGCAACCAGTTCCGCAGCGTTGAAAAATACAGAATGTGTGGCAACCGCATTTCGATGAACTTCTGCGACCAGAACTCTGAAGCGGGGCGGAAAAACATCTTGTCCGCGATTCTGGAAATAGTAACGACACGGGCCTCATAAATTCCCACTCACGATGCAAAAAGAAGGTGGGAAAGAAAGGGTTTCGAAGGGTTCAGGCAGTTTGCTATGCTGCGGCATACATAAGATCTCGACGGCACGTGCGGTTGGGGCGATCCCAACAAGCTTTTTGAAAGCTATGTTTTAACATGAGATACGATGTCTTTGGTGTGGGCAATGCCCTCGTAGATATTCAGGCACGAGTTTCAGATCATTGGGTAGCAGAAACTGGTTTCGAAAAAGGCATCATGACGCTGGTTGATGACGGGCAGCAAAAAAGTGTCCTAAGTCGCCTCGACGGAATCAGCCTCAACCGTTGTGCGGGTGGTTCCGCAGCCAACACCATTATGGGTATCGCCCATTTTGGAGGCAAAGCCGCTTACGCTGGCAAGGTCGCCAACGATGAAGTCGGGGAATTCTTTCTTCGCGATATGCGCAAGATGGGAGTCACCATCGACGTTGCTGCGGCTGCCTCTGGCCAGACCGGAACCTGTGCGGTGCTCATCACAGAAGATGCTCAGCGTACAATGCTTACAAATTTGGGCGTGTCGGCTACGCTCACAGAGAATGACATTAACGAAGATGAACTGCGACAGGCAACGTACGTGTATGTGGAAGGTTATCTGCTGACCAACCCCGGCACCCGCGCGGCAGCCTACAAAGCGATGGCTGCCGCAAAAATGTGCGGCGGAAAAGTGGCCTTCACTGCCTCCGATCCGTTTCTGTGCAACATGTGCCGTGACGAAATCTTGGCTTTGATCAAAGGCCCCGTTGATCTCTTCTTTTGCAATGAAGAAGAAGCGAAAAGCCTGACTGGTAAAATCGACCCGATTGAATGTGCGGCGGAACTTCATCGATATGCCGAGAATGTCGCGATGACGCTTGGTGCAAATGGATCACTTTTGATGCATGAAGGAGCAGTGATTCCGATCGAAGGTGTCTCCGTGAATCCGCTGGACACAACAGGTGCCGGGGATATGTACGCAGGTGCGTTGTTGTACGGGATCACGAACGGAATGAACTGGAAACAGGCAGGGCATCTCGCGTCCCACGCTGCTGCTCGTATCGTCGGACAATTAGGAGCGCGGCTCCAGAACAGGTTCACCCCTCAAGAGATCGCGGCGATGATCCAGTAGCTGCCACGGAACCCGCGAGATGGCAGCTTAATTGAGTGTGCAATCAGTTTCAACGTGTCATCTTGGATGAAAATCAACGAAGTGCAACAAACATCTTGGATTAAGATTCGTGTGTCTCGACGTGCTTGGATGGCGCGAACAACATTATTGTTTATGTACTTGAGTTACGGGTCGATCCCGTCGGCGGCAGCGGGTGACGCTGGCGAAGCACAGTGGCGTTATACGCTGAAACAGCCGACAGGTTGGCTTGACGAATCGTACAGTGATGTCAAGTTGAACGATGTGGTTAAATGGCAAACAGGGTATGGCGGATTTGGAACGGCTGACCATGCAACCGGACGGACGTTCACCGAGTGGACATCCTCGGAGATCTGGCTCCGGCAGATAATAACCCTGAAGTCGATTCCCGCGAATCCTGCATTGTACATTCAAACACCCGGTGAAACGGAAATCTTCATCAACGGTTTTCTCGCTGCTAAAATCGACAATGCCCAGGAAAAACACGCCGTCATTCTCTTGACACCTGAAGCGATTTCAGTGCTCCGCGAAGGTAACAACGTAGTCGCGGTTCACTCCACAGCCAAGACGGTTGCCCGTTGCCTCGACGTCCTCCTGATTTCAGCCGAGAGCATCCCGGAACTGTTGCCGTTCACGACGTGGGACAAAATCCAAGCCGAATATTCCATGTGGGTGACGATTCTCGTCACATGTATTGTCCTTGTCGCGCTCGCGTATGAAAAACCGGCCGACATGGTGTTTACAGGTGCCATCGTGTTTCTGTCACTCTGCGGCGTCATCACGGCTCAAGACGCGTTCAGTGGATTCGTGAGCCAATCCCTCCTCATGGTAGCGGCCTTATTTCTGGTGACGGCTGGACTCAAAGAAACCGGCATTGTGGACATGATCGGCGCTCGAGTCCTCGGGCCAGCAAAGACTGAACTCGCCGGACTAGTTATGTTGTCGTCATTCTGCATCTGCACCTCCGCATTTTTGAATAACACGCCGATTGTGGCAATGCTGATCCCTGTCGTTATGTCATGGTGTCGACGCCAACACGTGGCTCCGTCAAAACTATTGATCCCGCTGTCTTTTATGACGATTCTTGGCGGATGCTGTTCTAGGATCGGCACTAGCACGAATCTAGTCGTTGACGGGCAGATGATAAAATACGGCATGCCAGAAATGGGTTTCTTTGAGATTGGGTGGGCAGGCATTCCGTGCGCGATCGTGGGCCTAACGTACATGCTGACAATTGGTCGCAAGCTGCTTCCAGAGCGGAAGGAGTTGCTCGAACAACTGGGAGACTCCCGCCGCGAATATCTAGTTGAAATGTTGGTTACATCGGCTTGTCGCCTTGTGGGACAAAGCATCGAAGCCGCTGGTTTGCGGCGGTTGCCAGGCTTATTCCTGATCGAAGTCGATCGCCGCGGTTCGATTATCGCGCCTGTCAGTCCCGATACTGTCCTACAAGCCAACGACCGATTGGTGTTTACAGGCGTGGTAGAGACCATCGTGGATTTGAAGAAAATTCCTGGCTTAGAGCCCGCCACAGAATCGACAGACAAGTCCGCTGAAGAGCAACGGCGGCGACGGTTGTGTGAAGTCGTCGTCAGCCGGTCGTCACCGCTTGTAGGGCAAACCGTACGAGAGGCTCAGTTTCGCTCACACTACAACGCTGCAATTGTCGCGATTCACAGAAACGGCGCTAGACTTGCCACCAAGATCGGTGACGTAAAGCTTGAGTCTGGCGATACGCTGCTCATGCAGACCGGTCCAAATTTTGTCCAAGCGCATCGAAACAATGCCGACTTTTATCTCGTGAGTGACGTGGAAGGTTCGCAACCGATGAGCCACGAACGCTGGGGAGTCGCCCTGCTAATTTTTGTCGTTCTGCTAGCAGTCATGTCCTTTGGAAGTGGCGAAATGGCCATGCTGGGGGCATTCATCGCGGGCGGACTTATGATTATGACGCGGTGCATGTCCGCATCCGATGGTCGCCAGGCGATTGATTGGCAGGTGCTGATTGCGATTGGAGCGTCATTTGGACTTGGCGCCGCGCTTGAAAAATCTGGCGCGGCTATGTACTTGTCCACACTACTGGTCGGAGTCACTCAGCCATATGGACCTTATGCCACGCTCGCGGCGATTTACTTTGTGACAATGGTTCTCAATGAACTGATCACCAATAACGGAGCGGCTGTTTTGGCGTTTCCATTTTGCGTAAAGGCGGCTGCTCTTACGAACTGTGATGCCAGACCATTTGTAATGGCAGTCGCGTTAGCCGCGTCATTCGCATTTGCTTCCCCGGTTGGGTACCAAACACACATGATGGTCTTTGGTCCCGGTGGATATCGTTTCAATGACTTTGTAAAAGTTGGCGTGCCGCTGAATCTCCTGCTCTGGGTGACGTGCGTCATTCTAATTCCAATGATTTGGCCGTTCTGACGAATAAAGCTTCACGTGCTCTGGGCGTTCACCCTTTCGTCCCTTGACTGGAATCACCACGCTGCGCGGCACGGCGTTTAGGGTATGAGAAACAACCGCCACTTCCTTTTGTATGGCCCAAGTTCAAGCCGAGGTTGAAAACGTGTGCTAGCCCATCTTCCCCAGAAGTGAAGAAATCGGTGACCGCAGGAAAATAAATTGGCGTGTTTTTGAACCGGGAATTTGAAAACGTCCGTGTTTGGGAAGTCGAAACATGATGTAGTGAGAACTCGGTATCTGGCGGGTGTGAAATCCGGCGATACCATCCCCGGCTATGTTTATCCGACAGTATTTCAAGCAGGAAAATGGACGACGCACAACGTATTGGGCGCTCGTGGAATCTCATCGGACTGCCACAGGGCCGAGGCAGCGCGTGGTGGCGTGGCTCGGCAATCTCGATGAAGCCGGAGGGCTTGGTATGAAGCAGGCGGCGTCCGTGTGGAAAACCTGCGGCAGTTTGGCGGTCCATGGCTGGCCCTGCAACGGATTCTCTGAATACGTTCAACTATAACTACAACTTCGACTCCGCCAGTCAGTTGACGAGTGCATCTGCCACCGGAACGCAGATGGCCAATTCCTGTAAACCCTTGCCCCGACAGAAACTTACGACGCGCACTCAATTTGTCGATGAACCTTGATTTTTGCTGTTCGGCTTCTGTCGTTTTCGCGGCAAGCCTTGCGGCCTCCAGCTTCTTAGCATTTGCAAGTCGGCGTTGAGCGCGGGTCAGGCGGTTACGGTCCGCGGTATCGCGGCGTTCGTCCGAGCGATACGTGCGAACTGCCTCAGGGTGCGACTGCTTCCAGACATCAGCACGCAATGACTCGTAATCCGTCGAGCCGGCAAGTAACTGATCCAGGGCACGGGCCTGCTGTTCAATGAGCGACTGGCAGGCGTCCAGATCCGTCGGCATGTGTGATGCCTCTTGCATGTTCTTAGTACGTCATCATCACAAAAATGTTCGAGACATTTTGTAAAGAAAAGAAGTCGGCAGAATAAAAATTCTGCCGACTTCATCGTGAGTCATCAAGTCGCTTGTAAAACAGCACGAGCCCGTCTCGATCCCACCACATCGCCTTGATGCGATCCCGCCGCTTGTTGATGAACGGGAAGAGATGTCCATCAAGCACGCTGATTTCAAACACGGATGCAATCACGCCGGTGAGTCCATCAAAGCTCTTGCGAAAGTCCACTGGCTCCGCACAAAAGTAAATCGGCAAATGCGTCGGACACGTCAGCATGTCGCGTCCTCCGCAAGTGGGCGATCCTGATTCATCGCACTGTCATTCAGAGCCGAGAGACGACTCGCGACTGCGATCGTGTTCTCGACCGTTTCAGAATCTGAGATCGGTACGAAGACACGAACGCCGTTCGTCAGTGGGATCTCAATGCGTGTTGCAGGTGAGGCGGTGGCCGCGGCCTGCGTGACGTGAACCGGAAGGAACGACGCTTTCTGCAGCGATCGCGGTGACCTGCCTTCAGGCGTCACCAACTCCACCGATTGCCTCCGGGATTTTGTGCCTCGCAGCTTCTTCTGCCAGTTGTAGAACGACGCGACTGACATGCCTTCCCACTCACAGAATTCAGCCACCGTCAGCCCGGACTCCCGCCGCCGCCGAATTCGCTCGGCCCACTCGCAATGCTTCCCATGATCTACAAGACGCCCCATGATTCATTCCTCTGCTCGGTTGAAGAAAACTCAAACCGACACAGGATGCAGGGGCTGTCTACAATGGTTGTGGGGTACGGTCACCACAGCTGAAGGCGGAGGTTCCAGACGTTCATTCCAGTTCGTGGATGTCGTTAAGTACGCCACGCGGAATACATACGGTCAGGACTTTCAGGTTTCCCATGGCTTTGTGCTTCACTCCGCGAGGGATGTAAACAACAACGCCAGTGTGTAATTCGATTTCAGTCTCATCCAGGATCATCGTGCCCTGACCGTCGATGACGTAGTAAAACTCATCAGTCCGTTCGTGGTAGTGCAACTTCGCATCCTGAATTTCGACATGGTGCACTTCGCCAGCAGCTCCGTCAGATTCCTCGATTAAGCAGCGAATCTCGCCGCAGGTCTCGGCCCATGGCTGAACCAAGGCGGGATCACGCCGGATAAAATTTGTCTGAGTCGTCATCTCATTTCCTTTCCCTGGCTGCGGACATACCCACGCTGACAGCAATCATACCTCTGGCGGCAGATTTGATCCAGTATCTTGCTGGAGCATCGCAAGCACATTCGCCGCCACAGTGGTTCAATGCGAATGTCGCTCCGTACACCCGCATTGGAACAAAGAGGCTACTTTGGAGGCAGTGATTCAAAGTCGCCCGCGGAGACGACAAAGAGGCGTTCTGGTTGGATGTGCAATTTCAACGCCTTGTTGACATCCTCCACGGTCAGTTTACGGATTTTCGCTTCAAATTCAGCAACATATTTCATCTCGCGTCCGATGAATGCATAAGCTTCTAACATGGGAATCAAGGAGTTCTCATCGGTGCGGGAAACTTGCTGTGATTGCAGATAGCCTTCTTGAGCGCGGTCAAGTTCTTCCTCGGTGATCCCGTCAGCCACTAAGCGTTTGAGTTCTTCTTGGATGGCTTCGTGCAGTTTTCCGGCGTTGGCAGGATTGGAAATGGCGAAGATGTAAAACGACGTGCGTTCATCGACGGCAGATGCCTGCAAGTTGGATTGCACAGTGTATGACAAACCATCTTTCTGACGGACGCGATCGGCAAGACGCGACGACAGTCCACCCGAACCAAGGATAAAGTTTCCGATGGCTAATGCGGGATAATCTGGATGACTATCTTTCATGGGCAATGTCATGGCAGCAAAGTATGCAGCATTGGCCTTATCTGGCGTATTGATTTGCACGAAGTCCCCGGTGAGATTATTCACAGAAATGCGAGGAATGCGTTCAAATGGCACATTCGAGGCCCAGCCCTTTGTGAATTCATCCACGGCAGGTACCACAAGGTCCTTGTCAAAGTCACCAATGATCGTCAGTTCACCCACGGACGCCCCGACTAGGCGTTGATAGACATCTTGGATCTGGGCAATCGTAACGGCCTTGGTACGCTCCATGTCTTCTTTGAGCTCCGCGATGTAACGCGGATCATCAACCGCATATGGTGCCATCTTTCGGGTGACAGTATTCATGGCGATTGCCACCGGGTCGTTAATACGTTCCGCCGCATTGGACAGCATCTCTTCCCGAATCAGTTCTAACTCTTCTGCAGGTAGTTTTGGGCGTCTGAGAACTTCTTGGATGATCCGCAGTACGGGAACTAGATTTTCGCGATTTGTTTGCACTGTGACAGACAGATTGCCCGCATCGCCCGACACGCTCATTTCGGCTCGGTAGTTGTTAAGTTCGTCGCTGATCTGCTGACGAGTCAGATTTTCGGTACCGCGATCGAGCAGTCCCGGCAGCAGTTTTGCTGCTACAGAGAGACCCTTGAGGTCCTTAAGGTTTGCATAACGCAGATTGAGTTTCAACGTGACGGACGAACCTCGTGTCTTGCGGGGCAGGAGCGTCACCTTGATGCCTGATGAGAGCATGCTGCGTTCCAGTCGCGATTCGATGCCTTCCGGAGACGCATCAAATTCTTCCCCCTGAGCAACGTCTGAGCGTCCCGCGTAGTCGCCGATCATTTCGGCGAGATCCGGCGTCGAAGGCACGGTAGCCCGTTCTGCTTCCTGAGCTGGTTCAAACAAACCCGCCGTGCGATTGCTGCGAACCAAATACGTGGATGCCACGCGGTTGACCTCGTCAGCAGTGACTTTTTCCAGTTGGTCGCGGTAGATAAAAAACAGCCGCCAGTCCCCCTGCGCCGCCCAGTCGCTCAATTGAATGGCGAGTCCCTGAGAATCGGCAACTTGAATTTCTCGCTGCCGCAGCATTTCCTGTCGCGCACGATCGACTTCTTCGGCAGTAAATGGCTTCTCGACGGAGCTTTCAACCGTTTCGATGAGGTTCTGCAGCATGGTCGAGCCTTCTGTTCCGGGAGCAGCTTGGGCCCCAAACATGATGATGCCAGGATCGTGCAGAGCGAAGCTACTGCCTAAGACCGACGCAGCAAGGCGACGCTTCACCAAAGCATCGTAAAGTCGTCCGGACGGCTCGCTGGCCATGATGGTGGTGAGCACGTCGATTGTGGCATAGTCGGGATGTCCACCGGCGGGAACATGATATGCAAGCATAGCCACAGCCACTTCACCGACGCGGCGGACCGTCACCATCCGGTCACCGTCTTGCGGAGGCTCTTCGGTGTATGTTTTGTCCAATTCCCGTTCTGGCTTGGGAATCGCCCCAAAGTGCAACTGAATGAGTTCCACGGCCTTTTTAGGATCAAATTTTCCCGCCACGATCAGCATGGCATTATCGGGCTGATAAAATCGTGTGTAGAAACGCCGCAGGTTTTCTACGGGAACGCGCTCGATATCCGCGCGATTGCCGATCGTCGACTTGCCATAGTTATGCCATTCGTAGGCTGTGGAAAAAACGCGCTGCATCAGCACCCGCTGCGGGCTATTTTCTCCGCGTTCAAACTCATTCCGGACCACCGTCATTTCTGACGCCAGATCTTCAGCTTTGATTAAGCTGTTGATCATGCGATCGGCCTCCATGGAGATGGCAAATTCCAGATTTTCATCGCTCGCGGCCAGGGTTTCGTAGTAGTTCGTGCGATCCAGCCATGTCGTCCCATTAAACTGTGCGCCTCGTTTCGTAAGTTCCGCCGGGATCGCGGGGCGAGACGGCGTACCTTTGAAAACCATATGCTCGAGTAGATGTGCCATGCCGGCTTCACCGTATCCTTCATGCCGGGACCCGACGAAGAGTGTCAGATTGACCGTGACGGTTGGTCGTGAGACGTCAGGAAATAACAAGACCTGCAAGCCGTTTGCAAGTTTCAGTTCCACAATCCCTTCGACGGCACGGACAAATGTCGGACCTTCATCCGCACGGGCTGGATTGACAACAACAGACATCAGAAGTGCAACAAGTAGACGTCGATCCATGAAAAATATCCTTACTGCTTGCTGTTGAGAGACCAACCGTTTGCGGTACTAAACCTCACGAATTTTTGTGGTGGCAACGGCCACGTATCCTACAGGGACACGCGTCATGTCGAAAGGCAGCAAGAAACTTTCGCTCCCCTAGGTCTAGGACGCTTGAGATGAACGCGGTCGAGTGTGTCGAGTGCTGTTTTTTCGGCATTTTTTTCCCAACAGAGCGCATGCTCACAGAGACTAAACATTTGACAAATAGTACGTTATAACGCGTCCATCTGAACCCCTGTTTTGAGTTTAAGTTTGAGTGCTGAATCTGTTTCGGAAGAAACTTCATGAAGATCCGTGAAATTCGCTGTGCTGGTTTGCGTGGGGCGACTCCCGAAGGTGGCTGGAGTAACGAGTTACGCCCCGACGACTGCGTGCATACGCTGATCGCCGTGCATACGGACGATGGTGCCGTTGGACTGGGCAGCGTGTTTACGAATGACGAATTGGTCCGCGCTTCACTGGCCATGCTGGAGCCTCTGTATCGCGGTGAGAATCCACTTGAGCCGGAACGGGTGAGTGAGAAACTCCATCAGAACATGTTTTGGCTGGGGCGTGGTGGCTCAATCACACACACCATCAGCGGCATCGATATCGCATTGTGGGATCTGCTCGGAAAAGCCACTGGCCAGCCAGTCGGGCGGCTTCTGGGAGGTCGTTACCGGGAGCGCGTGCAACCTTATGCGTCGCTGCTGATGGATGAGCCGGACAAGCTGCGAGCTCATCTGCTGGCAGTCAAGGCGCAGGGCTTTCGTGCGTTCAAGATTGGCTGGGGACCGTTTGGTCGCCGCAATGCGGCAACCGATGAAGCCATTGTGAAAGCCGCCCGCGAAGCCGTTGGCGCGGAATCGCGTCTGATGGTCGATGCCGGTGGGAGTGATGCCCATTGGACTAACGGCTACAAGTGGGCCCTGCAGACTTCAAAGATGCTGGCAGACTATGATGTGCATTGGTTTGAAGAAGCGCTCAATCCGGATGCCCTCGAAGACTACGTCAAACTTCGTGAACATTCGCCAGTGCCGATCGCCGGGGGAGAAGTCCTGACGCGGCGGCAGGCGTTCCAGCCGTGGCTGCAAGCCCGTGCGTTTGACATTGTGCAGCCCGACGTGACGAAGGTCGGCGGCATCAGTGAAGAACGCCGCATTGGATGGATGGCTCAGGAATACGGCGTGCGATTCATCCCTCACGGCTGGAACACAGCCGTAGGACTGGCCGCTGATCTGCAGCTGGCATCAGCCTTTCCGGGCACAGATCTGGTGGAGTACCTCACCGGTTCCCCCTTCATCGACGAAATCACCGTCGGCGGCTGGGAACTGGATGCAGACGGTATGCTGGCTATCCCGGATAAACCCGGCCTTGGTTTGGAACTTGATCCAGACGCAGTCAAAAAATACACGGGCATCGACAATCTGCTGTAGCACACTCCTCGCTGACCGATACATCACCTCGGTCACATCACCTCGGTCACATCACCTCGGTCACATCACCTCGGTCACATCACCTCGGTCACATCACCTCGGTCAATTTGACGAGGCGGCTTTGTTCCGTGAGGGATTTTGCGGCGGCGTGGACAATGGCGGTGACCTCTAGGATTTCCTGATGTGGAATCGGTTCGCGGCGGGTCTTAACCATCTCGCGGAAGGTCGCGGCCATGCGAAACATCTCGTAGTGGTGGCCGTACCAGAAGTCTCCCTCGATCCCGGCCGTGTAGGCAAACTTCATCTTTTCGAAATGAACTTCGGTGTGGCAATACTCCCACGTCGAATTAGGTCGTCCAAACCAGATCTCAGCTGGCATGCGATCCGGGTACGTGATCAAAGCGTGAGCGACGTTTTCACGAGCATACATGCTTACAGCTTCGACGCCCGGCCCCAGTAATGTCATCACCGTCCACGCGGGGTGCTGACCGTAGACCATCCAGCCGCTTTCTGAGTAGCCGCCTTGGACGCTCGCAATCACGTATTGAATCGATCCGAACTCGCCAGAGTCCCGTTTACGCAGCGCAGCCTCCGCACCCCACTCGTGCCGGAAGAGGCTTGAAGACATAATCGGGGCGTTGTGTTGTGTGGCGAACTCCAAGATTTTGCGGGTACCGGCGGGAGTTTCGCCGATCGGTTTGTCGCAGAAGGTCGGCAAGCCTTTTTTCAATCCGGGGGCGACAAGGTCGAAGTGGTCGTCACCGAAGCCTGACGCATCGCCGAGCCAGATCGCATCAACCTGTTCGACCATTTCCTCGATCGAATTAGCCACCTCTACCCCGGGAAAGGCCTGCGTGAAATCGGTGGCAGCCTGCGTATCGACGTCGTAGTAGTGCGTGATCTTCGTATCGGGAAACGGCAATTGATCGAAGGTGAATTTGGGGTTTCGCATGTACTCGCGAAAGAATTTCGCAGAACCCGGATCGACGAACTTACAGTAGGCGTCGATGTCAGCCGTTGGATGTAGATATTGGGCGAAATGCCATGTATGGCCGTTGCGAGTTTGAGGCTTTCCGCGAATTGTCGCGGAGATGACACCGATCCTCAGGACTTTATCCGATTCGTGCGGATCAGCGCCCCCCGCTCCCGGTCCCGCTCCGGCCGTTGCCAAGGCAGGTCCGCCCACTGCAGCCGCTGAGGCCAAGAGCATCTGTCGTCGCGGCAATTGATCGTGAGTGGACATCATTTGCTCCTCTATCACCAGACAGCACAAAAATGGATCTAAATCTGCCATGCGGCTTGATCGAAAACAGTGTAGCCGGAAATTGCCGCGTCATGGTAGCGCGTCTGTCTGAACTAGAAGTTTTTGGCCGTCTTTCAGAAGACTCGAGTGAAAAGCGAGCGCGAAATCCTGTACGACGACAACGCCCCAACGTCGCTCTGATCGCCTGCGAGGGCAGCAGTGAAGTGTCGTAGGATTCGGAGGTGTGCCTCCATTCATGACAAAAATCGGGACAATCCGGCCACTATAAAATATCTCAAGCAGACGCCCGCGGAGGAGACTCAGCGACCAATTCAACGACAACCGTCGACCACACTTGGAGGACGACCGAAGACGCTTTCTCCGTTCTTAAATACGATCAATTGTCCGGGCTTGAACTTGCTCCAATTTTCACCATGAGTCAGCGGTTTTGTCGCAATGATGTATCCATGCTGACTCGCTGATTTTTCTTGAGGCAAGTCGGCTGTCCAGTCTTCGTCGCAGAGTGTGACGCAGCTAAATGGAGCTTTTCGATGCGTGAAACACAGTCCGTTGGTGGCTCGACTATCATGATACGCGAAAAGATGTTGGCCTTCGGAGAAGAGCAGATTCATATTTCCGAATCCGTTAAGCTCATGCAGACGTTCCTGAATTCTGACAAAATCAGTGAATGCCACATTCTTTGTAATCATCCACGTCAGTAGCACGCAAAGCACTAGTTCCGAATCGGTCGTGCCCGTAGGTGTAAATTGACCATCTAAAAATGGTTTCAGTTCATTTTTTTCTAATGTGCCATTGTGCGCGAGGACAAAGTCCTTCCTGCGTAGTTTTTGGACAAACGGGTGCGTGTTCTCCAGGGAAACACCACCAACATTCCCGTAACGGACATGACCAATCATAATGGTGCTGGCGAGTTGCTGATTATTGACCAGCGTTTCCGCCATATCGCTGCGATCTGCGCGACGCGGTTCTTTCATGATTGAAGCCACTGCCCCGTTGTATGTGGCTAGACCCCATCCATGCGGGTTACCGCTTGCGCGATGCCGAAACCCGCGAAACGAGAGCGATGCCTTGACGGATTCATTGAAGGCAAGGCCGAGGAGTTGGCACATCGTGTTGGATTCAAAGAATAAAGTGCGGCGGCGGTCAGCATGGTTCAAATGACGCTCAACATAAAACGGCAGCTGTTGAGCCCTCGCGGCAACGTCCTCGCAGTCGTTCTGACAAATCAGTCGGCGCAAAAAAACGGACGAGAATCCCAGAGGAAGACTCGGCCGTTAATGTTTGAGTCGCCGAAGCAGTCAGGAGACTACTTCTTTGCCTTAGCAGCTGGCTTCGCTGTTGCTGTCGTTACAGACTTAGCAGCTCCGGCCTTCGCTTTGGTGGACTTGGCGGCACCAGCTTTCGCCTTCGTTGACTTTGGTGCAGGTGCGGCAGGTGCAATCTTCGCCTTGGTAGACTTTGCGGTTGTTGCCTTTGCTGCGGTGCTCTTTGCGGCCATTCCATGTTCCTCCGTGGAGAATTTCAGTACCGATTTTTAAATGCAGGATGTTCGTCGGTACCAATCACGAACAACCGCGGATGCAGACTGCGGCGGGGCTTACAAGACCTACCTGTAACAGTCTGATACGGGTTATAGGGCACCGTCACAGAATACGTCAAGTGGAAAGTGTATGAGGACTCAGTGGAAGTTCTTAATCATAGTCTTCGCGTCGCTTTGCGCGCTCTGCATCACACATGCAAAGCGGCCATGCGAGAGATTCAGGTGCTTGGCACATTTTAATGCGTACATTCCCATGCAGGATGTCTGCAGATTACAGACTTGTCGCTTGTTGCATGCCTATTCTGGCGTGTGTGTGGCCCCAGCGTTTAGCAGGCCTCGTTCGGCCATGGAGCGGACAAGTTCTCGGGCGATGGGGCCAGCGGCTTTGCTGCCGGAGCCGCCGTGCTCCAATGCGACAACGACAACGTAGCGAGGATTTTCAGTCGGAGCGTAACCGGTGAACCACGCGTGGTCGGGTTTGCCGGGTGCTGTCTCTGCCGTTCCCGTCTTGCCAGCAATTGACACACCCGGCAGACGAACAGTTTTGAATCCAGTGCCGAGCGGTTCCTCAATCGCCGCCTGAAGTCCCGCCCGTATGGCGTTGAGTGTTTCAAGCCTGATACCTAGGATACGTTTTCGAGTTGCGCGGTACGGTGAAGTGTCGATGTCGGTGGTTCTGCGCGCCGTGCCGTCGTCGCTGACGACGTGAGGTGTCACTAACCAACCGTCGTTCGCAACGAATGCGAGGAGTCGTGCCATCTGCAGCGGTGTCACCGTGAGTCGCGACTGTCCAATTGACAAACCAAGTGCATCGCGTTCAAAACGCCTGCGAGCAGCATCGGTGTTGGCAACGGCCGTACTTCGCCGGGTGTGCGGAACCGTGCCCGTTTTCTCAAACGGCAAATCGACTCCTGTCACCCGACCGAATTCCAGCAATTCCGCCCACTGGACCAACGGCTCAATTCCCATGCGTTGAGCGGCGTCGAAGAAATACACATTGCACGATTGGGCCATCGCAGTTCGCAGATTGACTCGCCCGTGCGTCGTCCCGAAAAGGCGGAAGATCATGCAGCGATGTTCGTCTGGATTCGTGAGATAACCGTGGCACTCAAACGGCATGTCGGGAGTGATCGTTCCAGACTCTAACGCCGCAATCGCGGTGACAATCTTGAACGTTGAACCGGGCGGCAGCGCCATGGCGGTAAAGCGAGGCACAAATGGCCGCCGCGTATCGCTGTTAACGGCATTCCACATGGCTGGAGAGCCATCGATAAACATGGATAAGTCGAAATTTGGGGCACTGGCAGCGGCCAGCAGTCGTCCGGAATCAGCTTCCATCACCAGAATACAACCGCCAATCGGGATCGGTTGCGGCTCCGCTGCTGTTGCTTTATCTCCTTCGCTGTCCTCCAGTGACGGCACTGCGGGCAGTAGCAAACGGGGTGCATCGCCGAGCGATTCTGCCAGCAATTGTTCGGCCAGCTGCTGGAGCCGTGAATCCAACGTCACAGTGACGTCCCTACCACTCACCGGATGCCGTACGATTTCCGACGAAAGTACACGCTGCCGCCGGTCGCGAATTGTCCGCCGTACTCCTGCCACGCCCAGCAATTGATGTTCGTAGCTGCGCTCCACACCCGATCGTCCCACGCGTGGGGCGGTGTGGGTCAGATCACCGATTGATGCATCATCAGCCAGATCCTGAGCTCGAAAATTGGTTCGGACACCAACGACATGGGCCGCCAGCGTTAGCTCTGGATAGGTGCGCCGCGTCGATCCGACGACACGAACTCCGGGGAACCGCTCGGGGTGTTCGTTAATCACGGCTGCCACCGCGAGGCTGACATCTTCCAGCACCGGATGCCATGTCTCTTCTTCCCGAACGACGATCCGATTCTCGGCAATCCGTGTCGGTGGGGTGGTGAGTGCGCCGCGAATTGACTCAGCTACAGTTAGCAACACGCCATGATCTTCTGCAGGGACTTCGTCGCCAGCATTGGCCAGTAATCCTGATTGACGGCGGTTAACAGCATCGCTGATCTTTTGCACGCGTTCTTCAACTTTGCGAAATCTTGCTGTCAGTTCTGCGGATGGGATCTGCGTCAAATCCGACAACGCATCTCGGAGTCCAGTACGTTCCGTCTGCACTTGAGCTTCAGCGTGAGCCACCAGTTCCGCAGCACGGCGTTCCTCCTTGCTAAGCCGTTGGTGGACTTGCAGCTTCAGCCATTCAGGATCGATTACAAGCTGTAGCCAGCGATAATGCACTTCCACGTCGTAGACATCGACGTCCGAAGCGAGCACGATAGAGTCAGCCACAATGCGTCCGTCGCGCGCGGGAATTGATTCGTCTTCCGTGGACGTGACTTGCAACGCCTCTAGATACCTCGCTGGCAACCTAGCCTGCACCCAGTACACGCGGACCAGAATCACGCAGACGGCAGCCACAAAGCATAACCCAATCCCATACAGACGCAGCGTATTTCCAGCTGCAATCAATTCAGGCGATGCCGCATCTTCGGAATCGAACATCGGGCTGTGGAGTGAATTGAGCATGTCGCCCTTCACGCCGAGTGGGCTTCCGCACTGGACGCCTGTAGTAATTCCAATGCTGGAAAACGTCCTCGGTTGCGAAAACGCTGCCACCAGCCCGCCTTGTGCAGGAGCAAATCGTCAGCCACGACCACGCGATACTTGCCGCGTCGTGTCACAAGTCGCAATTTGTTGTCCGGCAGAACTTCAGCCACCATCCAGAACTTATCGACCAGATAACTGTAGTCGTCTCCCATGCGGGCCGGATGAATAGATCGGGCGCGAGGACCAGGTGTCGGACCTTGTTTTGGAAGCGTGTACACGACCAAATCACCAGCCTGATAAGTGTGATTTCGCAAAGGCTGTCACCTTAAACCAAAAAGACTTCAATGCATGAACATGACGGTGAGCAGGCAAAGAATTGGACTCCGCCGATCCCACCAAGGTCGCTAAGCCGACACGTGAGTGAACCTGCCATGACAACTCAGAAACAGGATCGGAGCCCCCAAAAACTGGGGAAGCCAGCGTTTTATCCCCAATGCGTCATTGATACAACGGGAATCTGGCAAGCACCGATCCGAGAATGCTGAAAATTCCGTGGTCTCCGGCCTGAACGCGCCATAAATAGATGGATCTGCCGGCAATCTTACTTCGAATCTAGATACGCGGTGATCTCCGCTTCCAACTGCGACCAATTCAAAAGCCCGTTGTCCGTGATCACTTCAACGCGACTGTCACGACGATAGGCCGTGCGCGAAACGGAAACGTCATGCCCCGTGCGGTTGATGAGCCACCAATCATCGGAGCAGTGAAATATGCCCTTCAGGCGTTGCACATCTGGGACTGCGCCAAGGAAATCGAAAAGCGTCTCGCGGTCAAAAATATCTGCCGCTGAGAAAATCCAGCCGCAAGCTCGCTGCCCGTTGCCGGCGTTTTCTAGCCTCAATGGCCGTCCGGGACACGCAGCTTGAGTCAACGGAACCAGCACGGGTTCCGTGCGATCATTTGCCTGAACGCTTTCAGGAGCATGATCATGGACCCCATGGGCCTCAGCAAAACGCGGCGGCCGCACGACCGTGCCGTGCAGATCCAGCCATTCCGGTCTGAGTTTCCCGAATTGCGTTTCGCCAACAAACAGTTTGGGCGGATCGAACTGGTCGATCCACTCACGGCAGCGTGCGACCTGCCCCGCTTCACGTTTATCCAGCCAGTTGACCGCGACGACATCGGACATTTGAATCTGGTCATGAAACACTTCGCTATTGGTGACGCGTGGATTGTCGAAGTCTTTGGGGTCGACAAGACAGATCGTCGCACGCAGTTCCAAAATTGAACTGAATCGCTGACTTCGCAGCACATCAATGACTCCCGCCGGATGCCCGGCTCCGCTGGGCTCAATCAGGAGGCGATCCGGTTTCGTGCGGCGAATAAACTGCAGCAGCACCGTATCCATCATGCCCGCGGTGGTACAGCAAAAACATCCACCCGCCAACTCCTGAATCTGAATCTCAGGGGTCTGCTGCTCAAACATCAGTTCATCGATCGACACCATACCGTATTCATTGACGAAGACCGACCAACGTTCGCCGTCCGGACGATGATTGAGGAGGTCGATAATCGCAGTCGTCTTGCCCGTGCCAAGAAATCCTGTGATCAGATTGGTGCGAATCAGTCTGTCGGGATGCCACACGAAGTCGATCGCCTTCAAAAAACACGAACTCACTGGACTGGGGCTGCTGCACGGTGCCGCTCATCCAAAATACGGCCCTTCGAATGTGTCCGAGTTACTCAACGAAATCCGTGCTCTGGTCCCACGCACCGAATTCCTAGACGAGCAGTCAACACCGTTGTTTGAGTTTTGAAAGGAGGCTTTATGTCGCATTACTGATGTCGTCGCCGTTCAAATACGGATAGAAGAGACGCCCAATCTCGTCGCTCAGACGCGAAAAATACTCCATCCGAAACGTGTCGTAACTGACATCGGTCGCCGAACGTGGAACCTGAATTGGATACTGACTGTTGAGGTCATGAGAAAAGATGCGATCTCCAGAACCATCAGTTTCCATTTCGTAGACACTCACAATTGCTTCACATCGACCGCGAAATAGCGTGTTGCTGTCACGTTCGTACAGCGAAAAATCACTCACATCAATGTAGACTACAAAATTCACGTCGAATGCCTTGCCGACTTCGGCGGCGGTATCCCAATCTGGATTCTGAATCATCCAGCTACGCACTTCATCACTTGGGACGACGTCAATTTTATTCATGGATAACTGATACCCGACCTGGCGGGCGATGATATGGTCGATGTGTTCACACTCGTACTTCAGTTCATCCGACGCATAGCACACGACCGCTACGCGTGTGTTGCGATCCGTCAGAGATTTCGTTGTATCCTTCTCAAACAGCGGTTCAATCTGCGGCGGGCCGCCGATCAAATAACCTAGGAGAATGAAATAATTGCATCCCGGTAAGGAAATCAGTAACAGCGCCGCGAGTGCCAATCTGACACGCGAGCTCCAGCAATTCCGGCAACCGGTTTTCACGATTTTTTTGTTTTCGGCAAGTGATTCAAGGGACATAGCACTATTCCAAATTGACCCGAAAAATCGAACACTTCACGACAAACCTTAAAGATCCATTTCACTGGGCCGATGGTCGTACAACATTCTGGCCAATTGCGCGGAAATTCGATCGAGGAAGTTTTCGGTAAACATTTCTTCTGACCTAGATTCCCGAGGCACTGGATATGTGGTTGGAAACATCACGCTAAATGAGCGTTCAACCGCCACAGACGCCTTCTTTTTGTCTTTGTTTTTCTCAGCCATTTTAATTTCCATCATCGACACGCGGCCTTCCGTTTTACCCTGCAATAAATTGGGGCTGTCAGGGACGACAACGGCAAACGATTTTAAGTCAATGTGCATCACATAATCTGCGTCAAACTCATCTGCCAACTCCGTGAAATCGCCCCATTCACCGTGA
The DNA here is from genome assembly GCA_003670925.1 of Planctomycetota bacterium. Classification (GTDB taxonomy): domain Bacteria; phylum Planctomycetota; class Planctomycetia; order Planctomycetales; family Planctomycetaceae; genus SXXK01. The sequence goes on along the minus strand of QWQG01000039.1, from coordinate 5,726 downwards.
TCGTCGAACCAGGTCGCAACATCATCGGGTGGAACAATTCTCACATTACGGGTCTCTAGAATGCGCGACATCTTGTCCACAATGTCGATCCTGATACCGGGATATTTCGACAGAATCTGATGGCTGGTAGAACACGCGATCAAAATCGTTTTTTCACCCTTTGTCAGATCCGTTCCGGTGTTCTTGCGAAACACAGATTTCATTTTAGGATCATCGAAAAACAGCTTGCCCGCCATCACACCCAGCGAACAACCTGGCAGCACCATGGACGCCACGAGCACCAACATGATCACACGACGTGCGCCATGTCGCTTTGAGAGAAGGCTAAGCAGTTGCACGCCACGAGACTCCGTTTACAGACACATCAAACGTAGATTCAAATCGATTTTCAGAACAATCTAAAGAACCAGACAATCACCGAAAACAGCACCCAGATCACAAAACTGATCAGCATGCAACGGCCGGGTTCGTGTAAAATGATAAACGCCCCGCGAAGACTGACGACAACACTCCAAATGAAAATCACCACACTCGCACTCGCCAAGATCAAACCGGCCGGGTTGGCCTGCATGGAGTTGCCTATTTTCCCTCGCACAAACCAACTGAAACTGGTGGTCAGGCCACAATGCGGACAGTTGACTCCCGTTAACTCGCGAAATGTGCAAGGAGGCATTCCCAACTGCTCGTGAGTCCCATATCCGCGAGGATCCGGTTGACACCAGCCAGCAATGCCAAAGACCACCACAATTCCGGCTCCCAACAGCACCAACAAAAGACGTTGAGTGCGAGTCAAAGCACGCCGAGTTTGCGGGCAGGATTCAGACATTGCCGGAAGGGTTATCAGCCACGACGTATTCTTGCAAGGGCCTTCACACCAGTAAATTTTGGTCCGAGACGCACTTCGGCAGCAACTGCTGATGGCGCGGTGAGTATCAGCGAGTGGTGCGCAAATCCTGCCGAATGCGTGCTGTTGCCGCATGAATGTGCCAATTCTTGTCCCTGTGCACTGGGGAACCTATTCTGGCCGATCGCGTCATTCACCCCGCAGCCGTAACTCCACAGAGCAGGATTTGAGACTCGAGAATTGGCCTGAAAATCAGGCGAACTGGTGGATCGGTTGGGTTCACTTGAGCATTGTCTTAAAATCACTCAGGATCCGGGCTGCAGCGACGATGGTTCGTGGCTGTTTAATCTTACGAAGACAGGGTGTTACGATGAGTGAAAGTGTTTGCCGTTGGGGAATTCTCAGTACAGCCGAGATTGGAAAAAAAAACTGGCATGCCATTGCCAACTCGGGAAATGGCCGAGTCACTGCTGTGGCCAGTCGATCCGTGCAGAAGGCTCAACAGTTTATAGCGGAATGCAGTGCGTCTGTTCCAGTCGCTCACAAGGTTGAGGCCGTGGGCAACTACGAAGCCTTGCTGTCGCGGAGTGATGTCGATGCCGTCTATATTCCGCTGCCCACTGGACTGCGGACCGAATGGGTTGTCAAAGCGGCTCAGGCTGGCAAGCATGTCATGGTGGAAAAACCCTGCGGCGTGACGGCGGCGGATGTCCAAACCATGATCGATGCCTGCCAAAAAGCCAACGTTCAGTTTATGGACGGCGTCATGTTCATGCACAACGCGCGGATGAAACAGCTTCGACAGGTGCTGGACGACGGAAGCAGTGTCGGCACCATTCGCCGCATCGTGAGTCACTTCAGTTTCTATGCTGCGGATGAATGGATTCAGAGCAACATCCGGGCGAGCAGCCACTTAGAGCCCGCTGGGTGCCTCGGAGACCTCGGTTGGTACACCATTCGAATTATTTTATGGGCCTTGAATTTCGAAATGCCGACGGAAGTTCGCGGTCGAATTCTGCACGGCGCGAAGCGAGCAGACAGTGCGGACGAAGTGCCGATGGAGTTTCAGGGGGAATTGCATTTCAGGAGCGGCGTATCGGCCTCGTTCTTCAGTTCTTTTCGTGCCAATCACCAGCAGTGGGTCAACGTGAGTGGCTCAAAAGGCTATGTCCAGGTGAATGATTTCGTGGTCCCATACTTCGGGAACGAAGTCGAGTTTCAAGTGGCAAACCATAAGTTTGCGGTCGATGGTTGTCGCTTCAATATGGAGAAAGGTTTTCAGCGTCACACAATTGCAGAATACAGCAACAACAATCGTAACAGCCAAGAAACGCAGCAGTTTCGAACTTTTGCCGATTTGGTACTCAGTGGGACGCGGGACAGCTACTGGCCAAACATTGCTCTCCAGACCCAACAGATTCTAGATGCAGCCTTGAAATCTGCCCACAACGGCGGCGTAGCCGTTTCGCCGTGAAATCCATGCAGGCGGAGCCCATGAGTTCTGCGGCGGGCGGATCACCCGTCAGCCGCTTTATTTCTGGCTCGAGTGAAAATCCCGGAGCGATTCAATCTGCGTGCTTTCGGGTAACGACGTTCGCTCCCGCAGTTCCAAAGCTGCGGTTCGAAGGCGGTCTGAAAGTGAGTTCCAGTGGCTTTGCTCGAAACGCAGGCATCCGCGGTTCAGCATCGCAGCAGCCATCAGTTCATAGCCGCTGGCAATGACGGTCGGATCGACTTTGAGATCGGTGAGGGATTCCCGGAACGAGCCGAATTTTTCGGCGGCGCTTGTGTCGATGTCTTTGAGAATGAGATGCTGCATAAGAGAAGCTGATTCTGTCCCGAGCGCAAAAACACCTCTCAGGCTTGGGTGAACATCGTCCATGATGACGGAATCGTCGAGGATTCCGTGCGGTGTCATGCGTCTGAGAATCGCTGCCGTGTCAATCGTGACGTTGCCATATTCCCGAGCGACCTGCGCTACAGCATCCCGATGGTCGGCCTGCGCGCGAACCGGAAATGCATCAGTTTCGAGCGCACGCTGAAAACTGACAGCGGCGGCCTCGGGCTGGTTCATGTGCAGTAAGCAGTGCCCTCGGCGAAAATGAAACTCGGCCATGTCCGGATGGTCACTAAGCACCAATCGATAAACCTCAGCCGCCTGAATCCATGCCTGCTGTTGTTCGAGAAGCGCGGCTTGCTGGTGCGCCCTGACAGCGACAAGATCCCGCGCAGAGTGGTTGTGGGTACGAATAGTTGAACGATTCGGCGGGCAGGTTGATTCGGAGCCAGCGGGAATGAACCAGATCAACAGGATGTTTTGCCGCTGGCAGTACTGTGACAAAGCTCGCAGTCGATCAGTAAAAACGTTGAGACGCTGTTTTCTTTGGTCATCCGTCAGGTAAGGATCATCCACCAATCCGCGTTCTCTTTGGACGATGCGCCAAAGAACGCTGATGCGTTCGGTCATAACTTTGTCGATGAGGCAGAACGTGGGGGACCAGTTTAAAAATCGATCCACCGCTGGCACCACGTTTCCACTCGCTCGCAGCTGTGAATCGATTTCGTGGTAAACTTCGTTGTGCCCGGTACACACCATCAGGACGTCGGGCTTCACTGGCAGGCGATGAAGTTGCGCGATGTCGAGTTTCAAGGAATCGCCAGCCTGCGCCACATTGTGCACGATTGCGTTGCGATATCTCGGAACTGCGTCGACATGCGGTGGCCCTGCGGTGGATGAATTTCGGACTGAATTGAGAAGTCGGTTCAATTGCCACTCGGCCACTCTTGAGATGCTGTAATGCGGATGCCATGGCCATCCCAGTGATGTCGATCCTCCAGTACTGGCGATATGCAAATTGTTGTCATGGGGCTGTGGAAGATGTTCGGGAAACGTGAGCGGTGTCACGTTGGGTGGAAATGACAGAATCAGCGAACACGCCGCTTCACTTAATACCAGCAGCAGGCTTAGCGAAAACCATGATTTGACCCACTTCGCAACAGGCAAAATTCGACGATGGTAAATCTGGCGGAAGGCGAAGGGAGCCGCGAGCATCACACACACATAAACAAACGCAATGCTGATCCGAAGGCTGATCAAAAGTCCCCAAGCAACCGCAGGTCTAATCGCCAATTGAATCAAGAGCACGATCAAAGCAAACGCTACAAAATTCCAAACTATTATCTCCAACAATGAAAACCCCGTGCTGCATTCCTCCCGGACGTCCAAGCCTGACTTTAACAACTGTGTTTTTCTGTGACGCCAACGCCGAATTACGACTAACAAATTCAGCACGACTGCCAGTAAAAACAGCAATTCATGCCACACTTCCATCAGTTCTAACAGCAAGGCGGAGGGTGGCACGAAAGGTAGTGCCAAAGTCAATAACAGCGTGCTCGTCAGAAAGCAACGCATGCGATTCTTGCGGCGGACAGTCAATGGTGTCGTTGCGGTGGCTGACTTGACGGACGCTGACATGGTTGCCCAAAATTCCTTGGTGGGGTTGTTCCCATAAAGCAAAGATCAGTAAATTTGAATTCTTGTCTAGGTTCCGTACCCCTCAGGCCCCAGACGTCGTGGCCAGCAGCGGATCGCTTTTCAATCCTTGGACATCACGGCATTTGCAACAGCTCGGGCCAGCAGTGTGCTCCCAAGTTCATTGCAATGACAACAATTATCCCGGTACGCTTGCTCCTGAGTGTTCTTAAATAGCATCGTCAAATCAGTGAATCGCACCCCTTGCTTGAGAAGTTCAGTTCCCGCGAGTTTAAGGAACGGATATCCCTGAATAACCCCTTTGCTGTAAGGGTGTCCGGGAAGAATCACAATTGCCCGTTCCTCTGCACTCATCGGCTTTGAGCCGTCAAAGTACTGGTTGGGTTGGAGGAGGTGATAGTAAGCGATATCGTTCGCTTCGCACATGCCGTGCAACTGCAGTGAACAGTTCTTCCACAACTCCGCTAACGCGAGGAACAACTCTTGTTCAGTCGCGTAATCACGGCGCGGCCCGGTCTGCAGAAAGGGGATTTTACCACTCACCTTTTTCGCCATGATTACCTGCTGTTCAGTCTGGATCGTGTGACCGAATGCGGTATCGCGTAAACGCCAGATCCAATTCAGTGTGGTCGAATAACGATAGGGCATGCGAACGAATCTCGTTGCCCATTCCTGCCGTGACCTGCGTTGAGAGAGGATGCGATAGACCGATTCAACATTTTCCGGAGTCGCCAGCTCATGGACTCGATGATACCACGTCCGTGGATAGACAATCGAAACGTTTCGGAGAGCATTTTCAGCTGGGTGGAGCGCGACCTCGTTAAACCCATCAAGATTGATCACCGCGTCAAACTCGAAACCCAGCATGAGAAAATACTGCAGCGTGAAGAGTTGTTGAGGTTGCTTAAACCCACTCAACGCTAACGGCACAATGATAATCTCTTGATCAGAAAACTGCGGCGACTTCGCTAATTCCTCCCGGAAGGTTTCAGCACCCTCAATTGAAAAATACCACGCCACCGATCCCCCCAAAATGGCGACCACAAACTTGCCTGGTGACCGCTTGACAATGTCGCCTCCAGTATCCAAAAAACCGTATTCGTTAATTGGATACTTTTGATCGCTTAGAAGTGAAACACCACCCGAAACGTCCGGGTTCAGGACCCACCCGAGATAGGGATGCAGGACCTCCGTGTCAAACGAGTCGTGCGCAGGGCTTGTGGAACACAATTCCTGTTGGTCGTGGAGTTCAGGGAATGAAATATGGCCGTCGGAGACCCAAAGTCCGATGGCAGAAACTCCTTCTAGGAACAAGACAAGTGCTGTGCCGATCAGCGTCAGAAACAGTACGCGTTTTTTCATTGGCAAGCGACGACGGTTTCGAGTGAG